>JANMNR010000076.1:0-1930 GCA_031368325.1 Pirellula sp.
AAAAAGCGACTGGGAGGCGAACCGACGGTTCAGCAACGATGGATCGTACCAGCAAATCGTCTTTCATCCCAAGTTCGAAACGTAGCCTATCGAGCGGCTGTCCGTGTCAAACGATGGTGGAAGAATTCCGAAACTACTGCTGCGCTCTGAAGCGAAGGCTCATTTCCTAGTGGACTTTCTTTATCCCCAGCGCTTATTCGTTGCTAGATTCTAAACATTCAGTTTTGCGGTGACACGCTCAGGTGAATGCCATACAATGATCGCCATTAACCTGTGTAGGCCACTGGCAGTGATTGTGATGACGGGATGGAAGTCTGTCTCGCATCTTTGACAAGGAAACGTTAGTTGATGGGCGAGTTGGATATCAATGCGATTTTAGGGCCAAAGGGGAGCATATCGAGGCGCATAAAAAACTACGAGCACCGCAACGAGCAAATCGCGATGGCCGAGGCGGTGGGTGACGCGCTTCGTAACCGCAATCATTTGATCGTCGAAGCAGGGACTGGCGTTGGAAAAAGCTTTGGATACCTGGTGCCAGCCATCTTGCATGCGACCGCTGCTGAAAATGCCATGGCCGGCAAAGCGAAACACGACGAATCAGGCAAAGACAAACGCCAACACGGCAAGGATATTGATGAGGAAGATGATTCCGTCAAACGAATCATCGTCAGCACCCACACGATCAGTCTCCAAGAACAACTCATCTCCAAAGACCTGCCGCTCCTCAAAGCGGTCATTCCCCGCGAGTTCACCAGCGTGTTGGTCAAGGGCCGCGGAAATTACATGTCAAAGCGGCGACTCGAGTTGGCAGACTCCCGGTCCGTCAGCTTGTGGAGCAGCGAACAAGATCACGATCACCTAAACTCCGTCAAGGAATGGGCCCGTTCGACCAACGACGGTTCTCTCAGTAGCATGGCCTTTCGACCGCCAAGCAACGTGTGGGACGAAGTCGCAAGCGATTCTGCGAACTGCATGGGACGAAAATGCAAACACCATGAATCCTGCTTCTATTATGCCGCAAGACGCCGCGTTCAAAACTCGCAAATTCTAATCGTCAACCACGCGCTCTTCTTTAGCGACCTAGCCCTAAGGGCGCAGGGTGCTGGTATATTACCAAAGTACGATTCGGTTATTTTCGACGAATGCCATACCATTGAATCCGTCGCCGGCGATCACTTGGGCCTACAGATCAGCAACTCCCAAATCGATTACACGCTGCGAAAGCTCTACAATCCGCGAACGGAAAAGGGCATCCTTGTTGCGCTCGGGCTCAAGCAGCTTACTCAGGACACCTACCGCTGTATGGAATCGCTGGACGATCTCACGGCGGACCTCGCAGGTTGGCAACTAGGTCAAGAGAAGACGAACGGACGTGTTCGAGCACCCTTGTCGATCGAAACCGTATTGGGAGAACGATTGCAGTCACTTTCGGAACAACTCGAACGATACGGACAGGATTTGAAAGATGCCAACAGTCGCCTGGAAATGATGTCCGCGAGCCAGCGACTCAGCTCGCTTGCTGCGAGCGTCGATCAATGGCTTCAGCAAAAAATCGACGACTCGGTCTATTGGCTTGAGCAGCAGACCCGGAATATCCAGTCCAGAAACGCGGTCCGTATCACCATGCGAAGCAGTCCGCTGGATGTCGGAAGCCACCTCCGCGAGCACCTCTTTCGAAAAGTCAAGAGTGTCATCATGACGAGCGCGACAGTTGCGACGGGGCAGAGCAAAGGCAAAGGGTTTGCGTTCTTTCAGGGGCGGATCGGTGCCGTGGGCTCCAAAACGTTGCAAGTCGGTAGCCCATTCGACTACGCCAAGCTTGCCGAAGTGCATTTGGTCACAGACATCGCTGACCCGTCGCTCGAAAAGATCAAGTACGAGCAAGCGATCGTGCCGGTGCTCAAGCACTTCGTCGGTCAAAGTGATGGCC
>JANMNR010000013.1:0-1896 GCA_031368325.1 Pirellula sp.
GGCGGTTCCGGTGGCATATAGCCGATTATTGGCGCTGGTGCTTCACCCTCAGCCAACAAGTTCGATGAATCAAAAAGCTCCTGGGAAATGAGAAAATCTGCGGCCATTAGCGACCTAGTTTCCAACGCCTCCAACCCCATAAGTCGGCGGCATCTATTGCGTTTTCTACACAAGTCCAAGAAGCGTCTCAAACTACGGTGGATACGACTCTTGATCCGGCGAACGTTTCTCATCAATCAACCTCAGCAAACTAACAAAAGTCCCGGCGTTGGATACGCAGGCACCAGCGGAATCATCGAAAAGAGGACCGATTTAGTCTAAACCAAAACCAAATCTAAATCTAACGGCAAGTGTTATTTTTACATTTCTTTCCAGATTTCGCAATAATTGCAGGTCTATTCGAGTTAAATCCAGGCTGTTTTCCACCCTGCAGTCGATTGTGGGAACTTCACCCTCGCTCCAGGGCTCTGCTCCGCAGCTTGGGCTTTCGCCTCGATCCGAGCGAACGTTACGCTTCTTCGGCGGTCCAGCGTTTTACGAGGCTGCCATTTTGTTCGGCTTGGCTACGGGGTTTTTGGTAAGCTCGGCGATGTTGCATCGTTTGAGTGAGATCGTCGCTCGCATTGAGCATGAGCCTGCTCTCACCCATCTCCCACGGCAAGGCATATGCGCCTGCTTGTTCGTCCACCGACCGAAAGTAGGCTCGACATGCCTCTGCGTCCATCTCCTTGCGAACAAGCCGTGTCACCTTGCCCTGAATCGCGTCCCAGTCGGACGGAGGTGGAACGTTTTCGGGAGCCACCGAAAACGTTTCCCTGTACTCTCGTATCCCCTCGTGATTCAACATGCTCTCTGGCAATGCCATGAGCATCGCTCGAATGACATCCGGAAAAGGAGCGATGGCAGTCGCTACATTTCGGCTCACATCTTGATGTGGACAGCGAATCTCGACCACACGTGGTTTGGTCGGCGAGCTACAGCCATCATGATGATAATACTCGGCCTGACTCAGTTTAGAAAAACTCGATTTCCCGCGTACGCGACGGTAAGAGGGAGCGTCGGACCGAACATTTTTACAAACCACCAGCCCTTCCTTTTCAATCAAAGCCATCAGGGCATCACGATTCGATGGCGCGAGCAAAATTTCATGCAAATAATCTTCGGAGACTTCTGTGCCAACAGACGGCACAGGCCCTTCGATGACCAATCCGAAGCGATGCGGACGTGAGGCCGCGAAAGGGACATCGCCAAAAACAATAGTGGAGTTGTCCGTATCAGTGGGCATCTCGCCGAGCCGTTCGCAAAAGAGGAGTGTCATCCGAAAGAGAGATTTATAACATTTTCATCCTCGGATGCTCACCCCATTTAGCTCGCAAAAGTACGCCTACGGCTGACTGTTAAACGAATTTTCTGCGAAGCAAAGCTTCGCTGCCCGCAGCTACGGCTTCGCATCTCCGATGTTTTTGACGCGAAGGTAGCGATGGCATTCGATACATTGGACAGTCATGTTGACGTAACCAAGTGCAGCCCGATCTAAATTTTCTTCGCGCGCAGCGCTGGTCACGACGTTCAAAGCACGACGAAAGTCCGAGCTGTTGTCGAGGTATTCCACCGTTGTGTGCGCGTTCCAACTGCTTTCCAGGCTAAGTGCAGTGAGGGCTTGCGATGCCTTTGCGATTTGCTCAAAGTCTTCGGTAGCGAGCCCCTCGAGGATCGCTTTGGCGTGTTCCAGTTTCATTTCCATAAAGGAATCCAACTGGGTCTTGCTGGCCTTTCCTGTTTGCTCCTGCGGTTTGCCATGGAGGGGAATCATACTTAGCAAGATTGCTAAAGCCGGAATTGCGATCACTAATGTGCGTTTCATTCTTCTTCCTTCTTTTTTCCAACCGAATCTAG
>JANMNR010000130.1:0-1869 GCA_031368325.1 Pirellula sp.
GGACAATGCATTCCTGGCGTCTTTATCGTAAATTCTTCGCATGATTAGTTTCCTATGTTGAGTGATTCGAGATCGTTTTTTGCCATTTTCAAGTCGGCGAGGATCCCGCTGAGCTTTTCAAGTTCGTAAGTTGTACTGATCGATGCGATCAGATTTTCAATTTCTATGCGTGCCGCTGCAAGTAAACCGTCCACGGCATCCAATCGATCTTGTTTAGTCAATGTGATCTTCTTCATCATCCCACCGCCTTTGCAACAGCGATGGCCTTGGCTGTGTCTTGCTCGGCATAGACTTGAGTCGTCCCGATCTCCGAGTGTCCAAGAATGACCTGAGCGGCCTCCAATCCGAATTCCTTTCGAATGGCCGTTGCTGCATTGTGCCGCAACTGGTTTGGGCTCCACGGCTCGAGCTTGCCACGTTGACATGCGTACTTAATCGCCTTGGCATAGCTGCCGGTCGTATACGCTTCACCAGGGGCTTTGCGTGGCTTCCTGGCGACGTTGCTGCCTGGAATGTTCCCTTGGTCCAATGGCGTCGTTCTCGCTGCGTGGCGAGCTTCCAAGCGTTGCCGTTCAGACTCGATAGGCGAGAAGCAAGCCGAATCCGCAGCTCGCAAAAGATACTTGGCAAGGATTGCTTGTGCCTTTGGTCCCACGTAGATAGTGCGAGATTTGCCACGCCACGCGGTTTTGTGGGTTTCCAGTGCGATTGTCCAGACTTCGCTAGAGCGGTTCACCATTCCTGGCGTAATCGCGCAGACTTCACCAGGACGGCACCCCACTAGGCTTTGAAATCGAATCATGTCCGAGACGACTTGCGTCAGATGGGGCAAAGTCGCTTCCACCCTGGCAACGTCAACCGGAACAACCCTTTTGGCTTCCTGGGCCTTGGTCCTGCCCCTTTTGAGTGTAGCTACACACTTCAAGGTCTCGTGGATCGCTGCCGGAATCATTCCTTCGCCCACTGCCCACTTGAACACCCTGAGCATGCGTTTCATCTGCTTGTTGATGTACTGGCGGCTCCGAGTGTCCGTACTGAGCCACCAATCGCGACAAGCACGATACTGGAGAATCCCAAACTCACTTGCAGGCATTGTGGCGAACAACTCGCTCAATGGTCCGCAGGCGAGCTTTAGGTTCGTGTACTCGTTGGAAGCGGAATAGTAGGCTTCCGCATGATCCAGATAGGCATTGCAGACGTCCGAGACTGTCGGACCTGCATTTGCCTTGGGTTTAAACTTCGCAGAATGACGATTCACCAGCCATTCCGCTTTTAGGCGGTTGTACCGCTCTTTGCTGACTTCGCTCCCAAACTCCCCCAGATAGAACGGTTTCCCGTCGAATCGGACATAAGCTTGCCCGGTGGGTTTGTGGAGACAATAACCAGGTTCCCTAGCCATTTTTGAACGCTCCTTTTGCAATCGTGTAGTACTACACGTTTTTTGCTTGGAATATTGCGCTCGGGAAACAGCTCCCGGTTTAACGTTTTCTAAACGAATCGCTTGATAAAGTATGAGTAGCGAAGACTGGACTTGAACCAGCGACCCACGGCTTATGAAGCCGTTGCTCTAACCAACTGAGCTACTTCGCCAAATAATTAAACGATGTAGGACTGAACTTCGTCCCAATCGTAAACTTAACCACAAAAATATCATCGCGTCGTCAAATTGGCAAGCCTTGTCGGGACTTGTCTAAGTCTGCTAAAACGCAGGGTTTTCACCATCGGGCACTGGGAAAGCTACCTTGATGAGGCTCCAATGAGTCTATTCGGACGCTGATCGACGCTGCGCAGGTGTAAGTTCGACTACTGATGCCCCCTTTGCCCTGGACTTTTATGCATACTCCATCCACTCTCGCCGCCCTGGTCGTC
>JANMNR010000145.1:0-9589 GCA_031368325.1 Pirellula sp.
CAACATCAAAGGTTGTGTCCCGGTAGATGGTGATACGTTTGATGTACCAGCCATCATTACAACGGCAGAAATCAGACGAATTGCACACTCGCAACCACAGGTGAAAAATGGCCACCGGGAGAAGTTTGGTAATGACCCTGAAAAACACAAGAATCTGTCGGCAGTGACGCATATCGCCAAAGGCAAAGGAATCCCACCTTTTTTGATTCTGCATGTTGCAGGCCATCCAGACACGAGCGCCCAAGCGCAACGATTAGGTAGCGTGCTGGGCGACTCGGGTGTTCCTGTCAAAGTCTTCGGAGCCAAAGAGACGACCCACAGCAAAATCAACGAAGACCTAGGCTTGCCGGACGATCCGTGTACCAAAGCACTATTCGAGTTCATGTCCGAATCTTTAAAGCGATAACGGATTAGCGTGTTGCCCAGGCCGATGGCGTGAGCGAAATGAATCGCTGAATTTCCCGTGCACCATTAGCCTGAGTTCGCGCGCTTCGTGCTCGGAAAATCTGATTAGATAAATCTAGACCTACTTCTCACCTTAACTGCGGGCGGACTTTATTTCCTGCCTGCACACTCTGCCGAAAGCCCAGTTGGCCGAGGTTTATGCCTGGCAACGATTTGCAGGCTTGTTTGATGGCTCCGGGCAACTCGTCTGTCGTCCCCGACCCTATCGTCGATCCTGTCTATCTCGCAAAGTCGGCCCATTGCTCCTTGACTCCCTCACTTTGACACGCTATCCTTCGAATCGACAGTATTAATACAGGAGCACGAAAATTAACAAAATTAATAATAGAGCCGCAAGTTCCCACGGGGCTGTGCATATCCGATCGTTGAAGGTTTTTTACGATGTGGTGCGTCGCCGGAGTTTTTCGCAGGCGGCAAGCGACCACGGAATGACCCAAAGTGCCGCTAGCCAAAGCGTGCAGCATTTAGAGGATTTTCTATCGGTCCAACTTATCGATAGAACCAAGCGGCCCTTCGTTTTGACGGCCGAGGGTCAAAAGTTCTATGACGGATTAGCTGGCGTCCTGAGGCAATTCGATTCGCTGGTCGATGAGGTACGACTGGGCGGAGCTGCATCGGGCGAAGAGGTCACAGGACACGTGGTGATCGCGTCAATCTACTCGATTGGTCTAAGCTACATGCCGACCCTGGAAGACAAGTTCCAAAAGAACTGTCCCTCGGCGAGTTTTGCTTACCAACTAGCGCATCCACACGAAGTCTATCGGATGGTTGAGCAGGGTACGGTTGACTTTGGTATGGTGAGTTATCCGGACCAAAACCATCCTTCCTTGCAAACGACTTTATGGCGTCACGAGCCAATGATTTTGGTCGCGTCCCCTAGACATCGACTTTCGACACTCGGTCGCATCTCTCCCGAAGCTTTATCGCAAGTTGGGATGGTCGCCTTTGCCAGCAATTTGCGCATTCGCCAAGAGATTGACAAGGAGCTTCGCAATCTTGGTGTGACGATGCGTGTCGTTGTCGAACTGGACAACATCGACTCCGTGAAGCATGCCGCCATTGTCAATAGCGGTGTTGCATTCCTGCCCATGCTAACGGTTCAATCTGAGCTTGCTGCCGGATCGTTAAGGCGGATCGAGTGCGATCGGCTAGATCTGACCCGACCGTTGGGAATCATTCAACGACGCGACGTATCGTTGAGCCGAGCCGCTCGTAGCTTCATGGACATCGTAATGAAGAATCGCGTCTGGGATCAAGAGAATGCGAAGCAACCTGACGAGGCACAGGCAATGGGAGCCAACAATCAGGATGGCGTTCTTCCGAACAATAACGAGGCGACATCGACCTCACCCGTGGCGTCCTGAAAACAACCTGACCCATCGTCATCTACAAATACACAGTACTGAACACAACGACCTAGTAGGATTGGCTGAGCATGAATGCACCATTTGGATTCCCTGAAAAGCAAGGGCTGTATGATCCTAGTCTCGAGAAGGACTCGTGCGGTGTTGGTTTTGTAGCCAATGTTAAGGGCAAGCCCAGTCATCAAATCGTTCGCGATGCCGAGACGATTCTTAAGGCCATGTATCACCGGGGCGCATGTGGTTGCGAGAAAAACACGGGTGACGGTGCCGGCATTTTAGTTGGAATGCCGGACAAGTTCGTCCGACGGATAGCGTTAAGCGAACTTGGTGTCGATCTACCGAACAAGGGATTTTACTCGGTTGGTAACATTTTCTTGCCAAAGGATGCTGCTGAACGAGACCACTGCAAACAGACGCTCAATCGACTCATTGCAAGTGAGGGGCAAACGCTTTTAGGTTGGCGGCGCGTGCCACAATCACCCGACGCAGCGGACATCGGCCCAAGCGCGAGAACTGCCGAGCCCGTTATCGAACAAGTCTACGTGGCGGCCAAAGTGGGCTTAAGCAACGAAGAGTTCGAGCGACAGCTGTATCTGATTCGAAAGCAAGCCAGCCACATTCTTCGCAATGACAAAAACCTTAAACAAGCGACACTGTTCTACGTTTGCAGTCTGTCGACCAAGACACTGATCTACAAGGGCATGTTGACGCCAGCGCAGGTTGTGCCGTACTACGCAGACTTGCTCGACCCCGATTTCGAAACGCATCTCGCTATGGTGCATTCTCGATTTTCGACCAATACGTTTCCGAGTTGGGACCGTGCGCAACCGTTACGGTTTATGAGTCACAACGGGGAAATCAACACGGTCCGCGGCAACATCAATTGGATGAAAGCCCGACAAGGGATGGCGGAAAGTTCGGTCTTTGGCGACGACCTTAAAAAACTGTTTCCAATTGTCGAACCGTTGTGCAGTGACTCCGGAACATTCGACAACGTTTTGGAATTCTTGCTACTAAACGGTCGCACGCTTCAAGAAGCGGTCATGATGATGGTGCCGGAAGCTTGGCAAAAGCACGAAACCATGTCACCGGGCAAACGCGCCTTCTACGAGTTCTTTAGTTGCATGATGGAACCGTGGGACGGCCCGGCCTCGATCGTGTTCACCGATGGTCACTTCATCGGGGCGACACTGGATCGAAACGGATTGCGACCAAGTCGATACTATCTGACGACCGACGACCGTGTCATCATGGCCAGTGAAGTAGGGGTGTTGCCCGTGGACCCAGCCATCGTTAAGTCCAAAGGCCGTCTCCAACCTGGTCGAATGTTCTTGATCGACTTTGAGGAAGGGCGATTGATTCCAGACGAAGAGCTCAAGGAAACATTCGCGGCGATTCGGCCGTATCAAGAATGGCTCAAGGCAGAGCGCATCACATTAGATCAGTTAGCAACCGACAAAGAGTCGCACGGCTTCTATCCCGATACGCTGCTACCTCGTATGCAAGCGTTTGGATACACGCTTGAGACGATGAATGTCATGCTGCTTCCTATGATCCAAACGCAAGTCGATCCCATTGGATCGATGGGCAATGACTCGGCTCTAGCTTGTCTGAGCGATCAACCTCGATTGATCTATGACTATTTTAAACAACTGTTTGCACAAGTGACCAATCCAGCGATCGATTCGATTCGCGAAGAGGTCATTATGTCGCTGGAGTGTTACGTCGGCCCCGAGCAAAACCTGTTAGATGCAACTCCTGCCCACTGTCATCGTTTGCTGATTCCTCACCCAATTCTGACCAACGAAGAATTAGCTGCCATCCAGCATATGACCAATCGAGGTTGGAAGACAAAGACCATCGACATTACGTTTGATCGAAGCCTCGGGAAAGCTGGAGTTTCGGCGACGCTCGATCGAATCTGCATCGAAGCCGAACAAGCGATTGATGATCAGTACACGATGCTTGTGCTGTCTGATCGCAACATCGGCCACGACCGAGTTGCCACCAGCAGTTTGCTTGCGTGCGGTGCAGTCCACCATCATTTGATCCGAGCCGCGAAGCGAACCCGCATCGGAATTGTTCTAGAGACAGGCGAAGCCCGAGAAGTACATCATCACTGTTTGCTTGTGGGTTACGGCGCGGACGCAATCAATCCGTACCTTGCTTTCGAGTCCCTATGGCAAGCAAGTCGTGATGGACTGCTTGAGGGAATGGACGACAGCAAAATTGTTCTGGGTTATCGCAAGGCGGTCGCCAAAGGCATGCTGAAAGTCATGGCCAAAATGGGCATCAGCACGCTAGCCAGCTACAAGGGTGCCCAGATATTTGAAGCCCTCGGTTTGAAAGACGAAGTCATTGCTCGCTGCTTTACAGGTACGAACAGCCGAATCCAAGGATGTAGTTTCGACATCTTGGCCGAAGAGACGTTTCGACGCCATGCACTAGGTTATCCAACAACCAAGCCGAATGCGTTGCCGATGCTCGCCAATCTAGGCGAATTCCATTGGCGAGCCGAAGGCGAACGGCATGGTTGGGACCCCGCCGCCATCGCCGACATCCAAGTGGCTGCGCGGGCTGGCGACAAAAATGCTTACAAGCGATTCGCAGATCACATCAATAACGATGCCAAGATGCGCTACGCTTTGAGAGGGCTGCTCGAATTCAAGCCAGGTGGCGCTGGACCGGCGATTAGCATCGACGATGTTGAACCCGCCAAAGAGATCGTAAAGCGATTCTGCACCGGTGCGATGAGCCTAGGGTCGATCAGCGCCGAGGCGCACGAGACGGTGGCGATTGCCATGAACCGGCTCGGCGGCAAGAGCAATACAGGCGAGGGGGGCGAGGATCCTGTTCGATTCAAGCCGCTTCCGAACGGTGACAGCAAACGTTCCGCGATCAAGCAAGTGGCTTCCGGTCGCTTTGGGGTCACGATTGAGTATCTGGCAAATGCCGACGAATTGCAGATCAAGATTTCACAAGGGGCGAAACCGGGTGAAGGGGGCGAGCTGCCCGGCAAAAAGGTAGACAAATACATCGCTAAAATTCGGTACAGCACGCCGGGCGTTGGCCTCATTAGCCCACCTCCTCACCACGACATTTATTCGATCGAGGATCTCTCGCAGCTGATTCACGACTTGAAGAACAGCAATCCGAGTGCTCGTGTGAGCGTTAAGCTTGTGAGCGAGGTTGGGGTTGGCGTGGTGGCTTCGGGAGTGGCAAAAGCGCACGCAGATCATATCCTGATAAGCGGTGACACAGGAGGCACAGGCGCTTCTCCGCTGACAAGTATTAAGCATGCGGGCTTGCCATGGGAATTAGGAATTGCCGAAGCGCATCAAACGTTGGTTTTGAATAATCTCCGCAGCCGAGTCACATTGCAAACGGACGGCGGACTCAAGACCGGGCGGGACGTTGTGATGGCAGCCTTGCTTGGTGCTGAGGAGTTTGGGTTTGCGACGGCTCCGCTGATTACGTTGGGCTGCATCATGATGCGAAAGTGCCACCTCAATACCTGTCCAGTGGGCATTGCGACACAGGATCCAGAGTTGCGGGCTAAATTTGCGGGCAAGCCGGAGCATGTGGTCAACTACTTGTTCATGGTGGCCGAGGACGCCCGACAAATCATGGCGGAGCTAGGCTTTGCAAAAATTGACGACATGATCGGTCGAACCGATTGTTTGATCGCCGATTCTGCAATTTCGCACTGGAAGTCCGATGGATTGGACTTGTCTCCCATCCTAAAGCCGGCGAAGAAGTTGAGCCCGGACGTGGGCGTTCGATGTTTGCAGAAGCAGGATCATGGACTGGAGAAATCACTAGACATGACCGAAATCGTTCCACGGTGCAAAGCCACGTTGGATAGCGGCAAGCCTGTGAAATTCGAATTGCCGATCATCAATACCAATCGTACAGTGGGTACCATACTCAGTCACGAGATAGCAAAGCGTTATGGCCAAGCGGGGCTACCAACAGGAACCGTTCAAATCAAGTTTACGGGAGCTGCTGGACAGAGCTTTGGCGCCTTTCTGGCTCATGGCGTATCGCTCGAGTTAGAGGGGGATGCCAACGACTATGTCGGCAAGGGGCTTTCTGGAGGCAGGATTGTTGTCTATCCGGATAAGCGATCCACTTTCCCACCAGAAGACAACATTATCGTTGGCAACGTATGCTTGTATGGAGCGACGACCGGCGAGCTATATATTCGCGGAAGAGCGGCAGAGCGTTTTGCTGTTCGCAATTCGGGCTGTTCGGCCGTCATTGAGGGAGTGGGCGACCATGGTTGCGAGTACATGACCGGTGGGTGCGTTGTGATTCTCGGACCCACTGGTAGAAACTTTGCAGCGGGCATGAGTGGTGGCGTTGCTTACGTATTGGCCAACGCCGATTCATTCCGAATCAAGTGCAACTTGGGAACCGTGGAGCTCGAAAGCGTTGATGCAGAGGAAGACATCGCTGAGCTCTTCGCACTGGTCTCCAAGCACGCCGAGTTGACCAAGTCGTCGGTCGCAAAAGAGTTGCTCGCGGATTGGCCCAAGAGCATTGAACGATTCGTCAAGGTCATGCCGACGGACTACAAGCGAGTGATGCTCGAAATGAAACAAGACAAGAAACTGCAGTTGGTTTAAGACCTGTTGCGAATTGCTGACAACTGAATAAACACAAAACAAGTAAACGCTTAAAGAAAATATGGGAAAGCCAACTGGATTTAAAGAGTTTGAACGCAAAAAAGTGGAATGGCGTTTGCCGATCGTTCGTATGAATGATTACGGCGAAATCTATACCGAGCCCAAAGAGGAACAATTGCGCAAACAGGGCGCCCGTTGTATGGATTGCGGCGTTCCATTCTGTCAATCGGCCACAGGTTGCCCGATCGACAACTTAATTCCTGAGTGGAATGATTTGGTCTACCACGGGCGGTGGCGCGAAGCGGTCGATCGATTGCACAAAACGAACAACTTCCCAGAGTTTACGGGTCGAGTTTGTCCTGCACCCTGCGAGGGTGCATGTGTGCTTGGGATTACGAACCCGCCGGTGACGATCAAGAACATTGAAAACGCGATCATCGACCGTGCATTCGACGAAGGTTGGGTGACGGCCAATCCACCAGAAATGCGAACCGGTAAGAGTGTTGCAATCATCGGAAGCGGGCCTGCTGGCTTGGCTGCCGCAGACCAACTCAATAAAGCCGGGCATACTGTCACCGTTTACGAACGGGCAGACCGAATCGGTGGCTTGTTGACATACGGTATCCCCAACATGAAGCTTGACAAGAATGTCGTGCAGCGTCGGTTGGACTTGATGAGCGCTGAGGGAGTGAAGTTTGTCACGGGTGCCAACGTTGGCAATAATGTCGATCCTAAGCAATTGATGGCCGAGAACCATGCCGTATTGCTTTCAACGGGAGCCACCAAGCCTCGCGATCTTCCGATTCCGGGTAGGCAGCTCAATGGCGTTCATTATGCCATGGAGTTCTTGACCGCCAACACAGCGAGTTTGCTGGACAGCAAACATGCGGACGGCAAGTTCATTTCCGCCAATGGCAAAAGGGTCGTTGTTATTGGTGGTGGCGATACGGGATGTGACTGCATCGGTACAAGCTTGCGTCATGGTTGCACACAACTGGTGAACTTCGAGCTGCTAGACAAGCCGCCACAGGAGCGAGCTGGTGACAATCCCTGGCCGCAATGGCCCAAGACGTTCCGAGTGGATTACGGTCATGAGGAAGCGGAAGAAAAATTCGGCAGAGATCCTCGTGAATATTGCATTCTGAGCAAGGAGTTTATCGATGACGGAAAAGGAAACGTCACAGGTATTAAGACCGTCCGTGTGCAGTGGCTAAAGAAAGATGGCCGAATGGTGATGGAGGAAGTGGCAGGGAGTGAACAGGTCATCGGTGCAGATCTCGTATTGTTGGCGATGGGATTTCTCGGACCAGAGAATACCGTTGCTGAATTGCTGGGAGTCGAGCTGGATCCCCGCAGCAATTACAAGGCAGAGCATGGCAAGTTTACGACAAACGTTCGTGGCGTATTTGCAGCAGGTGATTGTCGTCGTGGCCAATCGCTCGTCGTTTGGGCCATTAACGAAGGTCGCGGAGCTGCACGGGCAATCGATATTTACTTGCAAGGGGCCAGTACATTGCCAGCGCCAGGCGTTACGATGGGTTCCGCGTTGTTGAGTGCCGGAACTTGAACTTAATGGATCAGTTCGGAATTCCTTCGCGTTGGTCTAGAGGTTTCGCTTTATCCAAAAAGCATCGAGAGGCTTCAGACATGTCGAATGACCAAAGCAATCCGTATGCCCCAACCATCTTTCCCGCTGGAATGGATACGCAAGGAGTTAACCCTGTCTTGCTTGCCAAGCTCAACGCAATTACGAAGGACGCGGGGCAGTTCTGGATTGCGATGGTACTATGTTTGCTCTGTTCGGCTTTGGGGAGTCTCATCATTGGCATCTGGTATGCTGTGCGACTTATGCAATGGAACGCGATAGCCAATAGTCAACCATTTTTGATGGATCCGAATGCAGCTCCTGGAAGTGTGGCAGCAAAATTCCAAAGCGCTAAGACCAAGCTGATCATCGGGATGGTGTTTGGAATTGTTATCCTGTTTGCGTTTATTGCTTACATTTGCTTTGTGTTTGTCGCGACGGCCAGACTGGTTCCAGTACAACCCTAGACGTTGCGCACAAACTATTCACGTAGTCGTGCGATTCGGGTCGGTTGAGATTCGGCATCGGGTTTCAGATACATGTAGAGTGCCGTAGCGACGCCATTTACAGGGAGAGTGGCCGAATTCGTGCATGCGATGGGTTTGTTTCCAACATAAGCAGCCAGGCTGGGCCATTTCGATTGGTCGGCTGGAGGTGGGGTCGCGCCAGAAAAATTCATCCCCTGCTGAGAGTTCATTTCGAATTGCAATCCGAGTCGATTCAAGGTGACCGTGCGACCCATCTCCATCCACTTTTTGGTGTCCGTGGAATTGAAAACGCCCTGGTCGAATTTCTGGTCCAACCAGTCGGTTTCGACGAAGCAGTTGTTGCTTGAAACGAGCCCTTTAGCACTGCGCAAGCTTCCGTCGTTGAACACTGCGTTCGCAATTCGAAGCTTCCCAAGTCCTTTTAGCGGCTGGCCAAACGGCATCGACGCTTTGGCCATATCGACCGAATAAAAATCACCTCGAACGGTGGTTTCCCAGTGTTGGTTGTTTTGGCTTCCCTCAATTGTTCCAAGAAAACTAGCTTGGTCACCCAAATATTTGACAGATGGAAACAGCACGCCCAGAACTTGACATGAGGTTGCGGCGGATTTGGAGTTGATAGCCCAATGAGTCGATTCTGCAATGTGGTCTCGCTCGACGCTAAAGGAGGCGCTTGGCTGTTTCGATTCCTCGATCGAATACGACACCATCAGCTTGGAAATCGACTCTGTGGGTTTGAATCCCACACTCACGTTGCGAAGTTTTGTTACTTTCTCTGCATCGGCAACCAAAAGTTCTGGCATCAGTAAACCAAGCAAGCAGGCAGAACTCTGAGGTCGGCATAGAAACCGGTCGTGGATCACTTGTATTGCGTTGTGGATTTGTTCGCCGTTGAGTACGGGCGATTCAACCTCGACGAGCCAACCACTTCGGTCCATGGCCACTTGGATTTTATTGATTTTGAGAATCTCCCGTCCGGTTTCCGGATTCAAGCAAACAAGATCGTAGGCTCGCAACATGTGTGGGCAGGGGAATTCAATCGACTTGAATCGGACGTCG
>JANMNR010000017.1:0-7402 GCA_031368325.1 Pirellula sp.
GCCTCCCATACAGTAATTCCTCGGAATGCGATTGAACCTCCACCACTAAAAGAATTGCAAAAACGATTGGTGCAAATCAACCGGGGCAGTAGACCTTTGGTCGAAATGAACACCGACGACAAAATGGAAGTGGTTATCCAAGAAATTTTGCAGGACAAAATCTTCTTGACCACTTCGGGCGAACTCAAGGTACTTAGCGAGACGGCTGACCTTGGCGATTTGCTCGATCTGGACACCAGCGATCTATAGTGGTGAATGTTGGATGAACCAGCGCGTCGTTGTCGGAGTATCGGGCGGCATCGCCGCATACAAATCAGCGGCCCTCGTTAGCCGCTTGGCACAACGCGGATTCGATGTAACGGTCGTACTCAGCGAGGCAGCCCAAGAATTTGTAGGGGCTGCCACCTTCACTGCCTTGTGCAATCGAGCGCCGGTGGTCAACGCCTTTGACCCCCGCTATCCGCTCGGTCCGCACATTGAATTGGCCACCGATTGCCGGCTCTTTATCGTGGCTCCCGCGACAGCTCATGTCATTGCGGGCTGCGCACATGGCTTAGCCGATGGTTTGATCGCCACACTTTACCTCAACATGGAATGCCCCATTGTTTTCGCCCCAGCCATGAGCACACCTATGTGGGAAAAGCCCGCGGTTGCTCGCAATGTAGCTCAGCTCAAGGCTGATGGAGTGCAGATGGTTGGTCCTGACTCCGGCTGGCTCTCGTGCCGAAAAATCGGTACCGGTCGCATGTCAGAACCCGAGTCAATTTTAGCCGCTTGTGAGAAATTTTTAGAGTAACGCATTCGCGGAGAGGCTCTCAATGGCTCATATCGTTATCACCTCTGGACCAACGCGACAGTACCTAGACCCGGTTCGCTACCTGACAAACGGTTCCAGCGGACGCATGGGAGTCGGGCTCGCACAAGCAGCCCTCGACCTAGGGCATGATGTGACCGTCATAAGCGGTCCCGTTTCTATAATGTATCCTCGACGAGCCAAAGTAATCGATGTTGTAACGACGCAGGAGATGCTTGAAGCGACAAATCAGGCGTTTCAAACGGCAGACGGCCTGATCGGAGCCGCCGCGCCCTGCGACTATATGCCGAAAGAAATCGTTACGCACAAACTCAATAAAACAGGCCATGGCCTTCAGCTTTCGTTGATCGAAACTCCAGACATCATTGCGACATTGGGCGCCTCGAAGCGGGCTGGGCAGTGGGTGGTGGGCTTTGCTTTAGAAACCGAAGACATCCGATTTCGCGCGATCGTCAAAATGTCCCGGAAATGCTGCGACATGATTGTCTCGAACAGCGCAGAAGCCATGAATGCGGACGAGAACTCCGTCGAAGTGATTCTGAATGATGGTTCGACCCTGGCTCAACTCCATGGTCCGAAATCCGATGTGGCTCGCGGAATTCTTTTCTATATCCAAAAGTACTTGATCGACCAGCCGCTATGAACACAACGCACGATGACTTTTCTGATTTGCCAGACGTATCCCAACCGCTTGACGTTTTAGTCGTTGCGCCGCATCCAGACGATGCTGAACTCGGAATGGGAGGAGCCATTTGCAAAATGCTTCAGCAAGGGCGAAGGGTTGGCATCGTTGATCTAACAACCGGTGAACCGACTCCGCACGGATCCCCAGAAATACGTGCTATGGAAACCGCATCGGCAAGCAAGACCCTAGGTATCCAATGGCGATACAACTTGGGCATGAAGAACCGATTTCTCGAGTCAACGCTTGAAAACCGTCACCGTCTCGCGGGCTTGTTTCGTCTAGCGAGGCCACGATGGATCTTTGCTCCGTACTGGTCGGATGCACACCCAGACCACGTGGCTGCGACCGAACTCGTCGAGGCAGCTCGATTCTGGAGCAAACTGTCCAAGAGCGATCTTGCTGGCCTGCCCTACCACCCTGAACGCATCTACTATTATTTTTGCATCCATCTCAAGCTTGTACCGCAACCTGCGTTTATCTTGGACATTACGGAACATTGGCCTGCTAAAGCTGCCTCCATCGCGGCTTACGAAAGTCAATTCGTTACCGGTCGTTCAACGGAGCCGCCAAGCTTCGTCGAACGACTTCGCGAGGATGCCGCTTTCTGGGGCAAAGCGATTGGTGTACGCTATGGAGAACCGTTTGCCTCGAAAGAGCCAATCGGGTTAAAGGGTCTCGATCTCTTGATCTAAACCGGCGGAACCGCTGGTGCGACTCCAGCGGAGGACTCTGACCGACGAAGCCCATGTTGTTATTTTAGCGCTGGGTAAAACACCAGCGGTTCATTATTAAAGTTGCGAATGGTATGAATTTGAAACCTAATCGAAAAAGGCTTATCCGGCCGCTGGTTCTGTGCGGATTGCTTGTTTGCTTGTTTGGCGGTCTTGGCTGCAAAAAATCGGTCAGAAAGCCAACGGACACACAGGATGCGAAATCCGATAAGCTGATTGTCGTCGCCACAACGGGAATGGTTGCCGACATGGTCCGGCAAATTGGTGGCGAATTGGTTCAGGTCGAACAGCTCATGAAGAGTGGCGTAGACCCGCATTTGTATCGACCGAACACAGACGATGTAAAGGCGATTCGCGCTGCGGATATCGTGTTCTACAACGGCTTCAAGCTAGAAGGCAAAATGGGAGACCTGTTGAGCTTAAAGACAAACGGCCCCAAAAAACACATCGCGTTAGCCGATGCCATCCCAAAAGAACTCGCCATGGGTGATCCTGAACACGAGACAGCGGACCCGCATGTTTGGATGGATGTCCAATTGTGGTCTTCGACAACCCAACTCATCGAGGCCGAACTCAAAGAACGGATGCCCGCCAACGCGGACTTGTTCACAAAGCGAGCGATCGAACTTCGTGAACGTCTGCAAAAACTGGACGAGCTTGGAAAGCGTTGGTTTGAAACGATTCCGCCGGAGCACCGATTATTGATTACATCGCATGACGCCTTTCGCTACTTCGGACGTCAATACGGGCTGCAAGTGGAAGGGATACTGGGGATCTCAACTGCGTCGGATGCTGGACAAAAACGCATCACACAGCTCGTCGACTTGCTCGTGGAAAAAAAGGTGCCAGCGGCTTTTGTGGAATCCAGCGTTCCTGAAAAACTAGTGCGATCGATTATCGAGGGTGCCGAAGTCAAGGGTTGGAAGGTTGCTATCGGAGGCGAACTTTATTCGGACGCAATGGGGCCAACGGGGAGCGGTGCAGACACCTACGAAGGCATGATGAAACATAACTTTCGAACCATCACCAAGGCACTTGGCGGCAACACCCAGGATTGATTTCGCGAGGCCCATGAGTACGACAAACAACGCGATACGAATTGCCGACTTAACAGTCGCCTACCAACGCAAGCCTGTTCTTTGGGAGATCAATCTCTCGATCCCAAGCGGAGCACTCGTCGGATTGGTTGGTCCAAACGGTGCAGGCAAAAGCACACTCATCAAATCCATCATGGAGATGGTGCCTCGCATTTCGGGGACAGTCGAGATACACGGTGAATCGTTGGCAAAACAACGCCACAATATCGCGTACGTACCGCAGCGAGAATCGGTCGACTGGGATTTTCCCGCGACGGTATTGGATGTTGTCACGATGGGGCTATACCGAGAAATCGGCTGGTTCATGCCGGTTCGAAAGGACCACCGTAAACGTTCGATGGACGCGCTCGAGCAAGTGGGAATTGCCGAGTTGGCAGAGCGGCAAATCAGCCAACTCTCTGGTGGCCAGCAGCAGCGTACCTTTCTGGCAAGGGCCCTCGTACAGTCGGCGAGCGTATTTTTAATGGACGAACCCTTTGCCGCTGTCGATGCAGCAACTGAGCAATCCATTATTCAGGTACTAAGGCAACAGCAGTCGTTGGGCAAGACCATACTGGTGGTCCATCACGACCTTCATACCGTACCAGAGTATTTTGACCATCTCATCCTACTAAACGTTCGAGCGGTAGCGTGGGGAACCATGCAATCCACTTTCACTCCCGAGAATTTGAGGCGAACGTATGGCGGACGCTTGACACTGCTTGAGGAAGTCACAGAAGCTATGCGCCGACGTAATTTGTCCAAATAAGATCAACGCCGCGTGGCGGTTATGTTGCAAGCTCGTTGTGAGTACAATCCAAGCCGACGAAACTGCAGAACCATCGAAAACTTAATAACGATACCGAACGATATGCCAGGAAATTTGATTAGCATAGGCACCGATATTATCGAATGCGTTCGTATCGCCCAAATGATTGAAAAGCACGGCGAAGTTTTCTTACAACGCGTCTTCACACAAAAAGAAATCTTGTACTGCTCGTCACGAAAGGCAGCGACCCAGCATTATGCGGGCCGATGGGCAGCCAAGGAAGCGGTTTTGAAAGTACTGGGAACTGGCTGGGCCAAGGGAATCCAATGGACCGATGTGGAAGTAGTGAATGAAGTTTCTGGAGCACCCGTAATCAAAATCACTGGTAAGGCCGCTGACATTGCCAGTGATCTCGGAATCCGCGAAATCATGATCACCATATCGCATTGCCGCGCCTACGCAACCGCCTTTGCGACGGGCTTGTCGTAGCAGGACCCAAAAAAAGTGAACGCGAAAAAGAAAAAGGAGGGAGATGCAACAAGCAGAAAGATGGGGGCAGAAAAATCGAGAACGCAATCTTTCTGCGCCATTTTTCTGCCTCTCGCCGCGTGGTACAAGTCTGGGCACTTCTCGAGGAGGAGCGAGAAGTGTCTCTATCTCGATTTCCAAGCGTTGACGATTTGTCCAATCGTACTCTCGAGCGAATGGGTGATAGCCCAACTCGGATAGTGTTCTCTCATTTTCCGAAGATCGCTGTAATAGCAAATGTGATCGCCGATTCGATTCTCGTCGACGTATGTAAATTTCTGAGGCCGACCTGTGAATGACTCTGCGATTTTGAACGCTTCTAAAATGGAACAGCTGTTGGCTTTGCCGCCGCCTAAATTATAAACTTCGGCGCATCGAGGTGTTTCAATGAAGGCCGACATAAACGTCGCAACATCTTCCGAGTGAATATTGTCACGAACTTGCTTGCCTTTGTAGCCGAATACACGGTACTCGCGTCCCTCAAGATTGCATTTCACGAGATAGCTTAAAAATCCGTGCAGTTCCACCCCGGAGTGATTGGGGCCGGTCAAGCAACCGCCGCGAAGGCAGCATGTCGGCATGTTGAAATAACGACCGTATTCTTGCACAACGATATCCGCTGCGACTTTGGACGCTCCGAACAACGAGTGCTTGGATTGGTCGATGGAAAAATCTTCAGAGATACCATGTTCGTAAGCAGTATCGGCATAGTCCCATCGTGTTTCCTGTTCACGAAGAGCTATGGTGTTGGGTCGATCACCATACACCTTGTTGGTGGACATATGAACAAAAGGGGACTCTGGACAGGCCTGTCGAACCGCCTCGAGCAAATTAAAAGTACCGACGGCGTTTGTGTCGAAGTCATCGAATGGGATCGCAGCAGCTCGGTCATGACTGGGCTGGGCTGCTGCGTGGACGACTGCATCCGGTCGGATGGTTCGAACCAGTGCCAAAATGCCCTCTCGGTTTCGGATGTCGATTTCATGATGTTCAAAGCCTGCGATTTGCTGCTGCAGTCGCAATTGGTTCCAACGCGTGTCCCCCTGCGGGCCGAAGAATACCGCGCGTTGATTATTGTCGACGCCATGTATCTCCCATCCCCTTGTGGCAAAATGAGAGCATACTTCGGAGCCAATAAGGCCGGACGCGCCCGTGACTAAGAGCTTCATGAGCAAGTGCTTAACGTATTTTGAAACGAGGGAGAAAGTTTTACTTTCCGATCATCAATGGTGATTGCTGGACTCGCAAGATATCGAGGGCAAAAAAACTTGGAGTCTGCGTACCGCACGGAGCGGTCGTATGGAGGATGCCGGATCAACCGCTTAATTCGACGTCTGCGTGAGCGACCTCAAATCTTCGTCCACCATCATCTTGACCAGTTCTGGCATTTTCGTTTTTGCGACCCAGCCCAGGACCTCTTTAGCCTTGGTGGCATCGCCGAGAAGGAATTCTGGATCCGCGGGCCTCACGAAGCGTTGATCCAAGTCTACGTGGTTTTCCCAATTGAGCCCGACGTGGTCAAAAGCAGCTTGCGTAAATTCTCGCACGGTATAACTGGTTCCCGTTGCCAAGAGGTAGTCGTCGGGCTTTTCGTGTTGCAGGATCATCCACATCGCCTCGGCATATTCTCGAGCGTAGCCCCAATCGCGGGCAGAATCGATCGAACCAAGCGTTAATTTCGACTGGAGTCCAAGCTTGATCTTGGCTGCTGCCAACGATATTTTTCGAGTGACGAAGTTCTCTGCTCGGCGAGGACTTTCGTGATTGTAAAGAATCGCGTTGCAAAAGAACAACCCGTGTGACTCCCGATAGATCCGAACCATTTGCGTTGCAAAAGACTTCGCACAACCGTAAGGTGAATTTGGGTTGAGCGGCGTGAATTCGTTCTGGGGACTCACTGTTGGCGTGCCAAAGATTTCCCGACTGCTAGCATGAAGGAATTTCGGTTTGTTGGGTTGGTCTCGCAAAATCTCCATTATCCGAAGTGTCCCCATGGCGGTGAGCTCGCATGTACTCTCCGGTATTTCAAAACTCAGTCCGACGTGCGACTGACCTGCCAAATGATAAAACTCGTTTGGCTGTGTATTGGCCAATATCCGCCGAATGGATGTGGTATCCGACAAGTCCGCATAGTGGAGAAAAAGCCTCTTTCCATAAATCTCGGGGTCATTGTATTGGCCAAGCAATCGTGGGCGATCCAGCGAACTGCTCCGGCGAACGATCCCGTGAACCGTATACCCCTTGCCCAAGAGGATCTCAGAAAGATACGAACCATCTTGGCCTGTGATCCCGGTTATAAGTGCGATCGGCATTAGTCTTGATGTTATTAGAGAAAGAAAAATCAGCAAACCAAACCGGGTGGTGATGGAGGCACCCCGGTTGTGCCTGGGCCACATCTCACCAAAAACGTATTCTGGTACAGAGTAAACTTTCACGCCCCCAAGGTAAAGCCGTAGCCCGATTTCGATTCAGTACGACCCATTGGATCAGTAAGTCGCTAGAATAGTGATAAACCTGAAGACCGTTTGGGGAATGCTATTTAAATTAGACGAGGTGTGTTTTGAGTTTTTGCAACTTGATGATGACCGTTCGTATGCTCAAGGCGGGTGTCGTTTACGGAGCATTATTGGCTGCTTCGCCGGTTTTTGCCCAAGAGTTTAGTCCCGGGAGAATCGCAACGGTTTCCGTTACTTCTGCTCATGAAGTCGCGTTGGCGCCAGAGCCGGCGTCAGTGATCCACGATCGCAGCGCGTCGCCGTCGGCCACGTCGACCGCCCGCCCGATCGCGCGCACGCCCAT
>JANMNR010000197.1:0-14468 GCA_031368325.1 Pirellula sp.
CTCGCTGCAAACGGGCCGCCGTTCATGATGCCGATGTTCTTGGCCTTGAGCTTCGGCACCAATTCGTCTGCCAAACGCGTATTCTGAAGCGTGTACTGGTTGTACGACAAAATGCAATCAAGTTCCGATTGCGAGCTAATCACGTCGAAAATTTTCATGGGGTAGCCGCTGATGCCGACGAAGCGAACTTTGCCTGACTGCTGAATTCGACGCAATGCTGGTAACGTTTCGTCGATGATTTGTTGAAGCGGAACGAATTCGATGTCATGGCACAAAATGATGTCCAGGTGGTCGGTTCCCAAGCGGTGCAAACTGACATCGACACTTTCCACAACACGTTTGGCCGAAAAATCGAAATGCCCAACATCGTATCTGCCTAGTTTTGAGCACAGCGTGTATTGGTCTCTGGGCACTTCGCGCAACGCGATGCCGAGCAACACTTCGGACATCCCCCGTCCGTAAAATGGGGAAGTGTCGATGAAGTTGAGACCGAGCTCCAAGGCGACTCGAACACTTTCAAAAATCTCATCCAATTGCACACTTCGAAATTCGGCACCCAGCGAGGAAGCACCGAAGCTCAACACTGGCAATTCAAGACCAGTTTTACCCAAAACTCTTTTTTCCATTGGATCTCCAGGCAGCCTTGTAGCGATTGGTACGATTTTGGCACTAGCATATACTGCGGTCATTGGATGCGGTAGACACCGAGTAATACTGGGAATCATACTAAACCGGACTTTTTCATTGGATGCAAAAGAGAGCAATTACGAATGAAGCGAGCATTATTGGTAATCGATGTGCAGAACGAATACTTTTCCGGTTTGCTCCCTATTACGCATCCCGAAGGGCACCTGACGAATATTTTGCGAGTCATGGATGCGGCAGAGGCAAGCGATGTGCCGGTTGTGGTGATTCAACATACGTTTCCGCAACCGGAAAAGCCCTTCTTCCAACGCGGATCGACCGAGTGGGAACTGCATCCAGAAGTGCAATCGCGTCCTCGCGACCTTCTGATTGAGAAGAATCTGCCAGGCAGCTTTACGGGCACTGAACTTGAGCCATGGTTGCGGCAGCAGGAGATCGATACGGTGGTGATCGCCGGCTACATGACCCACATGTGCTGTGACACCACAGCTCGGCAAGCTGTCCATCGCGGCTTCACGGTGGAGTTTCTGAGCGACGCGACAGGCACCTTACCCCTCGACAACTCGGCGGGAGTCGTAAGTGCGGAAGAACTACAGCGGGCCATATTGTGCTCGCAGCAAATGCTCCTCAGCGAAGTCCTTAGCACCGAAGCTTGGTGTAAACGAATTGCTTAACGTTACCTGCATTGAGACAATACTGGACACGGTTCGATCGCACAGCCGCACGGTACTACGCAGAGCCAAACAATCCGTTCGTGGAATTTGTCATCGATCTGTCACCGCGCCGAGCCGGGGTCAAATCCTGCACGATTTATCCCGGAGGGCGATGCATCTCTTCCGGTGATGTACGCCGGCAATGAACTATCGCTCTCCGGGCTGCTAACAAATCGTGGCAGTGGCCTCACCCAGGCTGAGTACCGTTCCTGTTGCGAAGTGACTTCGTTTGACATAGGCCAATGCCAAGCAATGGCCAGCTTCACAATCCAACGCAACGGAACAAACCGTACCGATCTCCTTGCCCTCGGATTGCAGAGCAAAGGGTAGGTTGGGGCATGCGTCCAAATCCATTCGAAGCGTCACTAGTTTCTTTTGAACCTTGCCCAACATGTCTAGCCGAGCAATCGTTTCTTGTCCCAGGTAACAACCTTTGTTAAACGAAATCGCTTCGCTGTCCCGGGCCACCTCTTGCGGTAGATGGCGGTCGTCCATGTCGATTCCATACCATGGCCAAAACGCTTTTACTCGAAACAACTCCCATGCGGTACGGTGTGTCATATCGCTTTGGACCCATTCATTACCCAATCGCTCTGTCAAACCATCATCATGTTGACCCTCGGGCACAAGAGCAAGGATCGAGTCGGGGCCAATCCAGGGTGCATGAATCAAGACTGTTGATTGCCCATCGAATTCCAAGCTCATGGCACTCCCCTTGTGTGGAACAATCTCATCGGAGATTGCCAAAGCCATTGCGGCACTCGATCGATCTCGAAAGAGCCAAAACTGGTATGAGTCGCTAACGTCCGTAACTATCGCATCTTCGCGAATGATATAGCGATCAAAGTGCGGTACCAATTTGCCCGCTTGTTCCGGCACCGTCACAAAGAACGCCTCTCGCCCGATTGACATGGCCATTCCATGCCCGAATGTTCGTCCCTTGACATCGGTCACAAAAGTCTCAAACGCTTGACCGTCTGCGAGTTTGCGAAGATCCTGAGTGCAGAGGTTATTGAAGACTTTGCAACGGTCTGCACCTTGAAATCGGATGACCGTCCCTTTGCCTAAATGAAAGCCGCTTGGCATTGATGATTCTTTCGTGTGATTAGCTAAGCACTCAACCCATTTTGTCGAGTTGCCATTTCGTCTCGCAAGGCTCTCAGTCCGCGTTTGAGGAGGCCAGCGACCGCCATTTCTGACTTGCCAGTTCGATCCGAGATTTCCTTGAGTGACATTCCTTCCAAATATCGCATGCGAATCGCTTCGCGTTGAGTTTCGGGGATTTGTTCCAAGCAAGAGGCGAGCACCACCGAGGCTTCATCCCGCATCATCCGTTGGCTCGGCGAAGAGGACTCGGATGGCAAAATGTCTTGCATCCCCAAGGAACTACCACCCGATTCGGAGCTTACTCGCAAAGTGACTTCTTTGCGGGCCGATCGTTTCTGGGCCGTCAAATGCTGTTGGTGTGCGGTATGGACATTATTTCGAAGAATGTTTCGCAGCCAAGCCAAAAGCGATTCCACCGTATCGCCACGAAAACTATCGAAGTCGCGAGCTGCTTCCAAAAAGGTTATTTGCACGACGTCCGCATAATCGAGTCGACTCTGCAGGCGTTCATCGAGATGACGCTGTGCGATGACATTGAGGTAGGGACGAAAGCGGTTTAGCAACTCCCCTTTAGCGGACTCGTCCCCTTGCTTTGCCAATGCGAGAATTTCGTTGGAATCGAATAACATGGTTAGGAATCTGGATCGACCTCACCGAGATGCATCGATTTATTGAGCAGCGGCAAAGGAGCCAAACCGTTCGGATGGTCAAAGTAGGTTGGACGGGTGGCTGGATCAATCCTCGAGGCATGCGAGTTACCTTCGTACACTGTTCACTCCATCCAAAAATGGGACTGCAACGATTCAAGTTTGGAATCCAGCATAGTCAATCGCTGCCAATTCAAAACCAAAACAACCTAAAGATGAACCGCAGAGGTCAGATTTGGATCCAAACCGGAAATTGGGACCAAAATCAAGTAACCCTCACCCTATTGAGAGAGTCTATTTCTAATTGATAGCTTGCGAGCACGCAATACATTCAGCGTCTTACACTCACAGCCTCGGCAAATACCACGCACTTCGGTGCGGCGTCATCCCAATATGTGGATAAAAAGACTCCGCCGACGGGGCGGAAAGCAGGAGCAGCATCGTTTTAAGACCGGCAGCCGCATGCGTTCGCTCGATCAGTTCTCGTCCGATACCCAATCCCTGAAATGCCTTGTCGACCGCCAAATCAGACAAGTAGGTGCAATAACTATAGTCTGTAATGGCTCTTGAAACTCCGACCAGGTGTCCGTCACTTGTGCGGGCCGAAATAATAACGTCTGCATGCTTAAGCATACCTGTAATGATCTCACGATTATCGACGGGGCGCCGCTCCGCCAACGTCGAACGCACTAAACAGTCGATGAATTCCTCTGCCGTCAAACTGGGTTCTAGGCTGTATGTTACGTCAGGCATAATTTGTCATCCAGTGAATACTAGCGGTCATTGTTTTATCGAATCGGACTCGCTTCAGGTTGCAATTGCAACGGATTGCGATTGCGCGCGGACCAATTCAAGTTTGCGATCCGATTGCATTACTAGTTCATCGCGGTAAACCTGACTGATTCCTAGGGCCATCATCAGAATTGTGTTCTCGATCGAAGAAAAGGAGACCTCGTGGAAAGCCATCTGGATCGCGTGAACTGCAACGATGCAAAAGCTGAGCACTGCGGCGCTGCGTCCAAACGGAGACGCTGTCGGATGAACCCATACGACCCAGCAATTGCGAATCAGACTCACCGCTGCAATCCCGTAAAGAGTCGCCCCGATTAGGCCCAAGTCGACCACAAGGCTCAAGAAGGAATTATGGTGCACATAGCCCCGAATCGACTCCAACCGAATATTGGTTGTGCGGTCGTCCAGGTACGGACGATTGTGCACTTGAAATTGATTAAAACCAAATCCAACGATGGGCGAGTCTTGAAACATCTTCAACGAAACGTAGGCGAACGCTCCTCGCATCCTCGTACTCTCCAGCGTTTCCGCTTCGGAATACTCTCGCTTGAATGCAACAAGGCTAGGCCCAACCAGAAGCCCTCCAACCACTGCTGACATAAACATTGAACCGAGAACCAGCGTGCGAGTTTTTCCTTGCAACATCGTAGCCAGCAAGATTAGGACAACCGCACCTGTGCCCATCCAAATACTGCGGGTGTAGGTCAGCAGGATCGCACACATAAAGAGCGGAGTCAGGCCCACCGCCATCAACCAAGCCCATCTCGCTCCAGAACAGATCCACACGGGAAACGTCCAGAGCATCGCCAAGCAAAGATTGAGACACATTCCCAAACGAACCGATTGTAGCATCGGACCGCGCGCACGACCGAAGTGGATTCCGAGTTTGGGATCGCCGATGAACTGCGGAAAGACCAACGACCATTGCTTCGTGACCTCTAAGATCGCAGTCAAGCTCAGGTATACTCCGAAAAGCAGAATCACGGCAACGGCAGGCCATAGTGTTCGAGGGCGAATGTCGGAATGCCGAATCAGATAAAAGAGGTAGGCTGGAATCAAATAGCCATTGATAAGGTGCAAGACTGTCGATGGCTGCCCAAGGATTTCCTTTCCGATGGGAGTCGTTACCGTGCGAATAACAAGCCACACCATGAAAAGAGAAAGCCAGATATCCGATGCAGTCAGATTGCGAACCCGCGCTCTTTGATTCCACAAATCATATAGAAACTGACCAAGAATGACGCCAAGCCAGACTCGGTCCACTGTTAAAGAAATGCCCCCGACCTTTGCAGAAATGTACTCAGGCGGAAACACACTGGTCGCAATAATAAAGATGGCTGTTCCGGTCAGGATGTCATGATAGCGCACGACAACAATCGCCCAAACGATTGCCGCTAAGGCCATGAAGACGAAAACCAAGACCACAAGCAGTGCCTTTCAGGGGGAGGTTGGCGTTTTGCGAAACGACGAACAAGCTATGTTGGGAAAGTATCGTCCCGCAACCCACGCGAATTCTGAAATCCCTAGCGAATACACAATGGAACGAGTCCGGTCCCGAAACGAAGAGTAATAACTCACTCTGTCGCGACATTCGTCGCATTCGCTGCAATCGGTATTACGCGTTTCGTTTCTGCAATCAAATCTGCTTAGCAACACGACTGGCCCAAAAATGGGAGCAACGTTTCCTTTATCGTCGAGTCGTGAACCCGCCTCCAAGCCTAATTGAATGTCAACCTTACGCCGAGAAATTGGATTGTCGCTATACCGGTGGGCAACTGCGCGCCGGCGAGCCAGCTTATCGGCTTCGTTTGAAAATCAGAAAAGGTACCCCGCTCTGGTTCTGTTCTACCATCGTATTGCAACGCATTCGATGAACGGATGGTCCATCCAAAAAAGAAACTTTGAACAGCATCTAGATTCAATTTCTAAGTACGCTTCGCCTGCCTCCTTGGACCAGATCCGCGAATCTCAACTTATGGGAACGCGATCGAAGCCCATGGTTGCTGTCACGTTGGACGATGGCTACGCGGAAAACTGCGAGCATGCAATTCCTGCATTGCTCGAGCGAGGAATTCCCTGCACCTATTTTGTTTGCACTCACTTTGTTGAGTCAGGCGAGCCGTTTCACCACGATCGCGCCTCGGGAACGCCGCCAAGGCCGAACACGATTCAAGAGATCCGACATATGGTCGACCAAGGCATCGAAATCGGTGCTCACTCACATACGCACGTGGACTTTGGCCAACCGCTTACCGATGCGCAACTCCGCTCCGAAATCACAGATGTTCGAAAAAGGTTACAGGACTGGACCGGCCAGTCGATCGACTACTTTGCCTTTCCTTTTGGTCTCAAAAAGAATATCTCACAGGAAGCAATCGATACAGTTTTTGATGCCGGCTTTAAGTGTTTCGTTAGCGCTGCTGGCGGATTGAACTGGCCAGGGCAAGATGCGAACCATCTTCAACGCGTTCACGGCGACCCAGGTATCGCTTCTTTGTTGAACTGGCTGACCTACGACCCTCGCAAGATCAAACAGGCGAACCCAATCCAATATGAGTTTCGAGCTTGCGCCCCACATATTTGCACATCATAACTCAGAGAAAGTCCAAGCGATGACTCTTTGTACCACAACTGTATCTGTCCCAATCACTTTGGCCCCACGCCGACTCGACCCGTCCAACGACGTCGTCCCCAATCCGCAGCGGCCGCTCAAAGCCCTCTTTGTCATCACGAGCATGCCGGTAGGCGGGGCAGAGACCCTTCTTGTCAATTTGCTTCGGCAATTTCGTTCGTCGCACATACTTCCATCCATCGCTTGCCTCAAAGAAAAAGGCCCGCTCGGCGAAGAGATTGCCAAGGAATTTCCCGTAACCGATCATTGGCTCCGAGGCAAGTTTGACGTACGCGTCGTGCCTCGCTTGGCTAAGCATCTTCGCAAAGAAAAGATCGATGCGCTGATCACCGTAGGAGCCGGCGACAAGATGTTCTGGGGGAGAATTGCTGCCAGACTTGCTGCGGTGCCAGTAGTCTGTAGCGCACTGCACTCCACTGGATGGCCAGACGGTGTTGGCAAGATGAATCGATGGCTGACACCGATCACCGATGCGTTCATCGCGGTTGCGAAACCACACGGCAAATTCTTAGCTGACTTTGAAAAGTTTCCGACCAAAAAGATCGCCGTGATCCCCAACGGGGTGGATACGATTCGGTTTCAACCCAACTCGGGTTCGCGCGCGGACGTACGAAGCGAACTTGGCCTAGAGCCCGATGCTCCATTGATCGGAATCGTTGCGGCTTTGCGCCCCGAAAAGAACCATGCTCTCTTCCTCAACGCAGCAAGCAAAGTGCTCGCCAAGTTTCCGAAAGCACATTTCGTTATCGTCGGCGATGGTCCGGAACGTTCACTTATCGAAGCGATTGCCGCCGATTTAAAGATCTCAAAAAGTGTTTCCTTGCTCGGAACAAGGTCCGATACGCCTAGACTGCTTGCGGCGTTGGATGTGTTTGCATTGACAAGTCATAACGAAGCCAGCCCCGTGTCGATTCTGGAAGCGCTGTCATGTGGTGTTCCGGTCGTAAGCACACGAGTTGGTTCAGTCGCTGAATCCGTACATGATCAGTGGAATGGATTCACCGTGGAACCAGGGGACTCCCATGCTGTCGCGGAACGGATCAAATACCTGCTCTGGAACAGGTCGACCGCCGAATTAATAGGAAGTAATGGACGAGAGCATGTGCAAGCGTGCGGTTCGCTAGAAACGATGGTTCGAATGTACGAACAACTTATCCATAACATCTTTGACCGAAAGACAAATCGCGTACAATAGTCCCACGCTAACCCGCGCAGCGGATTGCTCTGTATCGACATGCCCAGCAGCCATGGGATGCAAAGCGGCTTTTCCAACTGGACGCTTTGCCGCAGAAAGCTTCCGCACAAACACCAACGACGGATTAAGGTGGTACATTGACCAATCAGGATTTTCTTTTCCAGACTTCTCTCCACCATCCAATGTTGGCAACGGCTTTGGACTCCGTGCTGAAGGGTGTCAAAGTCTTGCGAGATCGATTTAAAACCGCGGTTCAAGTCGAAACCAAAGGACTCGCCAATTTCGTAACAGAAGCCGATCTCAGTTCTGAGAACGTCATCGTCGATACGATTCGCAACAGCTTTTCCGACCACGCGTTCATTTCCGAGGAGTCGCACAGCGATCGAGCTGACGCCAAGGATCTTTGGATCATCGACCCGCTCGATGGTACCAGCAATTTCATGCATGGTATCCCGCACTTTGCGATCTCCGTCGGCTATTACCGAAACGGCCAGCCAGAACTTGGAATTGTATGTAATCCCATCCGGGACGATTGGTATATTGCCGTAGCCGGTCAGGGGGCCTGGCATAATGGCCTGCGACAGAAAGTGTCCTTGGCCGAGCGAATCGACGCAGCCATGATCTGCTGTGGTTTTTATTACGATAGGGACCGCATGATGCAGGCTACGTTAGACACCATCGGCGATTTCTTTCGCAGTAATATCCATGGCATGAGACGGTTTGGTGCTGCAGCTCTGGATCTTTGCAACGTGGGCTGTGGTCAGTACGGATTGTTCTTCGAATACAAACTGCACCCATGGGACTTTGCTGCGGGGCAGCTCTTTCTTTCGGAAGCAGGCGGCAAAGCGACCGACTGCGATGGACTTGCACTACCATTGCATCAAACCAGCAGCATTTGTGCGACGAACGGGCGTCTGCACGAACAATCGCTAATGATTATTTCGCCACATTGGAACCGTTTGAACGCGAGGATTCCTCCAGTCAGCGATTGATTGGATTATCGCTAGACCACGTTCAAGCCATCGCCATGCATCAAGCCGCTGAGACACTTTTAGCTACTTGGGCACTCTGAACATGAATAACTTATCCGCCCACTTCAGAAAGTGAGGAATGTTCGGCAAATCGGTGTGGCCGCCATCATGTTGGCGCCATGCCAGTTCGCCTTCAAGTAAGTCCGTAATCACTGGGGGCATCTTTTCTGTATTGTAGTCATCGCTACGACCTAGACCACGCGCACCGAGCAATCGAAAGGCGGGTTGTGCAGCGATCGCTGCCATGAAACTGCCTTGTTGATCCAGCCACAAGGCGTCACCCTTTTCTGGGATGCCGTAGCTGATGAAGGTCATGCGAGGTGCACACAGTGCGACGAGCATGTGAGCGTCAATTGGCAAGTCGTTAGCATTTCTTGAACCGAATGAGGATTCCGCAGTTCCGTACTTTAGGAAGTTGCCGGCCATCCAATGGTATTCGCTTGAGCCCGTCAAGTTCTCGACTGCTTCGCCAAAGTTGCGACGATAGAGGCTCGCACCACCTTCTCCTGATGAACCAACCAGTACCATCGCGAATCGTTGGTCGAAGGCCATCGTGACGAGCGCCGCTTTGCCATACCTGGAGACTCCTTCGATGCCAATTCTCTTGGCATCGATTGCTGTATCGGTTTCGAGATAGTCAAACCCACGCGATGCTCCCCAAGCCCATGCTCGCAGCGAACCCCATTGGTCGGGCTTGCGAGGCTGGCCCTTGTTGGTGAGCCCAATAATTCCACGAGTCAATCCGCCTCCAGTCTGGCCTGCTTTTCGGGGAGGCCCAAAGCGATTTGACTGTTCGCCTCCCGCATCATCTTGAATACTGCCAGCACTGAGTGTTGCATAAGCCCAACCGGATTCGACCAACTGTTGAGTTGCTGGTGGCGGGCCTCCAGGGCGATTTCCGCCTCCAAAACGCCCTCCAAATTCGATGTCTTCTCCGTCTGGTCCAAACTGTGTGAATCCAAACATCATCAGTGTGGGCAACGGACCTTTCGCTCTCTTTGGCGCTACGACTGCCATCATGATGTTAACGTCGATACTTGGGCAACCCGAATTGTTTACGCGACCTACTAAACGTTTTTCAATGACATCGGTTGCGCCGATTTTCTTCTCGACGGATTTGAGCAATTCCCATTTCACTGTCGGCACGTTGTCTGGAATGCGTCCAAGCACCTCGCGTTCAAAGTCTTCTACAATTTCTGGTCGTCGTTGCTTCCACCATTGGTCGGCCGTCGTAACCTTGTCACCGTTCTTCAGAGTCATCAATTCAGGCAAATTGGGGAAAGGATTCGCTTTCGACTCATCCGTGTTCGCCGCGCTAGGGTTTTTCGCATCTCCACTCGGTCCCGGTCGTAGCTTCGTAATGCCAAGCTGCTTTTGCATTTCGCGGTGATCGTCCTGAGTCGTCAAGGTAACGATATCGACAGCGGCCTGTGTTTCAGTCCGGGTCGACTGTTGTGCGGCAGACAATGTGGACTGCCAATGTGGTCCAAGGGCTATCATCAGCAGAATTATGCCGTAAACGCACATCGGAGGATTCATGTTGGGCTCTCGCGTGACGAGGTGAAGAGGCTGGATTTGCATACATCTATGATATCTACATTCGCACGCAGCCGAGAGCAGGGAACTGCCCTGAGGGCAAGAAACAGCCCGGAATACGTCGATGCAGCTTGTGCGTCCCATGGTCGCACAATCGAAGTGAGCATGCGAGCCGCGATCGAAAGAACGGCAGAATAGCACTTCACGATATCAATGACTTGATGCCGTCGATACGCTCCTAAATTGCCGGCTACTTTCCGTTAAGCATCAAGCAGCAAGCTTGAAGCACCCATTGCCGTGCGTCGATTGGTTGTGAACTAACGGACCTTGCAAGAGAATCGAACCAAGCCGCCATCGCCTGGTTTTAGTCCGTCTGCCAGCTCCCAACGCAATACCGACGAACCTACCGAATTCGGTACAATCGAGAAGTTAGCTGCGACGCTCGCTTGCTGACTCTGGTCAACATACTCAAGTCTTGGCGCCAGTGAATCGGTGACGACCAAGTTTTTAAGTGGTTGTTCACCTACGTTGTCAAACCGAATCGTGAACGAAATCACATCGCCAGGATTGGCCATCTGATCTGAAGCGACTTTGCAAAGGCGAATGCGTGCACCTTTGTACTCATAGATTGTTACGTCGGCAGCTTTCTTCGAACCGGTAACATCAATCGCTTCCTGGCCATCGATGAGCACGTTCAGCTCATCCACATTGGTCCACGATCGAGCTGCTGCAGTCGATTTTGAGAGGCGGGCCAGATCGGTCGCGCTTAAATCCCCGTTGCGTATCAGACTGAGATCCTCAAACGGTTTGAATGCATCGCTGACGGTTATCATAGGAATGATCCGTTCCGAGGGCATTACGCGACTTCGATCTCGGAACGCTTCGACGACGCGCACATTGTCGCTGTTCGACGACTTGACTGGCTTGGAAACGTTGATCGGTGGCAGTTGATCTCGGAAGACTCCGGGACCATCCGGACGTAATGTCGATTGCGCGCGCATCGCAACCTCACGTTCCTGCGTCGACTGTCGTTTGCGAACACTTGCAAAACGAGGTGCATAAATGGCAACACGGCAGCCACTTTGAACATTGGTCTTGCCGTCTGCTGTTTCATACTGAATGACGGTGTCCTCCGCATCCAAACCTGCTTGGCTCAGATCCTCACGCAGTCGAACCTTGGGGTCGTGATCGCCACCGTCGAATATATACTCTTGAGCGTCGGAGGTCCGCGGAACTGCAAACCCCTGTTCCAGCATCACGTTGCCGCATCCGCCGGAACAACTGGCTGAACCGCAGCTTTGGCAACCGCTGTTACCTGATAGCCTTGGAAGGAGTGGTCGATAGACCCCAGATCCGCCGCAGTTGCATTTGCCATCTGCATGCGAGTGTCCGTGAACATGTGCGTGGCTGGCTGTCGAAAAAGCGGACTGCCTCTGTGGAGGAGCCGAAGTTGGCGGCATCGCCATAACCTGTGTCCCCATAGCGATTCGCGGGACGTTTTCGGAGCCAGGCGAGCGACCAATCGGAGCGTATTTCGGTGTGGTCGCATATTGCGCTGGCACAATTTTGGACTGCGAGCCTGCAACAACGGGTCCGTTGTGCTCGTTGAATACAGCCTGCTGGGCGTAGCCTGCCGTATCCGAAGTGCCCGTTTCGGTAGTCGAAGATGTGAGTTGCACTTGGCCGAGTGCTGCAGAGGGATCCGCGGTCGGCCCCGCTGGAATAGTTTCGTCAAGGCGAGTCACAACGGGTTTTGATCCACTGTTGGCTCCAACCCACGAGAGTTGGCGACTCTGGCAGCCGCTGGCAACAGAAAACAACGCAGCTGCAACGAGCGATCCCGTCGAAACTCTTTGGCGCAATAATAGGTTTGGTGAGTGCATTTCGAATTGCTTCGTGAGTAAGACGTTACCGTCGATCGGATATGGATCCGGAATTGGCTGTGACGGGCCATTTGCCCTCGTCGATCAACTGCTGTCTGGTTGGAATCACTTTGAGTGTTTGCCAAGCCGGGCAACCATAAAGGAAGGCATCCCAGTCTTGACCCTCGGTGACGTTTGGAACTCGTGAGCCAATTCGCAAAATAGCGACAGGCCGTCCAAGCTGATCCGCCATTCGCAAGGCATCTTGATGCGGTTGCAGATCCAACACGCGTTGAGGCTTGCCCGCCGTATCGACTGGCTCGGCAACCTGGTTGTCTTCGAGATAGATAACTCGCATCACCATCTCGCCCCGAGCTGCATCCTCTAAGTCATCTTCGTCTATTTCGATGGGGATTGGGAATCGATGTTCGCGTTCGGCGGGCGGGTGTGTACGGTCGATGATCTCCAGCGTGGGATAGAGTTCCACGTCCGGCTCGTTTGGAATCCCGGTAAGCCGCATGCGATAAACAGCACCGATCATCACGGCAATTCTTGCTTGACTGGGCAAATCTTGAGCGAACTGGCCAGCGTCCGCCATGTTGACACGCATCCCCTTGGGGCCGCGAATCTCAACGGCTTGCCATACTCCGCGCAACTCGGGTTTCCGCTGAAGCTGGATAGCACCGATTTCGCCGGGCGGGAAATGGTCTCGCATCAATGCATGGTTTTGAGATGGAAGCTTTTTGTAATCCGATTGAGCTTGGGCCGTTCCCGTAAAGAAGACGGCTACGAGGCACAATGCAACCGCGGCTAACCATGCGATCAACAGTGTCGGAAATGAGATTCGCGTTCGCATGCCTGGGTTCCTCTACACTGGTTCGATCTGGTGTGAACTACTAAGCCGCGGGCGCTAACCGCGTTAACAACACAGGATGGTTGCTAATCGCGGCGCGCGCCCCGCGGCTCAATGATTGACTCTCGCTGGAACTAGCGAACTTGCCCTGGTGGGCAATATTCACCCGGCGCTGCTGGTGCACCACCGAATTGATTCGGTGCCACAACACGGCTAGCATCGTAGAAGTGAGGTCGTCCACCTGGGTAGCCAGGATTGATGTTCTGCTCTTTGATATTGAACCGGCTTGGAGGCGTTGGGTAGCTGTAGCCAGGTTGCTGACGAACCGTTCCCTTGATCTTGCTCACCGGATCAGGAATGTTCATGTGAGTCTTGTTGCGAATCACATGGCTTTGTAGTCCAGCTGGTGCTCCAAATGGAATGTGTGGTGGTCCAACCAATCCAATCGGAGTTCCGCTTTGTGGCATTCCATACTGTGGAGCTGTAACACCCGAAACCATGTTCGGTGGGTTGTTGGCGGGACCGACTGGCGAACCATCTGGGCCGCAAGTGGTTCCGTTGCCATCCACGTAGGAACCTGGAGGCAACATTCCGCCACCGAAACCGCCAACGTATCCGCCTGACATTTCGATATCCTTGTTACCAAGGCGAATGATGGCCAAAATCGATCCACGTCGATCTGCTTCTACGATTGGGTCCAAGCCTGGATCGAGTCGTGTGCTCACAAGTGTATCGATACCGGAGATCGCATCCCCTTGGAACTCTGGATCTGGCAAGTAGATAACTTTGGTGACAAAGTTGCTCGACAGCGCTTGATCGAGGTCTTCTTCAGTAAACTGGATGGCAACGGCGTTGTGGGCCAAGTAAGCTGCTGTTCGGTAGCTTGCCGTTCCGACTTCGAGAGTTGGATAGAGTTCGACTCCCTCGCGGCCTTGGATATCGGTCAGCTTCAAGCGGAAGATGCCGCCTTGTGCGAACTCGAGTCGGCCTGGCACAACCAATGGATCACTCGTGAACGTGCTGTCGCCAACAACGTCATAAAGGATCTTCATCGATTGGGGTTGATTGAACAATACCTGAACGGTGGCAACCGTGGCTGCACCATAGCCAGGAACAGGAATTGTCTCTGGCATAAGGACGCCTGGGCCAGGACCTCCCACCATCGGACCGGGTTCAGCCAATCGATTGGCTGGCGGCATATTGTATTGCCGACCAAAGTGATCGCCTGCGTTGGCGTTGGAAAGGAGTCCACACTGGGAGAGGATGCATGGAGCGCCCAAACCCAAAGCAGCCATTAGGCTAAAGTAACTTCGCATTTTCATTTTCTTCCCCCTGGAACTTATTGGGTCAAGCCGGCTTACTCTTTAGGCCACCGCGACCGACGTTTTTTCCACCTGGACAACACGCCTGCGATCGACCTACAATCCGGCCCGTTGGACACTAACGCGTATGTTC
>JANMNR010000248.1:0-3313 GCA_031368325.1 Pirellula sp.
GACGCCGAGTGCTTCTTCTTCTTCCTCAGGGATGATGATCCGCGGTGTCACGGTCATCATCAGCGTGTTGGTTTCTCGCCCGATCGCATTGTTTTTGAACAATCGATTCAGGTAAGGAATCTTGCTGAGGATTGGTGTTCCCCGTTCTGTTCTGCCCTCTCGTAGACGCTTGATACCGCCCAAGAGGATAGTGCCACCGTCCGGCACGCTGACCGTGGTTTGCACGCTCGTTGTACCCAAAGTTGGTTGCTGTACCGTCGTACCCTCAATCACATCTGCTTGCGAATTTTGTACGTTCTGAGCACTGTTTGGATTGAGGATGCTCGTTCCGGTTGCACTGGAGCGACGTCCTTGGAATGTAAACTGACGATCTGCCGCCTCAATTCGAGTGAACTGAGGAACGAGCGTCATTCGAACAAACCGCTTGTCTTGAGAAACAACGGATTGAACATTCATTTGAGTTCCTTCGTTCAGAACCACAATGATTGGTCGTTGAGCAACCGCAAAGTCGCCGACAACCGGCTCGAAGGAGATAACGAAGGGCCGCTGTGCCGTATCATTGATACTTGCCGTTTGACCATCGAACATCGTGACCTTTGGAGCGTTCAATACGTTGGTTCGTGCATTTCCTTGAACGGCTTGGAGGAAGAAGAACAGTTCCAAATCGCTAAGGATTGCTAAACCTACTTGTGTACCTGCGTCACCCGCATCTGGAGCACCGAAGGCTGGAGTTACACCGAAGTTGTTTCGAATGTTAAAGTCCAAGTCCGAGGTGAAGACCGGTGCAGTTGACCCAACACCACTGGACAATCCAACTGCAACACTTGGTGAACCCTGTGTACGCGGAGGATTGTTTGGTCGGGCTAGCTTGTCACGAATGTTGAAGTCGAAGTCGAGGCCAATACGTTCGAAGAATGTATCCGAAAGTTGGATGAACCGAACTTCAATTGTGACCTGCAAGTTTTGCAGAGCACGCAACGACTTCAGCAGATTTGCAATCGCTTCATGCGTTTCCTGTGGGGCGGTCACAACTAAGCTCAAGTTCTGACGGAACTCTCGCATGGTTGCGGAACCACCTGCATTTTGCCACTGGTCCGGCGAAATCGTGCTCTCAATCAGCTGAATCAGCTCAGTGTAGTCAGCCATGGCTGCACCACCGAGTCCCCTATTCGCGGAAGCGTAGCCGGCAGGAAATCCACCAGCCGCCGCACCCGGCGACATGCCTGTCAATCCACCCATCGAACTCATTTGAGCAAGCACGGCAGAATTCGGATCCACACTGGCGATTCGATTTGCAGCCACACCGACCGCATTGGGTTCTGCAACCGTTGCAGAAGCCATGTGTGTTTGTGCTTGATAGGCCGCTTGAAGTGCACCCGCCATGCCGCTGTTATAGTCGGTCACAAAATTAGGAATCGGTATAACCAAGTCCTTTACATTGTAAGTATCCGTATAAGTGTGCTTCTGACTGAAGCGAGCGCTTTCGACCGAGAGCACTTCGCTCTTGATCGAGTACGTTAGGTTCAGTTTGCTCAGAATAAGATTTAGCACACTCTTGACTCGAATCGGGCTTCCCTTCAAGTCGAGGGTGATTGGCATGTCGACGGTGACATTCTCTTCCAATATCGAGCGATCATCGATGACGATGGGAATCAGCGTCATTTCCGAGATTGTATTCAATGCTTCGGCAAGAGGACGACGATCGAACGTAACGGAGATGGATTGCTCAAGACTCTCTCGAATCTTTCGCTCAGATGGCAGCATCGGCAGATTGTCTTTCTTGCCCAATCGCTTTTTACTCTTTTCTGCCCAACTCGACTCGCTTGGCCACTGCAACGGTGTTTCACCATCGTAAGGCATGGAGGCCCTTTCGATGCTGTTGATGTGGTCGACGAACAGGTCTTCTTTTTGCGTCTTGATCAAGTCTTGTTCTTCCACCCGAGCTTGGATTCGCGACTTCTGGTAAAGAATATTCGCGATCTCGCTGCCAGGCTTCAGTTCTCCGACCTTTTTCGCAACCTCCAGAGCTTCAGGAAAGCGCCGATCTCGGATCAAGTCGTTGTATTGCTCGATCAAGGTTTGGACTTGCTTGTCCGTCTTGTTGAGCATCTCGCGTTCGAGTTGGATCTGTCCTTCAATTTGGCTATTGCGTTGATCCAATTCGATCATCGACTTGTTTTGGTCGGCCCACTCTTGCATATGATTTGCAACACGGTCGACCATCCCAAGCAGGTTCTTTCGCTGGGCACCATCGATGTCTGCTTGCGAGACTCGTTGTCGAAGTCCTCTTAGCTTGTCGAGAGCTTCCATTGGCTTGTTCGCCTGAGCCAATTTCTCAGCGTCGGCAATTTCGCCTGAGACTTCTGCAAACCATCTCTGTCGCTTGACTTGGTCTTCGCGACGTTCTGGGCTAGCAGCGTCAATGCTTTCTGGTGCGCCATTGAATTGCAGCTGTGACATTTTGTCCTTCAGCTGCGAAACTTGGCTTGGATTCAATTCGTCTTTCTTCTGCCAAGCGGCTTTGAAGTGACCGAGGGCCACTTCCTTTTTGCCAGCAGAGAGAGCGGTGATACCCTTTTGGTAAAGTTCATCAGCCGTTGAATCCACATCGTACTGCGAGAGCACGCCACTCGCTGGCGCAACTTGCGTACGATCCATCTGAGGTTGATAGACCCCTGGTTGCACGTTGTTTGAGTTGCCATTCACCGGCGATTGTCCCATCGCTGTCTGAACGTTCCCCATCGGGACGGTCGCAGAAGCTGTGGTTACCGCTGAGGATGGACCACCACGCAGTCGTTCGGCTCGATCGACGAGCAACGCTACGTCCCAAGGCTTGAGTTGGCCTGGGGCAAACTCGCTGTCTTGAACACGAAGCGAACTCGCTTTCTGAATGAACTGACGAGCGCCTACCGTATCGCCTCGATCCAAGGCCAACTTGGCTTCAGCGGCAAGCCCAGCGGCTTGATCGCGAAGCGGATTGGATGGACCTGGATTTTGAGTTGGCGCAGTGGGCAACGCAGGTGGTAAACTAAACACTTGCCCTGCCGCTGGCGGCAAGGTCGATGGGATATTATTGCTTCGCAATGCGTTTGCCGCCCGGCTGTTTAACCCAGGAGCTGTTTGTGCGACGCGCATGGCTTGGTCGAGCGCTTGCTGAGACAGTCCGCGGTCGGCAAATTGCTGCCGCGTTTGCTGAAGCTCAGACGCCATTTCTGGAGACTGTTGGGCCGCTATCGATGCTTGCGCAAAGGCTTGGGCTGCCGCCTCATTTTTTCCTTCGCTCAACGCCGCTCGTGCTTTGACCAGCCATGAT
>JANMNR010000253.1:0-4551 GCA_031368325.1 Pirellula sp.
CGAAGATCAAGTCACGCGATATCGTTGTACGGGTGCACCAAGGGGTTGTTACTCTCAGCGGCACGGTTTCGAACTACGCGGAAAAAGCGGTTGCGGAACTTGCGGTTCAACGCGTTTCAGGCGTCAAAGCCATTGCCGAAGAACTTGAAGTCCATGTAATCGATGGGCAGCTACGATCCGACGCACAAGTTGCAGACTCTGTAGCCAGAACCCTTGCATGGCACGTTTGGGTTCCCAGCCACATTCTCGCTACCGTCGAAAACGGATTGGTCAGGCTAAATGGGAGTATCAACGGAATTCCGCAGAGAACGCAATTGAGTACTTGGCTGGGGTAAAGGGTGTTTCAAACAAAATCGAACTCAAACCTGTACTCATGACTATCGAGGTCAAACATTTGATCGAGGCAGCATTGAAACGCAACGCTCAAGTGGACGCACGGAATATAACCGTCACGATCGAAGAAGGCAAAGTCACGAAGGAGATTGACTGGAGGGTGCAGAGGAGGACTTGGGGGAGGATTGTAGTAAAGAATTTCCATCGCTAATTCCAATATCGAATACGGACGCTGGTCAAGTTGAGAAACCGCATTCAAAGTTAGTCCCGCAAATCTATCTTGCAGCACCCGAAGTCGAGAGACTTGGCCACCGACCGGCTGTTCAAGAATTCCTTGTTGACTGCGTAGTAGATGAACTTCCCATCGCGTTCGGTAGTCACCATTCTGGCGTGAAAAAGGACTCGCAAATGATGCGAGACGTTGGCCATCTCGATTTCAAGGAGTAGAGCTAAATCCGATACGCTCATCGGTCCGGATTGCAATGCGCGAACGATCTGCAAGCGAACAGGGTCACCGAGCGCCTTGAGGTATGTCGCACAAAGTGCAGGAACTGCTGGGGAATCACTTTCTGTGGACATGCTAAATCGGACTTTGAAAATACACGGGACTGCCAGCACAACTTCAATAGTATCCGCTCGGACCGCACTTGGTGCAACGCAAGTTTAATTCTCAATATCATTGAAAAAGCAATCATTTCATTTTCCCGGTTGTTGACAGGCAAGCCAAGCACTCAGACAATCAAACGAGTGTTGTACTGTTGACATAGAGGGATGAATTGAAAATGAGAGCAAATTTCTCGCGAAGAGTGGCTTTTACGTTGATCGAATTGCTTGTTGTGATAGCAATCATTAGCGTCCTTGTAGGGCTTCTTCTTCCGGCCGTCCAAGCCGCACGAGAAGCGGCTCGACGAATGCAGTGCTCCAATAACGCAAGACAACTTGGCCTATCGGTTTTGAACTATGAGTCTGCCTATCGGAGGTTGCCGTCTGCTGGACAGGGCACGAACTATGCAACCAGCCCTCCCTCAACAACGATCGGTCGGCAATCTGTCTTTACAGCAATCTTGCCATATATGGAGCAGAACAATGCTTATCAACTGCTGGATTTGCGTTTCGCTTACAACGAGACGCCCGGTAATATAGCGGCATCGAAACAGGGCATAGCGACGTTCGTATGTCCGTCCAATTCCATTCGCCCAACTTCGACCGACAAAAATGGATTCGGATGCACTGACTATGGGCCGGTTTATTATGTCGACTTGGATCCGATAACCGGACTTCGCAACAAAGCACTACGAGCCGACGGAGGAATTACAGATGGTTGGCCCAAAATTGCTCAAATCTCCGATGGACTGAGCAATACAATTGGCTTTGGCGAGGATGTAGGAAGAAATGAGAGCATGCAGCCTAACCACGTTTATATCGATCCTGTAGATGGACAAAAACGAAGGGTTTGGCGGTGGGGCGATCCGGATTGTGCTTTCGGCATTTCAAAGCTAATCAATAATAACAAAACTCCGATGAACGGCCCCAACACTTGCCCGTGGACCGACAACAATTGCGGCCCCTTTGAAGAGATTTTCAGTCAGCATCCGGGGGGAGCGAATGTGGGACTAATGGATGGATCAGTCCAATTTTTAAGCGAGTCTATTTCCGCCAGCAACCTGCGATCTCTAGTTACCCGATCTGGCGGAGAAATCAGCACACTCGATTGACTGATCGTCGAGCAGTTTTTGATGTGCCTAGCTACTAGCTTCCAGACTAAGGCTGGATTCCGGCTAGCTCATCAACTGTGGAAGCGTCGTACTCCTGCGGGATCGTACTAGCCAGCAACCAGCGTCTTACCTACGCCGCAAGCTTCCCATCCACAAAGTGGACATGGACGTGCCAGGATTCAGAATCCAACCACTTCCACAGGTTTTACACTTTGAAGGATGCGACGCAAATTGAAGGCTCTCCCAGCCCATTCGACCTGCTAAATGGGGTACAATGTTACTTTCTTTTACAGGCGCATGCGCCTGAGAATTTGTAAAGGATTAGATACTGCGTCGTTGTTTTACGTACGAACGTAGGCCGGGCTTGTTCGATTGTTCGATCTCAGTTGGGAGCTTTAGAGGTTAGCCAGAATCTAAGCCTCTATTCGAGAAGCCCAAGTGGCAGTTCTTGATCCGCTAGGGATGCTTCTTGCCGCGACAGCTTTCTGCGTTGGACGCCGATTGGTACTCTGGTTGCGAAAGGGCTTTGCTTTCTTCCTCTGCCCTATTTAATGTGCGTTGGTTCGTCTTTCTTGCGGCCACGCAATGAGTCGATCGTCATTTTCGCCTGATTGGCTCTTGATCGTAGTGCCGTTTTGGCTGCTCGCAAGTTCCATTAATGACCCTTTCCAAGTTTAGTACAGTCCTTCCACGCAGAACGAACAATCACGTCGTTCAAATCGGGCGTTGGATCACTTACGTCGCGTTGTTGCTAGCTGGTGTCAAACTCCACGAAGCGGCGAGGTGCACTCGGCACAAAGCCAAGGCATGTCAACTCGCCACCGCATTCAGGGCATTTCAGTCTCGACTTCTCCAGTAGCGGTTTGGCTGCCACCGTTAAGATGTACACCATGTTCAGGGTTACCGTCACTACCAGCCACAGACCTCAAGCTGGCCAAATTGATTCTTCAGTTAGTTCTCTCGCTCCGAGCGGAGTCTTCCAGTTTTCAGCCCGTCGTAGTTCGTGACGCTCATGGCTGTTTGGGACAACGTGCGTTCGCTGGATCTCTTGGAAACACTTCCGTACGTCAAGAAAGGATCCTTCGGTGCGATTGGCCATTCATCTCCGAATCAAATGGTATCTGCAAAACAAATAGTTGCTTCGAAAACTCTAGCCGGAGCGTAACGGCTGCAACGGTACCTTCTTCGCCGCTCTGCGTTTCGCGCATGGTCCTCCCCGAGCTGAAGAAGTAGGCGTGTGGCTCTCAACACAGAAACGCTTTCCAATTTAGGCTATCGGGGACTCTCGGTAGTCGAGAGCCAATCCCTTACCGACAAACCAACTCAGGCAGAGATGGATGCGTTCTTTGCACGACCAAAACCAATTCTAAGAAGCAATACCGTGACTTTTGAAAAGTAGTGGTTTGCAAGTTTCCGGGCACTCTCCCTGCACTACAAAATTCGAGCAGCAAAAGGCCGTTCATTGAAGGTGAGCGTCTCCGGCCAAGGCGATTCGACAGGCGCTAGCACTTTCTTCAAACTCGCGCCTGTTTGACACGCGAATGGCACGGCGGCATAGTGCTCAACTTCGACACACTGTGGAAATCCGTGTCGCAACGCAAACAGGGCAAGATAATGGAAGTGCTTGTTGAGCGGGGTGGAGTACGATCCACACGATGTTGCTATCTCGGTATCTTTCCATCGATCAGGGATCAAGACGCTAGCGGCTAAAGCTGATGAGGTGCTCGCATGATCAAAGTAAAACGCAAAGTCGCATTCCAAGGCGATTCTCACAAGCGTCGCGATGCCGCCAGAGATGCGAGGGTCAAGCTTGCTCAGTCTGGTCGGATTCCAAGGATCGCTAAGCTATTGGCACTGGCCAGTCGGATGCAATCGATGATTGAATCGGGAGAAGTAGAAAGCTTCCAGCAACTTGCGGAAATCGGGAAAATCAGTCAGCCACGGATGACACAAATTATGAGCCTGCTGCACCTAGCGCCGGATATTCGGGAGGAGCTGCTCTACTTGCCGGAAGTAATCCAAGGGAAAGCGACCATCCATGAGAGGTTGCTGAGGCCGCTGACGACGGAGAAGGACTGGCGCGTGCAGAGGAGGATGTGGGTGAGGATTAGGAAGATACTTGGAATGTCCTGAGACGCTGTGGTTCAACGCTCCGGCGTGTCAAACCGGTGCGAGTTAGCGGTTCCCTCAAAATTCCGGCATATACAATTTCCCCTATTTGTTTTTTCCCACGTGACAATAGGTTGAAAACTCATCATCCCCGCGGCTGAGCTTAGTCTCATTAGCGGCGACCGGCTGCCGACTTGGATGCCCGTCCAAGCAATCAAATATTACGTCTTCTACCCAAAGCAAGCACTTTGCTATGCATACTACTTCAGAGGTTGTCGAAAAACCCGAAATCACGCCGTGTCCTGGGTTTCCCGCTCGACTCCCTTAGAGCCAACAATTCCGTTTATTTTTTCAAAAGCTACGCGCACGCATGTCGGGTTATGAAGGCCAACGG
>JANMNR010000266.1:0-15069 GCA_031368325.1 Pirellula sp.
ATCCAGACTACCTCCCGCTAGTGAAGCGCGAAGCAGAATGGGCGGCGAGCTACAAGTCCCGTTCGATGCAGACTTGGCACTACGGCTACGTCATCATGCTGCTCTCCGAGTATGTGATGGCGACCGGCGACCAGTCGGTCATGCCGGGACTGCGACGGCTCGCACTGGAAGCCGCCAAGGGTCAGAGTGCGGTTGGCTCATGGGGCCACGGGTTCGCGATTCCCGATGGCAGACTCGGCGGCTATGGGATGATGAACTCTCCCGGATTGCCGCTGACCATTTCGCTGGTGATGGCTCGGGAGGCCGGAGTGAAAGACCCTGAACTGGCCCACGCCATCGAACTCAGCGCCCGCTTGTTGCGCTTCTACATTGGCAAAGGCGCGATTCCCTATGGCGACCATCATCCGTGGATTGAGAACCACGACGACAACGGCAAGTGCGGCATGGCAGCCGTCCTGTTCAACTTGCTGGGCGAGGCAGAGGGCGCGGAGTTTTTCTCCCGCATGAGCGTCGCTTGCCACGGACCCGAGCGGGACACCGGACACACCGGCAATTTCTTCAACATCCTTTGGGCGTTGCCCGGCGTCGCCCAATCCGGTCCCAATGCGACCGGGGCTTGGATGAACGAGTTTGGCGGTTGGTATTTCGATCTCGCGCGGCGTTGGGATGGCACCTTCCTTCACCAGGTGCCACCCGAACCGGACGAAGACAGCTACGCGGGTTGGGACTGCACCGGCGGCTATCTGTTGGCTTATGCGTTGCCGCTGAAGCACATCTACCTCACCGGCAAACGCCCGGCCATCACCCCGCAGCTCGCCGCAACCGCAGCGCAAGCCCTCATCCTCGACGGGCGCGGCTGGAACAACAAAGACCGCAATAGCGCCTATGACAAACTCAGTGAGGACCAGATCTTCGAACGCCTTGCCAGTTGGTCCCCAGTCGTCCGCGAGCGATCCGCGATGGCGCTGGCCCGCCGCAAGGCTCTGCCCATTCCTCCGCTGCTCAAACTGCTCGACTCCCCGCACCTCGAATCGCGCTACGGTGCCTGCCAAGCGATAATCGCTCTTCGCGGACGTGGAGCGCCCGCCATTGAGCCGCTACGAAAATTGCTGGCAGAACAAGACCTGTGGCTTCGCATCAAAACAGCCGAGGCGCTTGCAAGTATCGGTAAGCCTGCCATGCAAGCCGCGCCGCAACTCCTCGAACTGCTTGCTCAAGTGGACACTGCGAACGATCCGCGAGGGATGCAACAACGGTATTTTTCCTTCGCGCTATTCGATGATGGCGGGATGCTACGGAGGTCGCTCGATGGAGTGGATCGCAAGGCGCTCTACAAAGCAGTACAGGCCGGACTAAAGAATCAGGACGGCCGAGCCCGTGGAGCTATCGGCTCGGTTTACCGGAATCTCTCCACCGAAGAGATCAAACCATTATTGCCAGCCATCTACAAAGCCGTCGTCGAGCCGGCCCCGAGCGGAGAAATGTTTGCCGACAGCATCCGCGTGGAGGGGCTGCGGCTGTTAGCCAAACATCGGATCGAGGAGGGAATCAGCGCGTGCGTGCAGTACACCCGCGATCAGAATCCATGGTCCAGCGAGAATCGCACGCCGGAACTGATGAAAATCCTCCTCACCTACGGCACGCACGCAAAATCGGTCATCCCGGAACTGACACGGCTAGCCGACTACTTCGAGAAGGACGAGAAGAATTTTCCAAAGAACCTGATGCGCGTGAAAGCCAAGAGTGTCCGAGAAACGATCGCTGCCATCGAAGCCTCGACAGAATCCCAAGAACTCATCCGGCTCAAGTAACATGAAATGGGTTCTCCCGCCCCTATTACGGAATCGTTTGGATTGTCGTATAGACGAAATGGGATCTCGTGTTCACCTACTTGTTTCGCATGACTACTTTGATAAATGACCGCCGTGCCCACGTTCAATCGCATTCCCACGGTCAGAGGAGTGTCATCGAGGGCCGTGACGATGCCGTTCATGCCAAATGTGACGCCACCGAGCGTAGGATCGCGACGGTATGTTGCCAGTTTGCGTAACGGTTCCTTGCCCATTGCCCCGGTCGTCTGCGCGATGGTGGTGACACTACAGCGCACGCAAGCTTTCACCAGCCTGATTTCAAAGCCGTCACCGCGCAGCACGTGTGCATCATCCTCTCCATGCGGTCCGAGACCGCGAATGACGATGTTGGGCCGGAACCGGTCCATCGGCATGGCCACGTCAAGGCGGCTGTTTAAATCCTCTAGCGATTCCTCGCCGATGACCAGCAGCGGATACCCGTCGCTGAAGCGATTCTCTGCGTCCACACCGTGCGTCCATTGACGTTCGCTGATCCGCCGGTGTGCGGGGTCGAAGCGCACCAGACGCACTGCCGTTCCGAGGCAGGCACTGAGCCAGTCGGCGGCTGCGGAACCTTCATCCAAGGCAGCACAATCATCTTGCCAAACGCGAACCCGGCAGCTCGGCCGATCGCGGTCAGCCAGCGACAGCTCCAAAGCGTCCGATTGCCCCTGCACACGCAACCGTAGCGAATCGGAAGTGATCGCCGTCTCGATCAGCGCCATGCGAGGCAGGGTGCGTTGCGTGAGGAACTGGCCTTCTGCATCCACCACCATCCACTCGCGGTCATGAACGAGACCACGCCCGGTCAGCTCCGCAGTGGCCAGCGAGATGCCGCGACAGGACTTCACGGGGTAGATATGCAAGGCGGTGATCGTAGCGTAGTTTGGTTTCATCGATGCTGCCAGCAGGCATGGGTGTTCAAGAAGCAATCATGGCACTAACCCGCTCCTCAGGATATCAATTAGTATACATCACACGATAGATTCCGTTTTTGACTGCGACGGCGAGTACCTTTCATGACACTCTTTTTTTCAATTGGCCCAGTTACTCACCATAAGGTTGGCAAGGTGACGCGTGACACAAAACATCCCTGGGCAATTCTACTCGGCTTGTTTTTACAATTTTCCTTGCTCGCGGTTCCCGCCAAGGCCGGCAGCTCTTCCAGCGTTGCGGAACGCCAAGCCGCTTGGCGCCAGCACCAGCAGTTGGAAAAAAAATCCATCTTTAAAGATCTGAAATGGCGATCGGTCGGACCAAGATTTCAGGGGGGACGCATCGAAACCATTGCAGTCGATCCCAGGAATTCATCCGTGATCTACGTCGGCGCTGGCGCTGGTAATCTCTGGAAAACGGTAAACAACGGTACAACCTGGAAACCCATTTTCGAACACGAATCGACCTTCGCCATGGGTGAGATTGCCGTGTCGCCATCGAATCCTGACATCCTCTGGGACGGAACCGGCGAGCGTCTCATGGCTCGCAGTTCCTATGCTGGCACGGGTATTTTCAAGTCAACTGATGGCGGCGAAACCTGGCGCAATATGGGCCTAGCGGATTCGCACCACATCGCAAGGGTGATTGTCGATCCAAAGGATTCCGACATCGTTTACGTCGCAGTCATCGGTCACCTCTTTACGCATAACGAAGATCGCGGCGTGTTCAAAACCACCGATGGCGGCAAGACCTGGTCCAAGGTGCACTACATTGACGATCGCACGGGGGCCATCGATTTGGTGATGCACCCCAATGCCTCCCAGGTACTTTATGCCACCACCTGGGAACATGATCGCACAGCGTGGGGACACGTTGCCCACGGGAAGGGCTGCGGGCTCTATAAGACAACCGACGCCGGAAAGACTTGGCGACAGTTGACAAATGGCCTGCCGGTCGGAGATCAGGTCGGCCGCTTGGGTGTGGATGTTTCCCGTTCCAATCCCGACGTGGTCTATGCCATTGCAGATTGCCAGGGTGACGCTGGAGGGGTCTTTCGCTCCACGGATGCGGGCGAGACCTGGTACGAAGAAGTTCCAGTCCGTCGACAAACATTGGCACCGACGTACTGGATGTCCGTCGTAGAGCTTCCGCTCAACCTTCATTTAAAGGTGTGAAGAAACACTAGGCGTTCAAAAAAACAATTCTTTTTGAGCCTCAACAATTTGGTGAGGCGCTCCGATACGCGATGTCGCATGGCAGGTTGAGACAATTGCTTTGGCGACTACCCTAAAAGGCGACCTAACTATGCCGGAACCTGACGAAACACAACCTTGCGATGAATCCAATCGCAACCCCGAAGCAACGGCCGCCGTTGTTGCTTCCGGCCAGAGTCCATTGACGCCGGATCTTTCCGTTTCCCCGAATTCAATCGAAGGCTTATTTCTCCAGGCGTTACAACTTCCATCCCCCACGGATCGAGAAGCATTTGTCGATCAAAGCTGTCAGAGCGATCCAGAAAACCGCAAGCGAGTACTTGCTTTACTGCGGGCACATGCGAATGCGGGCGATTTTATGGAAAACCCAGCGGTAGATCGGCCGATGAACGACAAAATCTCACTCGGATTTCTTAAGCCAAGTGATAAAGAGGGCGTGTTGGGCACCATCGGGCCTTACGAAGTGCTGGGAGCAATCGGTCGAGGCGGTATGGGGGTTGTCCTGAGGGCCTGTGATCCAAAACTAAATCGCATTGTTGCCGTGAAAGCCTTGTTGCCAGAGCTGGCATCGAACCCCAATTCTCGACGCCGCTTTCTGAGAGAAGCACAAGCGGCAGCCGCAATAAGCCATCCCCATGTTGTCTCCATCCACGCGGTAGATGATAGCGATCAGGATCATAGTGGTACGCCGGTACCTCCTTTCCTTGTCATGGAGTGTATCGTCGGACAATCGCTGCAACAGAAGCTTGATAAAGTTGGTCCATTACGTCTAACAGAGATTCTGCGAATCAGTCGACAGATCAGTGATGGACTCGCCGCCGCGCACAAACAGGGGCTGGTGCATCGCGACATCAAGCCCGCGAATATCTTGCTCGAAAACGGTGTCGAACGTGTCAAAATCACCGATTTTGGGTTGGCGCGAGCGATTGACGATATCACCGTAACACGCACGGGTGAAGTCTGCGGCACTCCTCAGTACATGTCACCTGAGCAGGCCTGCGGAGATCGGGTTGATCATCGTAGTGATTTATTCAGTTTGGGCTGTGTGATGTACGCGATGTGTACCGGCCACAGTCCGTTTCGAGGCGACAGTATTGCTCATGTCATCAAACGTGTTACCCAAGATGAGCCACGATCCATCGCCGATCAGAACCCTGAGATTCCTCTTTGGCTGACCGAGATCATCAACTCGCTTCTTCAGAAGAGGGCAGAGCAACGTTTTCAATCTGCCGAGGACCTGGCGGTGATTTTGGATCAGCATCTCTCCCGCATTCAGCACCCGAGCGATTCGGGATCGCACTCGGCGATTAACGAGAAAGGTTCCGTTAGAAGTTCATTGGTTTCCACGCGTGGCGATACAAACCGAAATGCAGCGTCAGAATATGTCTCTATGCGGTTTGGCGAAATGACCATGTCCGTTCCAATAGAAGCCGCAATTCATTACACGACCGTCAAGTCGATCGGTCGCGCCTGGGTTCTGTTAACGCTGGTAGGAGTCGTCTTTTCATTGGTTCTTCACCCCACACTCAGTGTGGCAGCGAACTCGACACAGCTGATCAGTCAAGTATTCCAGTTGCCGGCCTTCTTACTTGGTACTTGGATCATGGGGATGCTGGGCACAAAGATTTTCACTCCAACCGTACCGTTGCGAACCTGGGCCTTGCTGAGTTCTACGATGTTGGGCTGTATGGATTTCGGCTACTTCTGGACAACCGTCGCCCGCATGCCATATTCTGGAAATCTAAATGAGATTTCCTCGCGAACACTCATGGGTGCGGCAATCATCCCCACGTTGATCTTCTTATTGTACTGCAGTTGGGTTTACCTTGAGATCATTAAGTACCCGGCAACCTTGCAGGCCACGGGAATGAGTTCCGCCGCGAACCGGCTTGATCAGGACAGATAGCGACCTTGAATGGATTGCATTCCAGGTGACTGAAACGATGATGTCAGAAGTCATTGTTTAGGAAACCTTGGTGTGATAGGAATTTGGCATTCCTAGACCAGAACAAACCGATGACGTGAACGGCGTTTACCGCCCCCCGAACAGTGTGATCGTCCGTTGAACCGCATCTTGTCAACGCCCGCAGCAACAATTTGATTCCAAGCAATGTGGGAATTGGCTACGGCCTGCCTGGGGACCGGATAGACTGGTATGGTAAGAGATCTGGGCTTATCTTTCACGTTTAGACTGCTTCGATGATGTTGAATGGATTTCTATTTGTCAGGTTGCTTAATGACCATGCCTGAAAGTCCGTATGCAACACCAGTTATTTCGAGTCCAAAAGATTCGCAACGGTCTGGCTTGAAAGTCTTATTAGCGATCGGCTGGTTTTTTTCAATCCTCGCCATACCCACGACAATGATTTACGAAGAGTCGGTTGTCGAAAATCAAGATCGCAATTTCAGACTGGGATTGCTCCATCTGTTCGGACCCATTGTCGCGTTGGTATTGCCATTGTTCTATGGGGCTTCGATTAGGAGTAAACTTTCTTGCTTGGGATTATCTGCCATCGCAGTTTTCGTTATGTTCGTCGTAACAGCGGTCGCTTGTGTTATGTTGTTTGGAATAACGGCAACATAGTTTGGGCTTCAACTTTAAACGCGAAGTGCCCTAGGCAAGCGACGAGCCATCCTCACGGCAACGCTGTGGAATTCGCCGTAGCAATAATCGACCTCGCCCACCCAAATTGGAAATGGGCACCGGTCGATTCCACTACGCCCGTGGGATCGGATAGACTCAATCCTTTTGCGGCGTCAGGAACGAGTCAGCTTGGAGATATTAGTGACTGAAGAACAGAGCAAAATCGTCACAGCCACGGAGTTGCAATACTTGCGTTGGTCTAAATACTGCGCAAATGGACTTTATATCATGTCAGCGATTTGGGGCGGGCTACAGATTCCGTTTCCCGAACACGCCGGACTCTACCTGATCTCAGCTATCTGTTTCGCCCTTCTCGCAACCTTCTGGGCTCGATTCGATTCAAAGTCTAGGGGAATCACTTTAATACCAATCTTACAAATGCTCTATTTTCTACTGTGGCCGTTAGGTGCCACTGTGTACTTGGTGTACCGATCTGGTTGGCGTGGATTGCTGACGGCGGGATTACATGGTTTCGGGATGATGTTCTTGATGACGGCGACATTCTACGCGACCTTCTTCGGTCTGCATTTTGCTGGACTGCTTGATGCGCGATACTATGCAACTTGACTGAGAGCAAAGCATCACCTGCGATATTGCTCGTCGCTAACATGCTCCTCCCAATCGACAGTTTTACCATCGAGCTGTTCCTGGATCGCGATGTGGTTCATGGCTGTAGTTGCTGTCGCCCCATGCCAATGCCGCTCGCCAGGTGAGAACCAGACCACATCACCTGGATGGACCTCCTCAACCGGACCGCCATCGCGCTGAACCCATCCGCAACCAGCGGCAATGAGCAGTGTCTGCCCCAACGGATGGGTATGCCATGCCGTGCGAGCTCCTGGTTCAAACGTAACGCTGGCGCAGACCGCGCGTGCCGGAGCGTGCGGTTGGAACAGCGGATCGATTCGGACGGTTCCGGTGAACCACTCCGCTGGTCCTTTGGCCGATGGCTGAGTCCCAACGCGTGTAATAAGCATTTTTGAATCCTTTGTTGTGGTTGAAAGATCGTCGGACGTAGGCGGGAATTAGACCGTATCCAAAGCGTTGTCTTATCCAGGAAAATAGCACTGCTTCTTTCGCAGTCGTTGATTCAACAAGCGTTTACGGCACTCCATAGGGTGTTGCGAGCGAAACATTCGACATCTCTAACAGAAATTACATGCATAGCAACTCGCGATCATTATCGGAGAGTATTTCCAAAGCCTGTAGCCCTTTCCAGACCAATTCTGCGTAAATCAAGCCATGGGTAGGGCTAATTCTTGACCGGGTGACTTCAATTTTGGAATCATCCAATGAAACCGACTTTCGATTCTGTTTGCGTCAGTCAAATGCGATGTGCATCGCCGATCGCAAAAGGTACGCCGCTTGGTTGGGAGCCGTTTTGAATCCGCACTGTTCTCTGATTGTCTTTTTGCTCGGGCGTTCTTTTGGTCTGAAGCCGAAAGGGCTGGCATATCCTGTGCCGGGGTCGAAGGCCCCGGTGGCAATGGAATAGGAATCGCAAAGGCCCGAAAGGCCGACCCATCTGATTCATGATCTTTCCATATCAATTCGAACTAAGTTATGCAGGGGAAAGCGGCGATACATGAGCGGTTACTGAGGCCGCTGACGAGGGAGCTGGACTGGTGACGGGTGCAGAGGAGGAAATGGGCGAGGATTAGGAAAAGACAATAGACTGTCGTTCAACCAGTGAGATTGCGTTGAAAACACCAGCTTGACGCGTTCTCAAACATAACTGTCTAGATTGTCTTGAGACGCCGCAGCGCTGCACTGCTACCTTAAATACCTCAGTCGATGATGACAATCTTCTAGCGGGACTCAGATCAGTTCCCGCAGCACCTTGCCGTCATCTTCGACCAAGTATTGCGGGCGACCATTGTGATCGGTGATTGTGGTCTGATCGACGTTGATTCCCAGATGATGAAACAAAGTTGCATAGATCTCGCCATAGGTGACCGGCCTTGAAATCGCTTCGCCCGCGATGCGATCGGTTGCTCCTATTACCTGACCGTGCCGCATTCTTCCGCCAGCCATCAATGCACAGTTAACCTGCGGCCAATGGTCGCGCCCCACAATGTTGCTGATCTTCGGAGTTCGCCCAAATTCTCCCCAGACAATCACCGCACAGTCATCGGACAGACCGCGTTGATAAAGATCCTCCACCAGCGCGCTCACGCATTGGTCGAAAATAGGAAACTCCTCTTGTTCTCGCACAAAGATTGAGTTGTTGGCACGTCCCTCGGCGTTCATGCCACCGTGCCAGTCCCACTTGCTGTAATTCAGTGTGACCACCCGAACTCCCGCTTCGATCAAGCGACGAGCCACCAATAAACTTTGCGGTACGCGCGGTGCGCCATTGCTATCCATGAATATGGATGGATCACCCTTGCCATAGCGTTCAACAACTTTCGGATCCTCTTTTGAGAGATCAAGGGCTTCTGCAAGCCTCGACGAACCAAGGATTCCCATCGCCTGTTCTGTGAAAGTGTCCATGGCGGTCATGCTCATGGTTGTATCAATGTCTCGTCTTAGTTTGTCAAGACTTTTCAGAAGTGATACCCGATCGCCCAACCGATCTAACGTCATGCCGTTTAGAACCATATCCTGCTTAGTTGGCCCCAACGGTCGAAATCCATCATGTGATGCTCCGAGAAAACCAGGGCCAGGTTCGTTATAAGGACCGTGTGTGCATTGATAACACATGCTTACGAACGGTAGTGTCGTAGGCGTGTGAGCCCCCTGAACCTTGGAGACCATGGAACCGAACTGCGGCCACCCACCAGATGGTTTGGGGTTCTTTGGGTGATGCCCGTTGAAAACTTGCACGGCATCATGATCCGCTTGGTTACCAACCAGGGACCGGATGATCGTCAGTTTGTCCCCCATTCGTGCGAGTCGCGGGAATGCTTCGCAGATATCCATGCCAGGAACACTGGTTGCAATCGGTTTCCAGGGACCAGCGAACTCTCTCGGAGCGTGGGGTTTCAAATCGAACATATCTTGATGCGGCGGACCACCGACCAAATAGATCATGATGACCGACTTGGGGTTATTCTTTATCCCCGCTGCGCTATCGGCTTTTAGCAAAGAAGGCAACGTCCAGCCGCCTGCAGTACCGAGCGCAGCCAAACTGCCGATATTTAGCAAACTACGGCGTGAGAAACTTTCCGAAATTCGGAAGTTTTGTTGTCCTGGATATCTAAGCATTTGGCAAGCTCTGGCAGGGATCTGGTGGGCTCTCCATAAGAACATAACACTATTTAAAACACGAAGTGTGACAAGAATCCGTCGAGGCGGTCGAATTCGTTGCGAATTGAAAGAAATTGAACCCATTCAAAAGCCGGTCGTCGACCGTTCTACTCCAGCTTGGACTTGAGCATCGATTCAATTGGTTCTGGAGGCCTTGGCCTTACTCATGGCCTATCGGCCGCTAAGACTGATCCACTGTGCCAACGACCGCTTCCCTCCAAGACACTTCTGCGATTTCCACAAGATTTTGCCTAGCTCCTAGCTTCCTGGATTCGGCAAGATTCATGTTAGCTCAACTGTGGAAATGCCGGCGACTGCAGGATCGGCCTAGCAGCAACTTAGCACTTGCATCTGGCGATAGTTACGCTCATCCACTTGTGCAAGCGTCCGATACCTTTCCAGACGCTGATTCCATTTCCAAACGCAGGGCCTATCTCCGTTGAACGACTGCTCAAACGGATTGCCCGCGTATTCAAAGTGATTGCATCCTAATTTCCCCTAAGCCTCAGTGGCGTTTTTTCTGGACAATCTTTTCGCGAAAAACCCTTCGAATTTTGCTGCTGCCAAACTTTTATCCACTAATTCTCCTTTCAATCAGCCATTGGCACGTGCAATGCATTTTGTAATTACCGTGGGAATGGACAAGCCCCTCTGTCGCGCGTTCATCGGATTGAAAGTTAAGCACATGCTGGCGACAAGCAAGAACCTCAATGGGAGTAATGATATGTTTCGCAATGTTTTTCCAACCACGATTGTTGTTGCTTCGATGGCATTATTTGGCGCCTCAAATGCGAGAGCGCAATATGGTTATTCACACCATGGGTCTCATGGCAACTCGCATAGCAATTTGCACCAAGACCTCCGTCACAATGAATTCCATCGTCAGCAATACCACGCGGACCAACATCAGTTCCCTCAAACGCGATACCAGCATTTTCAACTGCACCAAGATTTGGACCATGATCGGTACCACGACAACATGAGCCATCGTTCGTACCACAGTTACCGACCATCGTACAACACTTACCCCCAATACAATTCAGGGTTCAGACAGGGTTTTCCGTCATATGGGTTCTCACTTCGTATTGGCCGCTAAGGCTGGACCATTGTGCAAGCGTCCGCCCCTCGGACACGCGTCTGCGATTCCCACAAGGTTGTGCCTAGGTGCAAGCTTTCCAGATTAGCTTGCAGTGAGATTCTCGAATTGGTTTGGTGGGGAAGCACGGCACCATCTTTGACGTTGATGTAGAATTGATTCGCTATTCCTAAGTTTTTTTCTGGAGACGAATCAATGAACGATCAAGCTCAGTTTTTTGTGGGATGGGGTACGTTGTCCCTTATCAACGCGGGACTGGCCCAAAGCAAAAACCGAAGTGGATTGCATCTCTTTTCCTTGGTCCAATGGCGACGTTGTTGATTGTCATCTTGGATCGAGTGAATCCTAACTTGCCGTGAGGTGTTAGTGGCAGGAAAACGTAACTCACAAAGTCCTCGTCAAGAGATTCGATTTTGCATCACAAAATGACGATAATTACTGACCTTAATTCACTTCTGAGTTGCATGGAGCCAGTTCTCAACGATGGAACCTACGTGTATGTCATGAGCAAGGGCGCACTGCCTCTCGATCATCCGAAAATCGTTGCGTCCATCCGAGAAGCTGAGGGGATGTCACTCATCGTGGAAGAGTCAATTGCCGAGTCGGAAGGACTCGAACCGGTCTTCAAGTGCGCCTGGATCACGCTCAATGTGAATTCAGACCTCGAGGCCATAGGCTTCACAGCGGCATTCTCGGCAGTTCTCGGCAAGGCTGGGGTCAGTTGCAATGTGGTCGCAGGTATAAATCACGACCACATCTTCGTACCGAGTCACCAAGCCGCGTTGGCTATGAGCGAACTGAAGGCGCTGAAAGAACACCATCGCCGATTACTCATGGAGCCGGAACGTGATGTGCAGCGTATGTGATTTATGCTGAATCGATCTTGACTTCATTGCGAGCTCCTTCTTTTCATATTGGGTTATCGCCGCGACGCGGTTTCGGGTGTCACCTCCGACTTCCATTTTTCGATGGCCGCCTTCATTGCTTCTGTACGTTGGGGGTATTTGTCTGCGATGTTTGTCGTCTCCTTGATGTCCTTGCTCAAATCGTATAGCTCGACGACATCGCCCTTGGTCTGCATCTTCCAGTGTCCGTCTCGCATGGCCGTGCCCAATTTGGGTTCGTATCCGAAGAATACGCGACGATCAGGTACATCGGCTTGCTTGAGCAGGTGGTCCTTGATGCTGATCCCGTCCAACTTGCGTTGTTCGGGAATGCCGATGCCCGCGATATCCATGATCGTGGGCAGAAGATCCATGCCGACGATCAACTGATCGGATGTCCAGCCAGCCTTGATGCGGCCGGGCCATCTCGCGACTGCCGGAACACGATGCCCGCCCTCGTAATTGCTGAATTTGCCGCCGCGGTAGGGCCGCGATTGCATATTCTGGCCCACGTCGCCGTTGTCCGAAAAGAAGAACACGATCGTATTCCCTTCGAGTCCGTGTTCGCTCAGTGCATCCAGAACCCTGCCCACTGACGTGTCCAGATCTTGCAACATGATCTGATAACTGGCACGCGCACGTTCCCCGCCGAGCGGTATGATCTCGGGTCTGTTTTCCGGTGTGTCGGCCGGCGTTTGATAAGGATTGTGCACGGCCTGATGAGCAACGTACAGAAAGAATGGGCTGGTTTTATTGCGAGTGATGAAGTCAACGGTTCGGTCCGTGATAATGTGGGTGGAATAGCCTTTTTGGTCTTTGACCTCCGTTCCATCCCTCCAATTGCCATGCTTGTGGTAGTCGCCGCCACCGGGGAGGAAGCCGACAAACTCATCAAAGCCATGGTGGATCGGATTGTGCCGCGGTTCGTCGCCCAGATGCCATTTGCCGAAGAGCGCGGTCTTGTAGCCGTTCTGTTTCATGAGCCGGGGAATCGTCAGTTCGGTCGCTTCCAGTCCGGGCGTGTCCAGATGACCTGCGATCACATCGATGATCCCCACGCGCTGCTGGTAGCGGCCGGTGAGGAATGCCGCGCGCGTGGGGCTGCACACGGAGCTGTTGGAGTGAAAGTCGGTAAACCTGACACCGTCACGGGCCATTTGGTCGATGCGAGGCGTCTTGATCCAGCCATTGTAAAGGCTCATATCGCCACAACCCAAATCATCGGCAAGTATGATGATGACGTTCGGATGCTTGCCGAGCTCTGCCGCCCTTCCCTGGTGAGACACGGCCAGCAACAGGCCGCATCCGCCTATCCCTATCGCCATGAGAAACTGTTGTCGGTTCATATTGCTAGAAAACTGCTTTTCACACTTGGTGCGCATGGAGGGCTAAAGTGCGGTTCGGGGAGCGGGAGAAATGAGGTTGTTCTTGGGGAGCAATTCTGAAACACCTGTTTCAGTGCTCTTGTCCCGGTTTATTGCCAGAATGTTACCGTGGTCTCCACCGACGAGACGGTGGCAAAGAACGACAGGCCGAGCACGGTGAGTGCGATGGATGATAGAGCCAAAGCTCTAAGTGGTTTGTGGTTCTGTTTCATTTTTGTTCCTTGTTCCTTTATTTCTGTAAAGCCAGCAAGGCCTCTGCGAATGCCTTGCCCATCTGCGCGAAGATCTTCGCACTGCCCAAATAGTGGTAACCGCCATTGGAAGAGCCTTTGAGGTACTCCCTGTCCTTGGGCGAAAGGACATCCTCCAAGGCGAGATCGAACTTATCCTGGTCTGCTTTGGTGATACCCTCAATACGCACATCCATCGCTGCATAATGTTCTGGGGAGTTATTGTCATATTGGTCATTGGCATAGACCGCCAATACATTTTTCCCCTTCTTCAAATGCTTGATCTGTTCTTTTCCGAGGACGATGGAACCGTATTGCGGCTTGTCCTGCCACCAGATGTAGGTGTGTATCTTTTGTCCGTTCAAATAAACATGGAATCCTTGTCTCGCCAAGACCGCGATGCGATACGAATCGCAGTTGAGGTCTTCGACTTCAAAAGTTGTGCGCATCAGCAGGAATTCGCCATTACCCCATGTTGAGGGGAATTTGTCCAAGGTGATTCCGCTGTGTTTCCAGACGCCCTTACCGATGGGGGCCTTGCCTTCCGTCCATTTGCTGTCATCGAAGTCGGGCATATACCAATTCTCCATCCCGGCTGGCAGCGTGATGTCACGGAATCGCCTGGCGTCATATTTCTCCATCTTGTCCTTCTTCTCAGTGGGATCAATCGTAGCGAAGCGCCAGGTCCGTTCTTCCGGCAGAGGCTTGCCAACCGGCTTCCAGTACTTATCCCATTTCCGTTCCCTGTCGAAAGTGCCATCATTTTTCAATGTGTGAGCGGTCCCGACGATATTGTTATACTCACCCTGCTTGGGCTGTGCGGCGGCCATGGCATGATCCCAGAAGGGCGCGGTATCAACAGCAACCACATTGCCCTTGAACTCGGACATGTCGGCCGGCGCGGCCATGGCTTTGCGGAAATTCACATGTTGCTCGCCGTCGACTCCCAGCACGCCGATCACGAATGGCATCTTCGGGGCTGACAGGTCTTTGCGAACATCGCGAATGAACTTGGCCAGCAGGTCTGAATAAACATCATATTTTCCCGGCTTGTCGGGGCCGGGATAAGTAGTCCCATCGACCAGATCGTTGAAACCCTGAAGCCAGACAAAGCCGGCAACTTCATAGCCAGCCTTCTCATCATATTCCGGACAGACCCGCTTAGGATCTGCCAGCACCTTTTTAACATGTTCGATCATCATTCGGTAAAACACACCCGAGGCGGCATCCTTGTCATCCTGCCACTTTTTCCGGTCCTCGGCTTTGGGAATCCCGTGGGCGCCTTGGGGATGCTTGTCCCACAATTCTTGGATCTCCTTGGGCAGCTTGTATTGCCCGGCACTGGGCGGACGGAATTCGGTGTTGAGTGACCTGCCGCCCCACGCGGTCTTAATAATCAAGATTGGATGTTTCAGCGCTTTCTCCGTATAGATGCCGAAGGTGAACTCGGGACCGATCTTGCCGCCGTCCTTGGTAGGTTGATTTCCACGTTCGCCAAAGCCGGCGGTCAATTTCCCCAGGCCCTCGCCATTTGCACTGCCATCATAAGGGCCGGTCAAATAGGACATCCAGACCTTGTCA
>JANMNR010000282.1:0-16860 GCA_031368325.1 Pirellula sp.
GAACAGTCGTTTCGCCTCCCATTCGCTTTTTATTTTCCTCATCTCCGCGCATAAAATCGACTCGAGTGCATCCCAACGTGATCTCACGATTAATAATGCAATTGTTCAGCATCCACCCAGGGCGACCGTCGGAAAGATCGATGTTCATTCCGGTCAGGTACACGGCTAGTGCATCTCGATCACGATAGCAAATGCATCCTGCTGCCGTTACGCCGTTGATGCGGAGAAGCCCAACGTGAACCCGCTGCTGACCTATTTTGCCCATGACCTCCGATGTGTTTTCCAATGGGAACCACGGTTCATTCCACATGTTACGGATTGCAGAATTCACAAAAACTCGGAATGCGGTTGTGGTAAAACACCCATCAATACCTTGTTCACGCCAACGAGCTTGATGCATTCGCTCGATCGCGTCGACGGAGTCCAGCGCTTGATCGAGCGTTAACGCAACTTCAAACTCGCCGACCCCCGAGCTTATTGCTGATTCGGCTTCGCGAGCGATTCTTCGGGCCCTCTTTGTGAGTCGGCTGTGGTACGCATCTAGCCCACCCTCCACGGACGCAGCCCAGCAATTCGGGCTAGCTTTGCGTTCAATCTGCGATCCCACCAATGCTTCGAGGCGTTGTCCGAATACCTTCATGGTTTGGTTGTTCTCCCGAACGCCATCGAGATCCAAATGGTCCCAACGGCAGCAGTCAGGCGACGCAACAAGCCAAGTCGCAAAAGCATCGGCGATTTCGTTCCTGTCCGATTCGTCGACCAGAATTCCAAGGTCATCCGAACATGCCTTACCGCTCCCCATCAAGACAAGCGTCCGGCCAGTTGCGACCATACTTGTTTCTGCAAGAGGCAGGATTCCGCATACTTGCTCTCCACGATAAGCGACTAAGACATGTAGAGCATGGCTCGACTGATACGCCTCCCACCAAGGCAACAGCCAACAAAGCCGTTGCATAACGGACCCTCTGGACAATAGATCGAAATCGTCTTTTAGTGATTCGAGCTTTGCCAAATCGCGAACACATTCAATGCGCATCGTTGTCATGACTAAAACTGAAAGTAGAGGAAAGGACTATCGCCATCAAACCGCAAGATGCAAAAAACCAACAGCGCGCTTAACAACAACGCCGTCCCAAGCGAAAGCCTGGGCCTATAGTTCCAAGTGTTTGGCGAACACCAACAAAAAACCAGCGAGACAACTGTAACGAGGAAGCCAGTCGATTTCAGGATGCTCCAACCCAGGTCCGACTCAAACCCACGCCAACCCAGAATTGCGGCATACCATTGACCTGCCATATCCAAATCGGTCGATCGGAACAGTAGCCATCCCATCATCACAGAGAAAAAGGTCACCGCCATACCGATGGCTTTTGGGATCGGGAACTTGATCAAGTCGCGGAACAGGCCGTTGAGCACGAGCAGGCAGCCGTGCATCAAACCCCACAGGATAAACGTCCAGCCTGCACCATGCCAAAATCCACCCAGCAGCATGACCACCAGCAGGTTGCGATACGCGAATAACTTGCCGTAACGATTGCCACCTAACGGTATGTACAGATAGTCTCTCAGAAAAGACGACAGAGTCATGTGCCAACGCCGCCAAAAACTCTGGATACTGGTCGCTTGATAAGGCGAGTCAAAATTCTGAGGAAAGGAAAAGCCCATCATCAGCCCAAGACCAATCGCCATGTTGCTATAGCCAGCAAAATCGAAATACAATTGCATAGAATAAGCGATCAAGGCGGCCCAGCCAGACACAAACTGAAGCTGCTCCGGCTCAGCAAGCAGCGGTCCCGCAAGCTTCGCCACGGTATCGGCAATGAGAATCTTCTGGCACATCCCAACCACAAAAAACCATATGCCACGAGAAATCTGCTCCCAATTCGGTCGAGTTCCCAGATCCTGCATCTGCGTCTCAACGTCGCTATACCGAACAATCGGCCCGGCGATCAACTGCGGAAACATCGATACATAGGCCGCAAAGTGCAACAAGCTCTTTGCCGGTCGTACTTCCTCACGATACAAGTCGATCGAATAAGTCAGCGTTTGGAATGTGTAAAAACTGATTCCAACCGGCAGCATGATTTCAGGAACATTGAGTGGCGTACCCAATCGCAGTGAATCCAGCAGGCTGTTCATCGATTCTGCAAAAAAGCCGCAATACTTGAAGTAGCCGAGCATACCCAGATTGCTGACCAGCGAAACGCTCAACCACATCCGCTTGGTTCTTTTCAATGTCGACGCATGAATTCCAATGCCCACGTAATAGTCGATTAACGTCGACGCGAGCAGTAGCAGGGTAAATTCCCAGTGCCACCAACCGTAAAAGAGATAGCTACTCGCAACCAGAAAGCCTAGTCGAATCTGCGGCCAGCGTGCAAGCGACCACCAAGCAGCCAAAACAACCGGCAGGAAGACGAGGATGAAGATATAGCTATTGAACAGCATAGCTATCCCCAACGGATCTGCTCATGAGCCGATCGATCATTCGGCGCGTGTTTGGTTCCAAAGGGTGGATGCCGTCGACAAAGCAGTCTGGGTCCCCATTAAATGTCTCAATGGAGCCAAAGTCCACGTACTTCGCGCCCGCATCGCTCGCTAATTCGCGAATCGCGTGAATGGCCTTTTCCTCAACTAACAAGAACTTCGTCTTGGTGGCAAGCAACTCGCGCAGTCGAGGATGGGAGACGGTAGTAAACAAATAGACTTGGCAGCCGTTTGCTGAGCAGATTCTCACGGTCTCTCGCAGGTAACCTAAACGCCGTGGCGAGGGCTGATTCAATTGGCTGAAGACAGACAAAAACTCGCGTTGAGTGAAGTCGAGAGCCGACTCGAAGTCGTACGTGCCGTTGGCGATTTGCGACTGGCGCTTGGTGTATTGAATAAGACCGTTCGCGTTCAAGCACTGTTCGCTCTCCGTTGGCATTCTCGGACAAACTACATTGCGAAGGGCAAATAGGCTGGCGGCCAACTGCTGGTAGCTAAACAACTGGCTGAACCGGTCGAACTCGTCGGTCCACCACGACGTATCCCTAGCAAGTGAGTAAAGCCTTGGCTCGGCACTGAGTCTGGCATCGTTGGGGACGACGTCGTTCAGCGATGAGACATCCACACCGATCAACAAGGTCTTCGGAAAGTATCCGTTTCGATCGTAATAGTAGCGAACAATCGCCAAAAAATCCTCGGGCCGTCCATGATTCACGGCAAAGTTAAAGAATGTTTGTGATGTTCGAGATTGGAGATACTCCGGTTCGAATTTAAGTGCTCGCGAGGAGCCTAGGATCAGCCCTTGAGGTGGGTTCTCGAGACGCTCAAAAAGATCCACTTTTTCGGATCGAGAGTCCTGCACGATGGGTGCAAGCAATTCGGAGCTGTACTGACCGTAGGGGTTTACCGTCCAGTTAAGGGTTGCAATTGCAATCAAACAAGAAACGACGAGTCCCACGACGCAAACGCAAAACCTCTTCGGTTCCAACGGCGCATTCAAAAGACATCGAGTTCTTGTAAGTACAGAATTCATGCTTGCTTTGTCAAACCATCGGCACTGGCGTTCGCAAAACATGCGGAAGCGAAGTCGCTTCCCTCTCGCCAACGCGCCGATTGATCAAACCAGTTAGACCATAGGGCTACACACTGCCAAAAGGGTAGGTTGCGGTTCATCAAAGAAACGCGGGAAGCCTGCAGCATTAAAAAAAATTTGGAAATTCTAGTGGGAAGAACTCATCGACTGACCTAACCGGCACAACCCTAACAGCGCCCAGACACACCTTTTTCTTGCTCTTCCCTTCAAAAGACGCGTTTCGTCTTGAAAAGCCGGAATCTATCTGTTATTCTTCCATCCGGATAAGCGGATAATGCAGAAGCATAAAACAATGAATACTTCACCACCTATGATTCTTTGGATGCAGAGTCTCTCGGACCTCACCCGGGCAAGACTCCTGCGTCTTTTGGAACGAACCGAACTCACCGTCGCCGAAATGTGCACCACCCTACAACTTCCTCAAAGCACGGTCAGCAGGCACCTAAAACTGCTTTCCGATGATGGTTGGGCGGTATCCCGTCGGGACGGAACAAGCAATCTTTACCGGATGCCAAATGGTGAAATGGATCCCGGCCAGAAAAAACTTTGGAATGTAGTGAAAAGCCATAGCGTTTCCGCGAGCACTTCCGATCAAGACGATGCGAGGCTCGAACAAGTGGTCGAAGCTCGTCGCTCCAAATCACAAGCCTTTTTTTCCTCGGCTGCTGGCAAGTGGGATCGATTGCGAGCTGATCTATTTGGCCATCGGGTGGATGCTTGGGCGTTTGCAGCCACCTTACCCAGCGAAGCCATCGTTGGGGACCTCGGTTGCGGAACGGGTGCCATCGCTCAAACAATCGCGCCGTGGGTGCAACAAGTCGTGGCGGTTGATTCCTCGGCGGCCATGATGCAGTCCGCTCGCAAGCGGCTGAAGGACCTCTCGAATATTGATTTGCGACGCGGTGAGCTAACGCAGTTGCCAATTGAAGATGAAACACTTTCACACGCCATTTTGATACTTGTGTTGCCTTATCTAACAACACCGCAATCCGTTTTCCAAGAGGCTTGGCGAGTGACCAAACCTGGCGGAAAGCTCATTGTCGTAGATATGGTGCCGCATGACCGTTCCGAGTACCGCGAGGAACTTGGGCATTCGTGGCAGGGATTTCCTGCCGACCAAATCCAGTCTTGGATGACCCAGGCTGGATGGCAGCAATCGCGTTATGCTTTGATGCCACCCGAGACCGATGCCAAAGGAACTGGCTTGTTTGTAACGACCGCTAACCGATAAATGTTTGTTTCTTTCCTTGGAGTAATGTTCGAATGAGTACTGTTGTCGATAAGAAAAACACCCACGTAGTCACCGCCGAGGCCGGCAGCGTTCCGTTCAAGGTTCGCGCGTTTGACTTCCTCGCCGCAGGCAACCGAAAAGAAGCAGAAGAGCTCGCTTCCCTCGGTCGCAAAGAAATCCAACTTGCCGAAGACGAAATGCCGGGCTTGATGGCCTTGCGTGCTCGACACGGCAGGACCAAGCCTTTGGCTGGCGCCAAGATCATGGGCTCACTGCACATGACCGTCCAGACCGCTGTTCTCATCGAAACGTTGGCCGATCTAGGTGCCGACGTGCGTTGGGTCAGCTGTAATATCTTTTCAACACAAGACTCCGCAGCGGCAGCTGTTGTTGTCGGTCGTGGTGGCACATTGGACAATCCAATTGGTAGCCCAGTTTATGCTTGGAAGGGTGAAACGCTCACCGAATACTGGTGGTGTACCGTTCAAGCGTTGGTATGGCCAGATGGAACCGGTCCTGATTTGATCGTGGACGACGGTGGCGACGCGACCATGTTGATCCATAAGGGTACGGAATACGAAGCATCGGGCAAAGTCCCTGAGTTCGACGCAGAAAACGAACCAGAAGAATGGGGCGTTATCCTCGAGCTGCTCCGCAGGGAATTGGTTGTAAACCCAGGTCGCTACACCGCGATGGGTAAAGCCTGTATGGGCGTTTCGGAAGAAACCACCACCGGCGTAAAACGATTGTATGAAATGGCCAATGCAAAGACACTGCTCTTTCCAGCAATCAACGTCAATGACTCGGTTACCAAGAGCAAGTTCGACAACCTCTACGGTTGCCGCCACTCGCTCATCGACGGACTCAACCGAGCCAGCGACGTCATGCTCGCCGGCAAGGTCGCAGTTGTTTGCGGCTTCGGCGACGTGGGCAAAGGCTGCTGCCAATCGCTCAAGGGCCAAGGCTGCCGCGTAATCGTTACCGAGATCGATCCGATTTGTGCATTGCAAGCTGTTATGGAAGGCTACGAAGTTAAGACTCTCGAAGACTTCCTGCCGACAGCCGACATCTACGTCACAGCGACCGGTAATAAGGACATTATTACCGCTGAACACATGTCGAAGATGAAGGACAAGGCAATCGTTTGTAACATCGGTCACTTCGACAATGAGATCGACATGTCTGGTTTGGAAAAGTTGCAAAAGGCCGGTAAAGTTGAGCGCCGCAATATCAAAGCACAGTTCGACCAATGGTACTTCCATGACACCAAGCACAGCATCTTGGTTTTGGCTGAAGGCCGTTTGATGAACTTGGGTTGTGCAACTGGCCACCCAAGCTTCGTGATGAGCACCAGCTTCACCAACCAAGTGTTGGCACAGTTGGAATTGTGGATCGAGCGAAAATCCGCAAAGTACGACAAGACCGTCTACACCTTGCCAAAGCACTTGGACGAAGAAGTAGCACGTTTGCACTTGGGTAAGCTCGGCGTCAAGCTGACAACGCTAACCACATCCCAAGCGGACTACCTCGGCTGCGACAAAAATGGTCCTTACAAAGCTGACGCATATCGCTACTAAGTCGCGAGTAAAGCGATAAGTATATTTCTAAGGTATTTCTGAGAGCCTTGGTTGGCATCCAACCAAGGCTCTTTTCGTTAGTAAATGATCGACCGGCGTAACCGCGAGCAGCGCCAATGATCTAAGGTATCTTTCACCGCACAACGCGTCGCTAATCCCACATACGAAAAGACACTCTCTAGTATCCCAAAAGACTGGCCAGACTCTGATCACAATTGCGCCTGCGATGATCATGTCGGTATGGACTCTCCCGCAATCTCAGTTGCCGCAATTACAAACGAATCCCCCATTTCCTGCCCGAATTAGCCGCGAGCGATCACGGTACGACCGAGATAGAGTCGGTTCAGGCGCGCTCCTAACGTCGCATAATTCATCGAGCATCCATTCTTCACCGAGTGTCCATCGCAATCCAGCGTTGAATGAATCGCCATAAGGATGGATACGATTGGAAGATGGACGGTGGGCTTGCATTCGGATCATAACTGTCTCGCAATTCCCTCACAGCGATCTGCGTTCGGCGATCAAACAACTGCCCAATCGTAAACCGCTTCCCATCCTGTAGGGCCTTTGTTAGATCCTCGAGAATCGAATCGGGCGTTTTACCGCGAATGAGTGCGCATTCGCCCAGTCGATATCCATGCTCAACCAGTCGTACGGTCCATCGCCAATCCTCAATCATCGGCGCCGTAACATCCCGTCCAGAACTTGCATCCGTCGCCTCAGCTGGAGGTAGATGTGCAAAAGGACGAACAAGTGCGTCGCTGGATGACGATGCTCCTTCATGGTGAGGGACCAGAGTCGAATCTGCGGGCTTCGGAGTGCTCCGACTCTCAGGCGAGACCTTTCCACTAGCGAAAGTGGTCTGTTCCATGGCCTTGGCGGGAGGCATGGTTAAACGAGGTGGTACGGCTAGTGCAGATGGTACGGTTGACTGAGCTGGCATGGCTACTTTAGCTGGTGTGGCTAACGCAGTCGCTGGCTTGTCGGTGGCAGCACTTTCAAACGTCTGTTCACCCGCCTTTTCTGACGCTCGTTCTGAAGCCACGATGCACTGATGAACATACTGCATCAACTCGGCAGGAATTGGTTGCGTCCCTGAAATGCACATGTTCCCCGTCTCTGAAATGGATACGGTCAATTTCCCTACTCGCAACTCGGAAAGACAAAGCAATCCAACGTCCAGTGTCTGGTCCAAAAAACCAGACGCATGCGACTTTTTCCAGCCTTTCAGGATTCCAAACTCGGGGAGCCTCTGCAAACGAAGCCCTTGAACCGCTTTGCTTTCAACCCCAGATAGATGTTGCGATAAAAGTGTTTTGCTCAGGTAGCCATGAGTGCGCTCAACCGCCTTGAGAATGGTGACGATGAGGTCGTAAGCGGGCTTGGCCTCGCTGGGCAAGAGCGGCGTATGAGGTATATGCGCTTGTGGGACGGTGAGGGCAGTCGTCGGTTTGGTGCGGCCACCGCCAACAGCTTGCGAAGAAGAAGTCGGTTGCTGAACGACATTTGTTTCGACAGAGGGCTGGTTTAACCCAATTGGAACTGAGACGCCGGCTATCGCCGTCGTCGCGTTGGCAATCGAGTGCTTGGATTCCTTCGATTTACTTTTCTTTTCAACGGCCTTGCCATTTGCAAGAGCAGCGTTCACTTTTGGCATATTCGGCCATCCCGTCTTGCCCTGGCAGCGATCGCAAATTCCGCAGTTCGAAGCCGATGCGTCACCGAAATATTCCAAAATGGTGCGCTGCCGACAAGATCGGCTTTGGGCATACGAGACCATGCCGTCTAATTTTTCGTAGTCCGCTTTTTTTCGAGCGGCAAGCGTCTCGTGATCGATTTTTAGATCGCTAAAGGGTACATCGCGGCGTCGAAAGTGAATCGCACGACCTCGGAATGGCGGCACGTATTCAAAACTGTCCAGTTTGCAAAGCTCTCGCAGCGTTCGATTCAATGCCTCGCGATCCATTTGCAACTGCTGCATCAACCATCGTGGGTGAATGTAGACCGCTTCTTCACGCCGATCACCAATAGCTTTTTCGACGGCCCGCAACACGGTCCTTTGAACATTGGCCGCTTTGGGCAGCAAATCAACCAAAGTAGGCAGCTTGCTATCGATCCGGAACATGGCCAGACCGCCGGACATCTCAAGACGTTCCATCACAGTGGTTCGGCCTAGGATCTGAAGGCACGAGTTAATGGCTTCTGTTGTGGCGGGTGCGTTGGTCAGCTCTCGAATCTCCTCGGCGGTTAACTCAATGGGATCCTCTGGTCGCTTAACCAGTAGGTCGTATACGGATTCCAAAAGCTCTCGCGGTGGATTCGCATTCTCGATGAAGAACTCTTGGATGTAACGATCTTGTGGACTGTATAGCAGAACACACTGCGACGGCAGACTATCGCGACCGGCACGGCCTGCTTCTTGATAGTAAGCTTCCAGTGTGCCAGGAGTATTGTAGTGAATGACATATCTCAAATCAGATTTGTCGATCCCCATGCCGAATGCGTTGGTCGCAATAATGACCTTGAGATTCCCACCCATGAATTGCTCTTGAATGAGCTTGCGTTGTTCAGGCAACAGGCCAGCATGATAGGCCCCCACGCTTATCTTCAGTTCCTTGCCAATTTGTTCGACGAGCGCTACGCAGCGTTTTCGAGTCGCAGCGTAAATGATCCCGGCTCCTGGCTGGTCCTTGATAAACTCGAGTAGCTGTTTGTCCTTTTCGCGATCTCCCATGCACAACATGGAGCCCAGATAAAGGTTGTCGCGTGCGAAGCCGGTAATGAAGTGTTTGGCCACCCGCAGCTTCAGTGAGTCTACGATGTCTTGCCGCACTTTGGGGGTTGCGGTCGCTGTCAACGCAACTGTCTGCACACCACCGAGCGCTTCGCGAAAACGCCCGAGTCGTTGATAGTCGGGTCGAAAGTCATGCCCCCATTCGCTGATACAATGCGCTTCGTCGACCGCCAATAACTGGATAGGTGTCGTGCGAATCGCGTCCAAAAAACGGGAGTTCCGAAGCCGTTCAGGTGCGACGTAGACCATGGAATAATGCCCGCCAGCCACGTGCTCTAAACGCTGATTTGCCTCCGCAGCGGACAATGTACTATTGATCAACGTCGCTGAGATGCCACGATTGGAAAGCGAGTCCACCTGATCCTTCATCAAGGCGATCAGCGGCGATACGACGATCGTCAAGCCTGGCCGAACTAAGCTGGGCAATTGGTAACAGAGGCTTTTGCCCCCGCCGGTAGGCATTACGCACAAGCAATCGTGACCCGCAATGATATGGCTGATCACCTCCTGTTGGCCCTTGCGGAATTCCTCAAGTCCAAAGCGATTTAGCGCAGCGTGCAAATCAATGTGCTGAAGAGCGGCCATAAAATGTGCAGTCCTCTCGCCGCAAAGGTCTTCTATCGAATCGAGCCGTTCGGCATTTTCCGTTGAATCTAAAAGGCTGGCAAGTAGGCGTCAACCAAGCCAATGGCCGGTAATTCAAATCGCTAAACACGGAATGTCGATAACTGGTTCGAAATTTCGAACGCAATCTCGAGCGCTTGCTCATAGTTTAGTCGCGGGTCCAACTGCGTTTGATATGCGGACTCCAAGTCCGACTCGGTTAAGCCACGTGAGCCACCCACACATTCTGTCACATTCTCGCCCGTAAGTTCCAAATGCGCGCCGCCTAGTCTCGAACCACACGCACGGTGGATCGCAAAGGACAATCTAAGCTCGTCTACGATATCGTCAAACCGTCGAGTCTTCCGACCGTGTGCCGTCGACACCGTGTTGCCGTGCATTGGGTCGCAAACCCACAACACAGTTCGGTCCGCTCGCCGAATCGCTTCGATCAGAGCCGGCAACGCTGTCTCCACTTTGGCACGTCCCATCCGATGAATCAACGTCAGCCGGCCTGGCTTGTTATCTGGGTTGAGCAGCTTGGTCATCTCGATCAACTCCTCGGCCTGCATGGATGGCCCCACCTTGACCGCGACTGGATTGCGAATTCCTCGGAAGTATTCAATGTGGGCTCCGTCAATCGCTCGCGTGCGTTCTCCTATCCAGGGCAAGTGTGTGCCGAGATTGTAGTACCCGATTCCGCGTACGCTCATCCGCGTCAATGCCGTTTCGTAGTCCAGGTGCAACGCTTCGTGCGAAGTAAAAAAATCGACTCGCTTTAGGTCGCTCGTTCGTTCGGGCAAAATCGTTTCGACAAACCGAATCGCATTGCCGAGTGATTTCACCAACTCGCGATAGCGAAGTGCAACCTCCCCTTTGGCTTCGTCCACAAACAACAAGTTCCAGTTTTCTGGATGGTGCAGGTCGGCGAAGCCACCTTCGCTGAGCGCGCGAACGAAATTGAGGGTCAACGCGGAACGCTCATAGCCTCGCAAAAGTAGTTCCGGATTAGCACGGCGAGCTTCCGCCGTGAACTCAAATCGGTTCACCAAATCGCCTCGATAACACGGTAGCGAAACTCCGTTTTGCGACTCCGTATCACTTGAACGAGGCTTGGCATACTGTCCCGCCATTCGCCCAACACGCAAGATCCGTTTTCTAGATCCAAACACGATCGCCAAACTCATTTGCAAAAGCAGTTTGAGCTTGCTCGCAATGGGCTCCGTTTGGCACTGATCAAATGTTTCGGCGCAATCGCCACCTTGCAACAACCAAGCTTCTCCACGCTGGGCTGCTGCGATTCCATCGTGCAAATGGTCCACCTCCCAGCTCGTTACGAGTGGCGGCATGATGCTGATTTGTCTCAATACTTCCGAAAGCGCCTTGGGATCAGGGTAGGTGGGTTGCTGTGAGACTGGAAACGACTTCCAAGAGACTGGAGACCAAGATTGAGTCATGGACAATAAGTACATTAGGTGAGGGGATTGCTCGACTAGCTTTGAAACTGCCCATAGAATAGCCCGATTCGTTGAAAATCAGAGTGCAATTTGTAGCACCAATTGAGAATCCTTGGCAAAACGCGACAAAAAGCAATTTTCCAGCGAATACAAACGCATTAATATTTAATCACTGAATTCTACGGCGTCCGTTCCGTTTTCGATCAATAGCGGATCTAATGCCAGACGAAATCGATACTTTGCAATTGGTTCACTCACCCCCTTTCGCGAGGGCTTCAAACTCTAAGGAATGTGATGCGACTTTTCCTGGCTCCGCACCGCTGCCCGGGCTGCGAAATTCGCAAGCCCCTCTGCTTCTGCTCGTTGATACCAAAAATCGCACTCACGACGCGTGTTATCATTCTGATGCACACCTGCGAAGAAGTCCTGACTACGAACACCGCAAGACTCGCAGCGAAAGCGCTAGTCAATAGCGAAGTCCGCATCCATGGCCGACGCGACGAAAGGATGGCAACGGAAAATTTGACGCAAAAAGGTCTAACTTCGCTGCTTCTCTACCCAAGCCCAATTGCTGTCGAGCTGACACCAGAATTCGTATCGCAAATCAACGCACCAATCAACTTAATTGTCCCAGACGCAAACTGGCGACAAACGACCAAGTTTGTGCGGCACGAGCCAGCCATCGAGGGGATTCCGCATGTCAAGCTTGCGCCCGGACCGCCATCTGAATATCACTTGAGAACTCAGCGCGACGTTCGGCATCTATGCACGCTCGAAGCGATCGCGCGGGCACTAGGGGCATTGGAGTCCAAGCCCGCGCAATCCAGTCTCGAAACACTCTTGCGCATCCTCGTGGAGCGAACCTTATGGTCCAGAGGCCGAATCGCTGCAAGCGAATGCCACACCGCCGGCATTCCGCCAGAAGCAATGTGCGGATAAGCCAAGTTTTGATAAGCAGCGTTTGGATAATAGTCAGCGGAGCAACCTCGCAATCATGTTTAAGGGGCACCGTCGCGAGCACAGCCAGATCCCTGATCTCAAATCTCGATGTTCCCTATTAGCGTCCAACGCTACCTTCGTGACCGGCGCAGCCATTGCTTAAATGCAAAGTACATCGCACACACCATCGCTAGCCCGCATAGCGTCGTGGTCCAATTCGTACGTGCACCAATCTCTTTCGCAATTGGCTCAATCGCCACATTGGCCGCAACGGTTGCAAGCTCCTTGGTTCCATTGATAAATGGCTCAGGATCGGAAAGAAAAGCAGCCAACGCCGTGCCTACCAACAACGCTCCTTTGTTCTTCCAGACAAAATTCATCGCGTTGTCGCCATACTTGCCAACGACACTTAGCAGTTCAGAAGTTCGCCCGATCTTGACCAGCTCCCCTTCGTCCATCATCATCTTTATCTGACGACCGCCCTTGGTCGAGACATTGCGCAAAGCGGCGGCGGCAGACTGACCAGCCAGTTCCAAAACCGGTTCCGCTATCTCGCCATGCTTGATCATCGCCTCAGCTGCATCGTCGCCCAGCCTCGCCGCGATGGCACGTCGACCTTGATTGCCGACAACCCAGATTGCATCATCACCGTGCTTGGCCAATAGCCTCGCCGATTGCTGGACTCCCTCCGCGGCCGCATCATCTAACAACTGGATGGAACGGGGGCCAACCTTTCGAACTGCTTCGGCAACTTCATCGCCGTATTTCACCAGCAGCGATTCCACCTTGCGTGTCAACACCTCACTCCCCTCCTCCGCCACTTCCTTGCCAAACCGACGGCTCACAAACTCCACTAGCTCGCGCGCCAAACCAGCTTTGCCTTGACCAAAACCGACAGGACACGGACCAAGAGTGACGACAATCGCGATGGCCAGAAGTAACAGGATATGCAGTTTCATGGAGAAGCCTTTTTGACGGTAGATTTTTCCAGCTCTAAATTAGAGTCCGCACCGAGCATTTCCAAAACCGCAATCCGACGCACATCGGCTCTTGATTTTGCGATTGCTTCGAATTGCTGAACGAGCCCTTTTGTTTGTTCGTCACCGTAGCATAGGACACGTTGCATCACTTTGAGCTGGTGCGTCACCTCGAAATCGAGGTTCTTGGTCGGATCACTCCATTGAGCCCATATAGCAGAGACAATCTGATCGATAACGAGCCCCACAACAACACCAATCCCAAACGTCGCCCACCCCGAGGCGGCACCGGCACCGAGAATCCCCGCCGAAACCCCTAACCGCACTGCGACCTGAGTCAGCACCTCACCCACGACAATGGAAACCAACTGTGAGCTAATGTTGGCTTGCAAATCGACGCCAGACACAAGCATGGCGTTTTCAATTGCCGCATCGAAATGCGATTGCAATTCCGCTGCATCCATCAACCCGATTTTGGTCTGTTGTGAAAGATCGTCGACGTCAACTCGCAAGTCGACCAGCATTTGACTTTCAACACTGCGAATCTCTGCTAGAAACTCGGTCACAGACTGCTCGATAGCTTTGGTTAGATCCTCTCCTTTGAGCACTTGCAGTTCGAATTGCTCTTTCAAATACTGTGGATGCCGATCGCCACGAGTAAACGGAGTTGCATCTGCTACGATTCGCCATTTGCTGCCCCAACCCAACGCCGACTTGGCAAATCCATTGGATTGCGATCGGCTGCGTTCGAACAATTGATCGATTGCATCGAAGTGGTTTCTGGTCGCATCGCCGATTCTCTGTTGCGCGAGATCTAAATGTGGCTTTGCGATTGCTTTTGCCGACTTGAGAGTCTTTTGGATCGATGAAGCCGAATCGAGTGGCTGTCGCTGAAAACGAAAAACGCCCCATCCACTTGCGATGGCAAAGAGAATGAACAAGGCAAAAACCACGCGCGGCTTCACTTTTTTGCTCCAATCTTGGACTTGTCCCCCAACAAACTTCCAAACATCGAGCCCAATTGTCGCAGGACGGAACGCCTAATGGTAGGTCCGACTCGATACAATCCGTTACTACGGAAATCGTAGTCCGATTTGCAACCTGCAGCGGCCCCTAACTCCCAACATTCCACTCAAAGCGACCGGAAAGCTCCTCCACCATGCGATCTTCAATCAAAACGGCGATCTTGAAATCGAGCCAACGCTATTGCGTCGCAATCGCACTGGCTATTGTCTTTTTCGTGCAATCGAAAACTTGCCTGGCCCAATTGGACAGCGTCAATATTACCCCCGATGTGGTATACGGCCATAAAGATGGCATGGCGCTCACGTTTGACGTGTTTCGTCCAAAAGAAAACGCCAACGGCATCGGCGTGCTATTTATGGTCAGCGGCGGATGGGTATCTACCTGGGTAGAACCAAAACAAAGTATGCCAATGTTCAAACACCTTTTGGTGTCCGGCTATACCGTCATTACAGTTCGGCACGGCAGCAGCCCCCGCTATGTTGTTCCTGAATGCGTCAGCGATGTGCAGCTCGCACTAAGCTACATTTCCAAACACGCATCGGATTGGCAGATCGATCCCAAACGCCTAGGGGTGTTTGGTTTTAGTGCTGGTGGACATCTTTCACTCATGCTAGGAACTGTCGGTGGTGCAAAGCGTGGCTCCGATGAGGTTGCTCGCGTCGCAGCCGTCGTTGCTGTTTTCCCACCGACAGACTTGGCACCGTATGTCGATCCTAATAGCCCGCTTCGAGAGCAATTCCCTGCTCTCAAGTTCGAGCCATCCAAAGCCGAGGCCTTCTCGCCACTTATGCAGGTCACAGCGGATGACGCGCCGACGCTGCTGTATCACGGAGACAAGGACGAGCTTGTACCGCTCTGGCATAGCGAAAAAATTCAGAAAGCCTTTGACGCAGTGAAAGTAGAAAGTGATTTAGTCGTAATCAAAAATGCTGCGCACGGTTTCAACGAAGAAGGAACCCGACGCCTTGCAAAGGATATGGTTGAGTGGTTCGATCGTCATCTAGCCAAAAAAGCCAAGTAGCGGACTTTCGCTACCGAACGGAGAAGTTTCGTTCCGCCAATTGCGCCAGTCGCTGCCAGGAAAGGTCGTCGCCGGCGGCCTCCAGGTAGCTATGAGCGCGATCCCAATCAGCTTCAGTGTCCATCGAAAACCGAAGGGAACTATGCATCAGCTGTTCTGGCAAAGGTATCAATTTGGATTGAAACAAAGCCGGGTTTCTTCGAATGATATCGGGAACATCGCACGGTTCGGTGAGCAAATGCTCACGATGGAGTTTTGCTAACGCCCCGGCCGAACACATTTCACTCACCAAACCCAACGACTGAAGCGAAAACGATGGTCGACTTGGTGAAACGAAGCCCACAAAGTCCGTTGTTGGGTTAGCCCATCCCCTAGAAACAAGTCGATCCAGCAACATCGGGTCCGTGAACGGGCAGAGTGGGCTGGAGAAAACAACCCAATCTGCGTCTAAACGGCCCGCTATCTCTTGAGCGAGTTGGGCCGGTGTGCTCAGGGCGCTCGGCATCCATCTCGCGTTGCACAAACCGGTTTGACTAATCAACTCGCGGTAATGCGGCGAGCCGGTCACAACGATTGTCTCGATCAACGTCGATTCGCTCAACCGCCGAATACACCACTCTAGCAAAGTCAAACCGTCGAGCCGTCGCAATGCGGACTCGATCCTCGTTGTAGACTCCTCGCGATCACTTGATACAGCCAAATCAATTAAAGCAATAGTCTGTTTGGGATTCGTCGCCATACAATGCTCCATGCGTGTAAGTTAATCGGCGGATTTGGAATCACTGGTTTCCGGTGCAAGTTGCGAGATCAAGATGGGAAGGAGAGGCACAGCGGACGGATTCCAATCTATCGCTGCCATGCATTGGCGACAAGCACCCCGTTGCATTATTTTTCAAAAGGAGAATCTGCAAGTGGGCGACTGTGCTAGCAATCGTAATGCCATACCGGACAATGAGGCGTTCCGGCTGGTCAAACCTCTATTGCTCGTTCAATAACTCGTCGACCCGTTGAACCGCCAGAGCGAGGGATTTGGCGGCCATCTTAAAATTCATATGCCCAGAGACCTCAGGCTGAATCTCGCGAAACGCTGCGGCTGCCTTCTTCAGTTTGCCGAGCTTCTTTCTCGCAATTCGCAAGTACCGTACTGCGTCCCCCGAATCCAACGACGGACCGAGAGCCAACATAAAGTCGTACAATCCGCGATGGACGTCGGCAAGTTCCTCGTCGTCAGTGGCTTCATCCGAGTGCTTCAGAAATGCCCGAACCATCCAGACGTGGCTCAGCCAACCATCCACCTCAGACATCAATTCAACCGGTTTTTGGTCCAAAGCATCGCTTGCAATCCCTGGCGCATCATCGTCGTTTTCATCGTCCGTCACGTTTTGCATTTCCGACATAGTGTTCGTCCTGGTTAACTTGGGCCGTTTCGACGTGGCTACAGATGTGAAATCACGTCAGCAGCATCGAACCGCACTTTCGGCAATGCAGCATAATGATCCTCTGGATGCCGAAATCCCAGAGCGCAACCAACAACGGTGCTATAGTCGCTCCCTTCCAGTCCGAGTAGTCTGTCATACTCAGTAGCGACAATTCCCTCCATCGGACAAGCGTCCACGCCCAATATCGCGGTGCTCGCAAGAAGCTGACCTAAGGCG
>JANMNR010000286.1:0-5021 GCA_031368325.1 Pirellula sp.
TTAGGAACGCTTCGGCAATCGGCACACCGACCGAGGCATGGCTCGGGGATCGCCATCGCCCCTCCTTGAACTCCGTGGTCGCGGGTTTGCCGAGATCGTGGCAAAGAGCCGAAAACATCAGTATCACTCGCTCGTCGTCCGACAAATTATCTCGGTCAGCCACGCGCGATGCGGCGTCGCAGACATGCAGCGTGTGAATCCAGACATCCCCCTCAGGATGCCACACGGGATCTTGTTGAACACCTTGAAGTGCCGATAACTCAGGGTAGTGTTCGATCCAGCCGCAATTCTTTAGAAGCAGCAGCCCTTTACTCGGACACTTGCTCCGGGTCGCCCATTTCAGCCACTCATTCCAAATTCGCTCCTGCGCGAGCGAACTGTATTCGTGGCTCAGCGATCGGCACATTTCGAGCGTTTCGCTCGTCATGACAGCGTCGAATCGAGCTGCGAATTGCATCCCTCGAAGAACTCGCAGTGGATCTTCTGCGAAATGTTCGCTGGTTGCACGCAGTACCCGCTGCTCTAGATCTTGTTGGCCTCCGTGCGGATCAATGAGTGTTTGATCGTGCAAGTTGCGGTAGATGGCGTTCATCGTAAAGTCACGACGGAGCGCGGCATCGGCAACGCTGAGCGTGTGGTCCACTTCCACTTGAAAGCCTCGATGCCCTCGACCTATCTTGCTTTCACGTCGAGGTAACGTGAAATCGAGGTCGTCACCGTGTGCGGTACGAAGCTTGATCACACCAAAGGAAACTCCAACTTCGTTGACACGTCCGAACCGCGACAAGATCCTCGACAACGTCGGGGCATCGAGATGAAAGACCTCGATGTCCATGTCCTTGTTGGGATGCCCAAGCAGTTGATCCCGCACACAGCCACCCACCTCGTAGGCAACTCCGCCTGCCTCGGAAATAGCTTGGATGATTTTTCTCAAAGGACTCATGGATGCAAACGACTCGAATGGTACGACGTTGATGGGAGCGATGACGGAACAGGGCCGCATCGACTTTCCCAGAACGAGCGCAATTCTGCAAGCCGTTTTCGTCGCTCGTTCATTCTCGCTTCTTAAGAGCGTCCGGTACGACTTTAGGACCGCAAAAATTCCCGAAATCCACTGCATGCGCAGGCGAACATTTTTTTTCATCGCAACGTCATAATTGATTAAGCAAAGAAAACGAGAGTTATCGCCCCTCCTCGAAATGAGACATCCAGTATGGCCAAGCCCCAAAAGCCGATCAAGCTAACACCCGTTCAACAAGTTGCCTACGATTGGATGCTAGGAGCAGCCCCGCTCGGAAATCTCTTTCACTTATGGTCTCCCATCGGACGTGGCCGAACGACGGTATTGCAGGAACTGCATCGAAAAACAGGAGGCAAGCTGCTCGGTTTGAAGGACTTTGTGGACGCCTGCAGCAAACTACATCCGCTCGCGTTGGAAGACGGGCTGCTCAAGATACTGATGGATGCCCTCAAACGTCATGACATCGTCTATGTGGATGACTGGCACATTGCGACGGCTACGATGGGCGGTTGCCATTTTTACCCAAGAAGCGGGTATCTAGAATCCGCCGCGAATGCGATCGCGAGCTACGTATTGGATTCGGACAAAAAGTTGATCATCGGTTCTGATGGAAATTTGTCGGAGTCGTTAAGGGAACGAAGTTTTGCCTATGGGATCGACGCATTCTCGCCAGCGGACTACAGTTTTTTATGCGGGCAATTTTCGAATACAAAAGCGTTTGAAAAGATCGATTTTGAAAAGGTTCATCGATTTGCACCGAAGCTCAATGCACACCAACTCAAGTCCGCTTCGGCATGGAGTCTGCGCGATGTGTCTACGAATACGGATGGTTTCATTGAGTACCTTCGATCGCAGCAGTTGACGAGCAATGTCCAGCTGGGTGAAGTGGCCGACGTGGATCTTCAAGAGTTGCGTGGGGTTGCAGATGTGATCCAGAGTCTTGAAGCTAATATTGTCATGCCGTTTGAGAACGATGCATTGGCAACTGAACTGGGGATCAAACCAAAAAGGGGTGTTCTGCTAGCGGGCCCTCCTGGTACGGGCAAGACGACGGTTGGACGCGCGCTCGCACATCGATTGAAGGGCAAGTTCTTTCTGATCGATGGGACCTTTATATCGGGTACTCGCGACTTTTACAGCGAGGTCCACAAAGTGTTTGAGACGGCCAAGGATAATGCTCCCTCGGTGATTTTTGTCGATGATAGCGACGTGATTTTCGAGAGCGGTCAAGAGCACGGTCTATATCGATATTTGCTCACGATGCTGGACGGCTTGGAGAGCAAAAGCGTTGGCCGGGTTTGCGTTATTCTCACTGCCATGGATGTAGGCAACCTGCCGCCAGCGTTGATCCGATCCGGACGTATCGAGCTTTGGCTAGATATGCGATATCCAGACTTGACTGCTAGAACGGAGATCTTGACAAAGCAACTCAAAGGCTTGCCTCCCCCGTTCGATACCGTCGATATCGGTGAGGTCGTAGCGGCGACGGATGGATTCTCTGGTGCGGACATGAAACGCTTGGTCGACGACGCCAAAACGCTCTATGCCTACGATAAAGTGACGAGCGGGGAAACGGACGAAGCGGCAAACTACTTGTTGAAAGCAGCTGAAACAGTCCGGCTAAGCAAAGAAAAATATGCACAGGCCGAAATTAGGGCGAACGCAAAACGCGGCTCCCGACCCACCTGGTTCAATCCAGATTCGCATTCCGATAGCGAGTGTATCGTCGATTGTTAGTGACGTGGCGCGGCAGTCTGCAATCTAAGCGCGTGGCATAGGCTTGCAGAGTGTGGTTATGCTCGGTGCTTGCTAATTCGCCTAGAACCCGCGGCGTTCGACGTAGTATGGGCGGTAGGATGGTTGCCGAGCTTGATAAACCTGTTGTGGATAGTGGATCTCTTCACGAACTACGACTGGAGCGGGTTGCGGATAGGTTCGATAGACGGTGGTCGGTTGCTGGTAGACCGTTGTCACTCGACCGCCGGATTGCATAGCGTTGACAACGTAATCGCTCACTCCCTCTTGATTCATCAGGATGACATCGTTTACATCGGGTTGCATAGCAATACCGTTGGTTTGCATGTGCGCCACGATAACCGCGTCGCTCACACCGCTGCGCGTCATGTTGATTACTTCGGACGTTGTTACTGGTCGGCGAGTGACGATGATGCGCTGTTGCGGAGGTGCTTGAACATAGGTGCGGTGTTCATGATAGGTCGTGTAGGACGGTTGGGGCTGGTAGTACTGCTGTTGGCGGTACACTTGATCCCGTTTGTTGCCAATCACACCACCAGCAATAGCGCCGACCGCGCCACCGATGAGCGCTCCCTCAGTTGTTTCTCGATTTTGGTGTCCAACGACTCCGCCGATGAGAGCACCGGTTACACCCCCCAGCAACGCACCGTCGCGGGTTTGGTTTTGGCCCAAGCCTGTGCTAGCAAAGGAGCCAACTAGGATGGAGCAGATAACAAATTTCTTTGCGATACGCATAGTGATCGTTTCCGGCGGCTGGATTATTTGAAAAGCCATGGACCGAACCCTGGTCGCGGCATTCAAGATCTTCGGTAGGATATCGGCGGTTCCATGTCGAGACTAAAAGAAACCAAATTGGGATGCTACGACTTGTTGTCGCGATTTTTGGCTAGCATTCCAACGGCACGATACGACGCATAACCAGAGAAGGCTAAAGATGAATTCTCAAATGGCTCCCGCTATTTGTTTCGACGACTTCCTCAAGGTCCAACTTTGCGTTGGCCGCATTCTGGAAGCTCGAGTATTCGAGGAAGCACTCAAGCCAGCCTATGTGCTGAGCGTCGATTTTGGAGCTGAGATTGGTGTAAAAAAATCGAGCGCCCAGATCACCGACTTGTATCAATCAGAGGATTTAATCGGAAGATTAGTGGTCGCTGTGCTAAATTTCCCCCCGAAGCAAATCGGCCCGGTTATGTCGGAGTGTCTTGTTACAGGCTTTCACACGCAAGGAAATAAGGTCGTGCTTTGTGTCCCAGACGGCGATGTCCCCCTCGGAACACGTCTACTCTAGTGTCCTTGCAGTGGAAAGAAGCAACATTGCCTGCCGTCTCTAGCACCACTGACTTGTTGCTTAATCCAAACCCGACTCGCAAAGGGGGAGCTGGGCTGAATCCCCGATTTCGCGGCGGGTTATCAAACAGGTGTACTTTTTTCGCAATGCAGCTTGTCTAAATTAGCCGTTTCGGTACACTTCTAGTGCTATTGCACCACTCCTTTGGGGCAATTTACTGCATTTTACTAGCAATTACGTGCTTACCATGGAAATCAAGACTCAACACGGCGACGCACCAATCCGACCGGTGGACCAGCTCGTTCTGGATTTGCTTCGGCGCGAGGCTGGGTTGTCGGTAACCGACTTGATGGAGCGCCTTGAGGTGACCGCGACCGCGATTCGGCAGCGGCTTGATCGGCTTGAGGAATCGGGTTTGATCGAACGTCGAAAGCATGGTGTTGGTCGAGGCAGGCCGTTATTCAATTACTTTTTGACGGCAAAAGGGGCTCAACAAGCGGGAGTGTCCTACAGCGACTTGGCGATTGCTTTGTGGAGCGAGATCAAGATGATCGAGTCTGCCGAGGTGAAAGCGAAGTTGATGGATCGGGTTTCGCAGCGAATGGGCGGTTCCTTTCGCGACCTACTGGCGGACGGTCCGATTGAGGAACGAATGCAGTTGATGGCAGGGCTTTTGTCAAACCGCAAGATTCCCACTTGTATGACCAGCGGCATTGGACTTCCGATCCTCGAGGTACAAGCTTGCCCGTACCCTGATTTGGTTGGCCACGAGCATGATCGCAGCGTGTGCAACATGGAAACGCGGGTGCTGAGCGACGCTTTGGGACAAGAAATGGAGTTGTCTCAGTGTCGCCTGGATGGCCACAGTTGTTGCCAGTTCAAACCGACGGTTAACCTAACGGTTGCCGCGAGTTGAGCGTCCAACATCGATATTGGATTTCTAAATTACTACCATTT
>JANMNR010000290.1:0-10038 GCA_031368325.1 Pirellula sp.
TCCCTGAATCCTCAGTATTGGAAACAACATAGGTGGCTAAAAGCCGTCTTTCCTGCAGTGTTTCAAAGTGCAAGCGACGTCGATTTACGAGCGTTTCATTTGTCATTTAGTGAATTTGAGTTGTCGTGAAGCGCTAATTGAATCGTAAGAATGCTGACACTTTTCGATGATCACCACCGAAACCTATTTGCAACTAAAGGAATGAAACACGCTCGGAGGTCGTCGGTTTTGGAATCCTATCCCGTGAGCGTCGAGCGAATCTTAGGTGAAGTAGATGAGGCAATTATTCAAATCAGCTCTCACCCCGGACTATAGCCGCTCCTTCCTAGGGAAGTTTACTGACGGTGAAGAGCCTTGCCTATATTGGATGAGGTTGCGAACTGCGAGGAATACTCACAGCCGAGAGTTTAATTCCAAGTGAAATATTAACAAGGATACTGCGGACCACTGAAGCAAGATAAGGGTCCCATGTCGCGTTTAGGAACAGCTCGACGTTAAACACCAGATTTATGTCCTATTAATCGGTTCCGTAAAAATACCTCATGGTCCCTGGCAAGACTATGCTCAATAAGGTCCTACGAACGGGTCCGTAGCCCTTTCGACCTTAATAGGTTGGCGTACAATAAAATTCCGTGTCCGGGCGCCGCGCCGGAAAATTACTAGTTCTGCCAAGGAGTCAAAAATGCGAACCGCAGTTTTCTACATTGTTGTCTGTGTGATTTGAGCCTCTACGAGTTTTCGCGGGCTTGCAGCTGACACCACCGTACAGGACGACAGCAAGGCAGTCATAGAAAAGCAAAAAGCAGACTCGGTGGACCGCGTGCGCGGAATGAAAGCGGCGGTTTCTGACATTGCCGAAGGCCGTATCTGGGTTCTTTCTCAAGCCCGCGCTTGTTTGTGTCCTTCTGACTCTGAGTCGGCATTACAACTTGCGTTGAAAGCTGAATTGAAAGTTTCGCCAGACTATGAGCTGATTGACGGACGTTGGCCAAGTATTGTGGAGAAACAGCACATACTGTTCATTAGTCACGCTGCATTGAAGGGATAAAACGATGTGATGTGGACTGAGATCGAACATCGCAACGGAAAAGGAACTCGGCAACGTGTCGAGAAACGTGCGAGTGAAATTGAACCGAAGTTGCGAAACGAAAAATAGGGCAGAACAAATCTGTGAACCGAAGCCGCCGGTCACGCGGGTTGTGAAATCAAATTTTTTTACGGCGTCTCGGTTACCGTCGTTGTCCGTGAATCCGTCCAGTACGAGTGCAGTCATGAGCGATACAAAATCACATCAGCCAGCTAACGGGTCGACTCATTTCTCAGGCCTCGCGAACACAGTGATTCTTGGCATCTTTATCGTCCTTGCTGCAGCATCTCACTCGCTACTCAGTTCGAGCATTGCAGCAACGGTTCCGCCACTTCACGTCGATACGGTCATCGGGGAAATACACGTTCGCGAACAAGGGGGCGTTGTACATCACAAATGCAATGGGTTCAGAATCGAGTGCCACGAATCCTTCGTCGTCATCTACGTTGACAAGCAGAAGGAACCAACTTGGACTACCAATGTCGTGCTCATTTACCCATGGTCGAGGATTGAGCATCTGACAATGGCGGGCAGAACCTCAGATCGCTAACATCGCGTTTAACAAAATGGTGGATCGAAGTACTCGACGGTCCGTTTCGAAATGTTGGCCCGGGGGACCGGCCAACAAGGTGTTCGTCTTGAAAGTGAGGCGTCATTTACCTCGAACAGCTTATCCATCAACACAATGTCGCTAATCGACGACTGCCGGATGATCACGGCCATATAATCAAGGCACTTTTGCAGTAAGTCAATCACATCAACCAGATAGGTTTCGGGCAAGATACCTTGTGGAGCCCCGGACTCCTGCATCAAGTAGCAACCTGAATCCAGTTGGATTGCCGCAGTGTCTGCCGCTCGGCACTCAGGATCTCGCGGGACGAAAATGTCAACAATCGATCGGCCAATCAACTTTGACGCGTGCTGTTTTTTCCATGTATGGCTCACTGGCTGATATCCACATTCGAGCGTACAGCTCTCGACGTGGGTTACTGACACGTAAAAGTCTGGAATGCGGACATATCTTTCATCCGATAACTTATAGATGAAATCGGCGGCGTTGAATATTCCTGTCTCCCATGTCGCCACGAAAACATCCACAATGTGAACGCCGATAAGGGAGTCAATCATTGTGCTGCACGATTGCTTGGGAAGATCCATACTAAGCCTCATTCTGTAGCGACGCACGACTATATTATTATAGCCAACCGCCCCTCGCAGCACTTGGTCAACACCTAGGCTTCACGTCTTGCGTGCTTGGACGAGGCGGAGCGAATCGCTGTTACGAGTAGCATTGCGAACTCAAGATCGTCAACCAGTACGGAATTGTCAGCGACATTCATGTGATTGTAGACAGTTTAACCCTTCCGCGTCATGCACAGCGTCAGCACTTTATTCGACTATACCGTCTACCAAAAGAACTTCCGAGGCTCGAGATTTCCCTCCAACATTTTGGAGGCATGAGTCGCGGCTCGTTTGCATCGCCAGTGAACGCCCGCCGGACAGCTCTGCGTAAGAATTGCCGCCACATTTGCGGCAGTGTTTCGGTCGATGACAAAGGCAGCCTGCATGAGTAACAGCAAAGCTTCGCTTCGAGATGATAATGGTTGGACCCGTCCAGCGATTTCGAGGGCCTCTCGTAGTGCTTTCCTGGCCGATTCATAACACTTGCGCTCTGCCAAAGCAGCGATCTCCCAAGCACGGACGGCTGACTTTTTGTATTCATCACCACAGGCGGCCGCGGCAAGTGCCGCTCGAGCCGCAATTGGCTCGGGATCGCCGTCAGTGAAACGTGCAACCCACGACAATGCTTGCGAGCGAAACCAGGGATCGCTCAACGCAATCGCTATTGCCAATGCCTTGCAGACATCAGACTTTGCGAGTTTGATAGCTTGATCTCGTTGTGTTGTTCCAGTCATCTTGTGTCGGCCATCGCCAGTGGAATAAGTAGTTCGGAACAGAGCCAAGGGCGACTCGTGGCTTGGCTGAAATATCGATCTTCGCTCTTTTTATCGGTAGTAGCTATCCCAAGTCCAGCGCATCCGGCCATCTTTATCAACAAGGAAATACATGCCGCCGACATGGGCGAATATCATTCGGTATCGCCCTCATTCATAGTGAACTTTCGGTTTGTTCCAATCGTCCGGACTTGTTGCCAAGCCGATGAATGGCCATTATCACCCGGCCGATTCGCAGTGGGATGGACGCGATAAATAATGGCTCACCGCTGAGCCAAGTCGCCGCGAGGCCCATTGTCCGCCAGGATTTTTTTGCGATAAACTGAGAGCAACCTTGAGCAAATGTTTCGAGAGAGTGGCCGACTTTGAATCACATGGGGCGCCGCATGACGACGCAGTTGGGTATGGTTGCATTCAGAATACGGCAACCTACGCTTCGATCGAAGACCAGTTATTCACTTTGGGTTGTTCGACTTGTGCCCCATTGAACCATTGCATTTCGTTGATTGAATCCATAAATTGCGTTCGTGATCTAACCCGCCCTATAGTCCTTCGTGAACGTATAGTTATTCGATATGGCCAAGTGCATTGTAATTGTCCTTTCCACACTGTTTTGCAGTTACGTACAAGCAAATGAAATCATCGTACGCGATTCCGCGTCTCTTCGCCTAAACCTTCAGGATTTGAAACATGGCACCACTCTGAAGATTGCTCCCGGTGACTACCCCGGTGGGAATCAACTTGTCGGAGTGCATAAGTTGACCGTCGAGGCACTTGATCCAAAAAACCCACCGCACTTCAAAGGCGGAATCAATGGGTGGCATTTCTCGCGCTGCGACGACCTGACAATTCGGCATTTGCGGATCAGCGGCCAATCTGGCAATGGACTAAATTTGGATGATGGCGGACTTTATGATCATCCGGTGACAGGAATCTCCCTGGAAAATCTTGAGATCAGCGACATCGGGCCCAGGGGTAATCACGACGGAATCAAATGTTCCGGATTGGACAAGCTGACCATTCGCAATTGCATTATTTCTGGTTGGGGCGGCCAGGGGATTGATATGGTAGGATGTCATGAGTCGTTGGTGACTGGCTGTGAATTTTTGGGAAAGGCTGGTTTTAGCGCGACGGCAGGCGTGCAGACCAAGGGTGGGTGTTCCGATATCACGATCGAGAAGTGCCACTTCACCAGCGGTGGCGAACGTCCACTCAATATCGGTGGTTCGACGGGTTTGAATCTATTCCGTCCTTCTGGTGCTAGGTATGAAGCAAAGCGTATTGTGGTACGTGACAATATCATTGAGGGAAGTATATGCGCTGCAGCTTTTGTTGGAGTCGATGAAGCGGAGTTCGTTGGCAACACGATCCTGTATCCCGAGAAGTGGATTTTTCGCATCCTTCAGGAGACCAAGGCTGACGGCTTCGCACCTTGCCGGAACGTGCTATTGAAGAACAATAAGATTGTCTTCCGGCGGGCCGAGGTCCAGACTGAGATCAACGTGGGCGACGGCACCGAAGCGGGGAGTTTCCAATTCGAGCGCAATCACTGGTTCGCGGAAGACCGTCCTCAGGCATCGAAACCTCTACTGCCTTCCAAAGAAAAGGAAGGAATTTATGGCGTGGATCCCCGCTAACGTTCAGGACTTTGCTCAGCAAAATCTGTGGACATTGAAATCCAAATAAATTCAATTCAAGCGTCGAATTCTACAGGCGTTTCTCCCTCAACCAGGATCGAATAGACTGATGAGAATATCGGCGGGAAAATGTTTTCTCGCCATACTCTTTTGACGGGGTTTGAGTCGCTTGTTCGGTATAGTTGATTGCAAACCGTTATGTGGCTGTGAGATTACCAACGAATGAAAGAGACCGCATACCTGTTGCAAGCAACGCTGATCAGCGTTTGGTGGGTTGGCCTTTTTTCGAGCCACACATTTTTCGCCGCGTTTCAATTTGACACGATTCCGCCCACAGCGTTTTGGTCGTTCTTCGTTCCCGACATTGTGTTGATCGCTTCGCTATCAGCCATCCGAGCCTATAAGGACAGCACTTCGTTGGATCTCATCGTGCTTGGTGCATTTGGCTACGCCGCGTTGTACTGCGTCAACGCAACCATACTCACGGGCTCAGGATTTTTGCCGACGGGACTGATGCTGTTGGGATTGGTATACAACATTTTCCTATGCTTTAATCCTCTGCTTTTTCGGGCTTCCAGCTCCAAGAGTATTGTGATTAATGCATCTAAAACCATGGTTCAAATCCTTTGCATTTGGTTTCTCGCCCTAGTTGTCATTCCATTTATCCTTTTGGAGTCATTTGGCGGATTTGAAATGCCGCGTACCAGCGGCATGCTTTGGTCAAGTGTTATTCTGTTCGTCGTATTTAGTATGCTTGGTTTAAGCAGTTCCTACTTTATGGTCCGAGACGGATGTGGCACTCCACTTCCACTTGATCAAACAAATCAATTGGTTCTTTCGGGGCCTTACAGGTTTGTGCGCAATCCGATGGCAATCGCAGGCATAGGCCAGGGGCTTGCCGTCGCCGCGATGTTTCAATCGTGGCCGATCTTGGTTTATTCTTTACTCGGGGCTGTCGTTTGGCATCTAGTCGTACGCCCAGCTGAGGAGCGTGATTTGGTCCAACGATTTGGTGAGCCATACCTGTCGTATCGACGTCGTGTAGCTTGCTGGATCCCTACCTTTGGTCGAAACTCAACGTAGAGTGGGTCAATAACTCCGTCGGCATTATTTCCCAATCGGCCAAGAAAAGCAGTTCCGTACTATGGCTCCAATATAGGACAAGAGACATTGGCAGGAACCGATTCGATGACGTATGTAAGAACGTCAATCCAGTGCGAGCCGGACGGTCACAAATTCCACAGTCCCTGGGCTCAGATGTTGCTGCCGAATTCAGGCGAAAACTGTTCCATCTCCGAGACACTGAGATTCATTGTGCGATATTGCCAATGGATTACAGATCAAGTAGATCGGAACCCCTTGACCTGACTACGCCGTCCCAGAAACTCCAATCGCCGTCGACGAACTCCTTGCATTCTAGTTGGAACGCTTCGACGCGGCGTCCAGGTTTGGATTTGCGTAATTCAGCTAGCGGGCATGGATGAAGAGGACGATCACAGAAGGTTACCAAGACTTGTGCATCATACATGTGCCGGACCGGTTTTGGCTGTTTGTCTGGATGCAAATTGAGATCGTAAACGGGAGGCGTCGTCGGAGTGATCGAAATGATTTTGTATTCGACGAGAATTCCGGAAGATGCATGCGTCAATAAAAGATGCGGCTCGTGATCCATGTGTCGCCCTTCGTCCTCGTCCATGACGGCTTCTAGTGCTTTGGTAAGATAAAGCCGAGCTGTAGTAATATCGCCCTTTGATGCGGGAAAGAGACTCTTGGCTTTGGACGCATGTACTGGAGTGTCCATGTCATCCTTCCAAATGTTTGTGTCCGGCTTTATTGCATGGTAGTCTGCAAGGTGATGAAGCGTCTCGCTAGGCACAGGCCCAACCTTCTTGCCGCCATATTCGTAGTACCAGTGTGACATTTGCAATAAACCCTTCGTGCGTGCGAACGATTTGCGGGACCCAACTGTTAGTTTTCACACCTCAGTCTAGTCGACGCAAACCACCCAACGCAACTTAATAGGGAGAAAGACGGGAGTGTGCGAACTCGATTGCGTCCGATTATTGAATTTGCGTCAGTGATGCCAACGACGCGTCAGCCAGGGCCCGCAGGACGCGCGAAGCATGCGGTCCGACAATTCCAACAACCATTAACCGGAACGAGGGCGGCACGCCTACCGGAACGACTAAGAGTTGTCGATCATCCGGCAGAGCAAACGTTTCAGCTTTCTGTCCGATGATTTGACCATTAAGGATGTCAAGAATAAGGCCATTGGTTTCGTATCCTGTTTCGTCGGTCTCATTATGCTCCGAAAGGAGTTGCCATTGGTCATATTCAGACCAAATGGAGAAGCCGCACTCCAACTCACACTCCAAAGAGCATCGCAGCATCTGGGCTAAAAGCGTAATTTCTCCGATGGCTGGCATGTCTGTTTCACCTAGATCTATTGTCGTATAGTCGCGTTTTACTATGGGCCTAAACACTGAAAGTTTACAAAAGCTACGAGCTTTGGCTGGCTTTGAAAGTTCCTGGCACCATTTAAGAAACACGAGGAGCGAAACGATTGACATACCGCTTCTCTTTCACGGACCTCTTACTGTTGATATTGAAACTGTAGCACACGTTTCAGACAGAAAGTTTTTGGAATTATCTTGCTGCCCCCCGATTGAGATCTACAGTTCTGGGTCGAAGATTCGGCAAGGTTTATGTCAATAAGTTTGTATTAACTTTGGAGATGTGAAAATGTGTTCAAGAATTAACGCGGCGAAAAAAGGTTTTACCTTAGTCGAGCTCGTGGTGGTTGTATTGATTATCGGGATTATTGCAGCGGTCGCAGCGCCGCGAATGTTCGATACAGCGGGCGATGCCCGTCAAAATTCGACTCGTCAGTCGTTGTCGGTGATTCGTGACGCTGTCGAGCTGTACAAAGCACAAAATGGTAACTATCCAACTGCCGCCTCGCTTGCAACTTCCCTCCAGGCAAATCTGAAAGGACCATTTCCGAAAGTTCAGATGGGTGCCAACCAAAATGCGACAGTCGTTGCGACGACTCAGAGTCCGATTACTGCGCCAGAAGCGGGCGCCGCCGGCTGGGTTTATAACCAGACCACCGGTGATATCACTGTCAACGATGCCACATATATCAGCTGGTAATTGTAGGTTCATTAGATGTAAACGAGACGGCGATCACTTCGGACACAGCCGTTCCGCGCCCGAAGACCCGTGATGGATGCGTTGGCGGTTCAGCTTTTTGCCAGTCAAGGGGGAAATCATACGATGAACGATACAAATGTGATCCGCATTTTGGTTGCTGAAGACAATCGTGTGCTAGCTGACGTGTTGCGATTTAATTTGCAACGCGCGGGTTTCGAAGTAACCATCGCAAACAACGGCTTCGTTGCGATTGAACTGCTGAAGCAAAGCGATTTTCAACTTCTCATCACCGATTATCAGATGCCCATTGTCGATGGAGAAGAACTGTGCAAGGCAGTCCGAGAACAACTGCATATTGAACGAATGCCGATCATAATGTGTTCGGCCAAAGGATACGAGATCGATATTGAACGACTAAAGACTCACTATCGAATATCTAGGGTAATTCTTAAGCCTTTTAGTATGCGGGAAATTGTATCCCTATCGCAAGTCTTAACGGCGTCCGAATTCTCCAACCTTAGCGTCTGATCAATATTCATGTTTTCCCCAACCTACTCACTTCCGCTCGCTCGACGACTAGTCGGACGGTATTTGATCTTCGGATTGGCAGGGTTATTCGTCTGCATCTGTTTGATTTTGGCGTTCCAACACTTCGGTACGTTTCGCGAGCACTTAGGCTTTGCGGTGGCAGCCGCTGTGGGATTTTTGGTTGTCGGGGCGTTGGTCTTGTATCGGACTGTTCAGGTAAACGAGGCCATCGAAAAACAACTTCGCCAACTGGCAGCGACCTGGTCATCCGATAGCTCAATGTTGCAGCCGCTAGCGGCGTCCGATGCGGCCGCTGTGGGTTGGAATGCGGTTATCCAAAACTTGCGGCAGCAGAGTACCATCTCTGCGTTGGAGGCTCGTTTTAACGAACTGACAGATTCAGCCGATGACAAGAAGTGGAATCGCATTTTTCATGCGTTGCACGAGGGGATTGCTGTCTGCGATCGCAACGGAGTGGTTGTCACGGCAAATAACGCGTTTAAGGCGTTGCTCGGTCTCACCGATAGCAGCTTGGCACTTGGTAGTACAATGGCAGAACTCATTGAATCTGCCGTCGGCGATGCGATGGGTGGGATGCCAAAGAACACCCTCGTTGGCTCGGCCCCATTTGTTGCGGAAGTCCGCAAAGGAACTCACCTTGCCGACGGTGTTTGGCGTATCAGCCGTACGCCGGTTCTCGATGAAGAAACGGAAAGCAGCGTCACGCTTTGGACCATCCGAGATGTTACGCAACAGAAAATGGCAGACGAGATGCGTAATCAATTTGTTTTTACTGCCACTCACGAATTACGCACGCCGCTGGCAAACATAAAAGCTTATGCGGAGACGCTCGCTGTCTCAGATAACATCGATATCGCCGATCAGAAGAATTTCTACAACATTATCAACAACGAAGCCACTCGCTTAGCGCGATTCGTCGACGAGTTACTCAACGTAAGCCAAATGGAATCCGGGGCAGTCACGCTTACGCGAGGCGAAACGGACGTCGAACGGATGCTCATCGAAGTCGTCGATAACCTTAAGCCACAGATCCAGCAGAAGGAGCTTCTGTTTGAAAACCAGTTTCCTGCCAAATTGCCCAAGCTGCGACTAGACAAAGATAAAGTCGTTGCGGCCTTGGTCAATCTCTTAGGCAATGCTGTAAAGTACACTGCCATCAAAGGGACAGTACGATTTATTGTGGAGGTAGATGAAAGCCAGATCTATTTTCATGTCGAAGATACAGGCATTGGCATCAGCGCCGAAGAGCTGCCGCGAATTTCGGAAAAATTCTTTCGGAGCAGTGACACGCGGGTACAAAGCATTGTTGGCAGTGGTCTTGGTCTGGCATTTTCTCAAGAAGTTGCCCGTCTACATCACGGGAAAATTACCGTTAAGAGCGATCTCAATAAAGGTTCACGTTTCACACTGAGCTTACCGCTCGCATAGGGGGAGATCTGCACGATGTTTCAAGTTTCTCTTCAAGGCGCGGTTCAAGTCGTTTCCAGCAACGTGCCGTTCATCACGGAAAACCTGCCCGCCGCTCGTGCGGCATTTGAGCAATGCTTTGGCAAGGGGCAACCGCAGATCGTAATCCATTTGGGAGGAATTGCCCTGTTTGATAGCGAGGGGCTGGAACTGTTGCTTGACATACGCGATCGCGTTCTTCGATGTGGAG
>JANMNR010000307.1:0-19443 GCA_031368325.1 Pirellula sp.
TTTAGTTCTCGATCGTTACGACATTACCATCGGCCCGAGCACCGAGAAACTCGAATGCACTATTGATGGCCTGATCCGGATTCCATGCGATCCCTTGAGATACAAATCGGACCGAACCGTCCGCATTCGTGAATTGGGCGCCACCTGTGTGATAACTGAAGGCACCGCGACCGCAAAGGCTGTTCCCTGTTGTGGGTGGCGGAGTTGGCGCAGTTGGGCTTCCAATGAGTATGCTATTGATGTGCCCCTCGCCCATGCCAAGTACACCCGTGTTTCCATTTACGGGATTTCTTGCTGAGACGCTCAAGTCTGTTTCCCATCGAACACCAAACACATTGGCACCTCCACAGCTAATGGTGTTACCATTTGGCGCCAGTGCCGATTTGTAGGATCGTTCCCCGAACATAAAAGTATTGCTCAAGCCGTCCGTAACATCGCCAAACTTGTATTGCACACCACCCGCAAAGACACCAGCTTGACCGGAGTCTGTTTGAGGAGGCAGGAACCCCCACGAACCTGAGTTCCATCCGACGTACGATGAGGTCGCGACCTGCACACTCGTACCTGCGGTGCTGAGCAAAGCGCGTCGGTCGTTTGTTGGCGGAGCCGTGTCCGATGGGCATCGAAAGGAGTTCATCTGGTTTTGCATCAAGGCACGTGACGATGCAACATCGAGAGCATCTCGAAGATGATTTAAGCCTGGATTGAGCTGATCGTACATCGCGTTTTGCTCAAGGTACGGAAGGACAAAAACCGGCCATCCCCAAGCGCCCCAGAATCGAGTTCCTGTGCCTGTTGTGGTTGCGTTGGGATAAGACATCCCTTTCCCCAAAATCCATCCGTAAGGTATACGTTTGTATGCGGACTCGTAATTATGAACGGCCAGGCCGAGCTGCTTCATATTGTTACTACAGGACATGCGTCGCGCCGCTTCTCGGGCCGCTTGGACGGCTGGCAAAAGCAACCCAACCAGTATGCCGATTATCGCAATGACTACCAGCAATTCGACAAGAGTGAATCCCCTTGTGATTGTGCGGCTCTTCATAAAAAACCCTCGAAAAAGATGCAAAACGAAAAAAGCGAAACTATGGACGAATAAGACGTCAAAGCTCTCTCTCTATTCATACGCCGGTTTTTCAGAAACCTAAATCAAGAATTCCCCCGACGGCTGAAATTCCACCTCAAAAACTCAATCAGCAGCCATGGGATCCCCCTTTCCGGTTAAACTGGGATTTCGGTAGAGGATTTGGTCCGCCCGTAACTTGCTCTAGTTAGTTTGCTTTCCGGGAGTATTCACATGGGAAACGTGACTTTACCCAACACCAGTCCTTCGCTTTTGGGGCGATTAAGAATACTACCTACCGACGAGTCCGCATGGCAAGAGTTTGTCGATCGGTACTCCAACGCTATCCACGAGTGGTGCCGAACCCATCGTTTGCAAGACGCCGACGGCAAGGATGTGGCTCAGACGGTGCTAACAAAGCTAGCGGTGAGGCTCCGCACCTTTCACTACGACTCTTCCATGTCCTTCCGAAGTTGGCTGTGGACGGTTACTCGGCACGCCATTTCCGACTGGAAGAATGAACGGTACGGAAAAAAGTCTGCGTTGGTCGACAGCGAACTCTTGAACGACGTGGCCGCGACCGACGACTTACTTCAGCGTCTTCAACATGCATTCGATTTGGAACTCCTAGATGAGGCCTACGAGCGAGTAAAAATGCAGGTTGAGCCAAAAACCTGGAAAGCTTTTTGGCTTTCGGCGGTTGACCAACTCCCTGGACCAGCGATTGCTGAGCAACTTGCTATGCCGATCGCAAGCGTCTACGTGGCGAGAAGCAATGTTCAGAAACGACTTCGCAATGAAATTGCTCAGTTAGAAAAGAAGTAGCTCGAATGCGGTCCCGCAAGCCATTTCTATCATGTCCTTCTCCCGCTGAGTGGCTTGAATACCTGGATCGTCACTTGGACATCGCAACTGACGATTTGGTCCGAATGCGATGGAACCAGCATTTAATCGAATGCGAGAAATGCCGAAAAGTGATTGAGCAGTCGTTGCACGACGAATCGATTTTGCCACGGCGTTTGGAGTCGTCGAGCATCCAAGAAAGCACGAAGCGTCATGTCCTGATGTCGATTGGCTCCGCAAAGGCATTTGTGGCCGCCGAATCGCCAGCGTTCATGATGCCAGCATCTCTACCTGGCTACTCTATCGGCCGAATGATTGGCAAAGGTGGGATGGGAGTTGTCTTTGAAGGGATCCAACGTTCCCTAAAGCGGAAGGTTGCGATAAAGGCCCTGCTTCACGGCGCGTGGGCTTCGGACAACGAACGTAAGATGTTCCAACGCGAAGCCATAGCGATCTCGCGCTTGCAGCATCCAAATATTGTGCATGTGATCGAAGTGGTTGAATCGGACGGGCTCCCCTATCTGATCATGGAACACATTGAAGGCCCAAGTTTGGCAGACTTATTGACGGGCGAGCCATGGCCAACTTGGCGCGCAGTTGAGTTGATAGAGCAGCTCGCGCGCGCCACCGACTTTGCACATACTCATGGCGTAATCCATCGCGACCTAAAGCCAGCCAACATCTTAATGCAAGACGGCGTTGTCCCACGGATTGCCGATTTCGGACTAGCCATGATGCATGATGACCGGATCACCTACGGTCCAAGCAACCCAATTGTCGGAACGCCCGAATACTCAGCGCCCGAGCAACTATCAGGGGGACCTATCCCTCGCGACGGAAGCGTGGGGGGCGAAGCGGACATCTATTCTCTGGGTGCCATTCTGTATGAGCTGATCACGGGTCGGCGGGTTTTTGCAGCAACTCGACCTGCTGACGTGATTGCTCAAGTGCGTTACGAACCACCGATTGCACCGAAGCGCCTTGAACCAAGCATTCCCTTAGACCTTCAGACGATATGCTTGAAGTGTCTCCAAAAGAGTCCCAAGCGACGATACGATTCCGCAGCGGCTTTCGCAGACGACCTCAAGCGGTTTATCTCTGGGGAGCCGGTCATGGCGCGACCTGTCGGATCGACGGAACAGATCGCTCGTTGGCTTTGGCGCAAACCAGAGTGGCTCATCGCATTAGCTGGTTCTATCTTAATTGCTCTCGGGGCTACCTTGGCCCTGTCACTGCTTTGGAGATCCGCAAGCCTGCGAGCCGATTCCGAACAGAGCGCGCGAAAAGAAGCGGATGGTCGAGCTATAGCGGAATCGCGTGCACGCAACGTGCTCAATCGACGCGCGCTGGAACTGGAAGTGGATCAAGCCCTCGGACTTTGCGAGAAGGGGGAAGTGGAAATTGGAATTCAAGCACTACGAGCTTTGCAAGCGAAAACCAATAACGAACAGGATCTTCATTCGCTAGTTCGAAACAACTTGCGCGCATGGCACTTTTACTCCGCGACGCTGTTACATCGTAATCACCACAACGAAAGCGTTCGTTCAATCCAGTTCTCGACCGATACGCAACTTTACTGCACACTTTCGGACCGACGAACTCAACTTTGGGACACGTCGACCGGCGAGTGCTTGTTGGAGCATCAGTCGGAGCATCTACCGATTACGAGTACACTAATTACCGAGGACAGCCGATTCTTTTGCGCAAGAAATTGGGAGCAAGTTGTCGTCTTCGAGTCTACCAACGCACGCATTAGTGAGGAGGACGTCGGTAAGAATCTTCGATCGCTGGATCGCTTCGAGTTGCGGTCTATTCCGAAGGGTCGACTCATGGTCAACTTGGAGGGTGCAAGGATTGCGATCATGGGTGAAGAGGGCGAGGTCGAAGTCTGGGACCTGGCTTGTCAGGCGAAGATAGCGACGACTCGAATCCAGGGCAAAGCGACATCTGCCAACTTCTCTTCCAAGACATCCACATTGGCAATCTCCACAGATGTTGGCGGAGTATGGATTTGGGATTCTCTGCCAGGCACATCGGCACGAGAGATTCTGTCTCTTGGCAAGCCGACAAAGTGGTTGCAGTTTGCAGATAAAAGCAATTGTTTATTATTGTCGACCGACGAGAGTGAAATCTATCTGATAGCACTTGGCGACAATCCTCATTTGCTTCGTAGGATAACACCACACATGCCTGTGCAAAGTTTGATTGCACCCAAGGACTCTAGCCTGATTATTGGTGGACTTGGTGAAGGGCCACCGCGAAGATTAGGTGAATGCATTATATGGGGTGTAGACACGCGGCGACGGCTACGGGTCCTTGAATATCCGTCGGACATCTCGTGCCTTGCGACCTCATCGACAGGTGATCGCCTGTTGACCGGGGGTGGTGCTCGGCGAGCGTACGTATGGTTGGAGTGCCCATGGAATCCAGCGCAGATTGGGATCGGCAGCGCTGGGTTTATTGAGTCGGCTGCGATGACAATCGATGGTCAAGTTGCAGCGATCTCGATGCAAGCCTGGCATTCACCACCCTCGAACAACGAGCCACTAACCGAGGTTTGGCAGCTTCCTCCCAAACAGTTAGCATCCGAGGCGATTCCATTCCCCAATGCATTTCGACTTGAGGCGGCATCCAACGCAGACGTTGTCGTAGCAACGGACAGGAGCGGAACAATTCAATGCTGGAATGCGGCTGGCATTCCCGTTGGCCATCGAATCCAACATGACCAACGGATATGGCTTCTTTCTGTCTCTCCGAATGGGCAGCAGATCTTGTTCTATTCGAATGGCCTGTACGCTGCTGACCCCAGTACTGGTGAATACCAACGCGTTCATCATCGCAAGGGAGTGCCCAAGAGTATCGTTTACCAACCAAAAGGCAAGGTTTTGGCGATAGGTCGAAATAGTGGAAGCGTCGAGATCTACGATGCAGTGAACTTAGAGAGTCTTGCAATTCAATTGGAGCATGAGGAACCCGTCACAGGACTTGCCTTTACGTTTGATGGCGAGCAATTGGCTGTTGTGGGCGCGGGAGGGAAGCTGAGTATTTGGGATTGGGCCAACGGTCAAATAACTCAGGCGGTGCAACTGGACGCTGAATTGAGTTGTGTCGCGTTTTCACCCGACGGAAAGACGGTTGCGGTTGGCGCTTTCGATCGAACTATTCATTTTCGCAATGTCGCAACCGGTACGAAAGAGGGACCTGCCATAACGTGTCAGAAACCGGTAGGGAGGATTCAATGGTCCACGTCCAATTGCATTTTGGTCGCAGATTCGGAAGGATCCGTTCGCCTCTATGACGCAGTGACTCGACGCCCAATTGGAAAAGGGCTCCCCACGGATACCGTGAATGCTTCGGCAACGTGGTCCAATGACGAGCGGAGCATCGTCACGGCCAGCGCCGACGCGGGAATCCAGATCTGGAAGAACCCCATCGTCGTCGATGCACAATAAAACTCTAAAGGCGAGCGAACTCCAAGCAAAGCACCGCAAAGTAATCCGGATCCATCGACGCGATTGCATCCTTGCGTCAACCGCCACTTCTTTCAGCGCATCGAACAAACTGCTGCGCGGCATTGGCGATAACTCCTAATTCTGAACGGTAACATCAGCAACCGAGTAGTTCGATTTTTATCGAACTGCCGTTGGCATGGGCCAAGCGGGGCTATCCGTTTTGCGATTGAAGCCAATGGAACTCCTGGGAACGACATTGTTACGATGGTCGGGAGGCGACTTATTCCACTCAATCGCATGCGGTTGGCTTCGCTTTCCATGAGCAACAGGAACTCCAGTCTTTGCATTTGTCAACGTGATCCGAACGCAGTTGACTGGAAGTGATAAAAAGTGCATCCGGCACATCCTTCCTTTCCATTTTTTCGCAACCGAACTTGTCGTTGTTCAACACACTTCCATTTGGTGTTTGAAAATAAAATGAGATGCTCGCCAAGTGGATGACGTGGGAATTCGATTTCAGCGGTGTATTAAAGTGATAGATGGGAAACGGTCGGGAATCGAAACAAGGTCACCGTCAAAATGCGAAATCGCTTGCATTCGAAACTCAGACCGCTTATTGTTTTGGTTTGCTGCTGACACTCTCCTTTGCATCGCAACTCCCCTCCAACCCATCCGACTGGACAATTGCTAATCATGAAGTTGATCGCTTCACTCTTGGTTCTCTTTTCGCTACTCTCGCCTGCCGTTCAGTCGCAGGAAAAAGCTGCCGCGCCTCCGGTCAAGTTACCGGCACAGGCTCCCAATGTCGCCGCGCAGAAATTCTCGCCCGACGGAAAAGTGAATCCTGGCTTTGCAGCTTCGCATGATAGGTTCGTCAAAATCGCTCAGGAGGGGTCTGCCGAACTCGTTTTCCTAGGAGACTCTATCACGGCGGGTTGGGGCAAGCAAACTGAGGTTTGGGACAAGTCGTTTGGGAAATACAAGCCCGCAAATTTTGGAATCGGTGGCGATCGAACACAGCACGTCCTTTGGCGCATCACCAACGGCGAATTGGACGGTCTCAAGGCCAAGACAGTCGTAGTCATGATCGGTACGAATAACTCCGCGTCAGATCCAGCGCAAGGGATTGCCGAAGGCGTTACCGCCATTGTGGAAACAATCCGCATCAAGCAACCTCAGGCAAAGATCCTCTTGTTAGCCGTCTTTCCACGCGGCGAAAAAGCAACCGCAAATCCGGGACGAGATAAGCTCAATGAAGTGAACGAGATTATCTCAAAGCTGCATGATGGCAAAAGTGTTCATTTCTTAGATATCGGTAGCAAGTTCTTGCAAGCGGATGGATCGCTCTCCAAAGACATCATGCCGGATTTTTTACATCTATCTGCCGCCGGCTACCAGATTTGGGCAGATGCCATCGGCCCTAAACTGGCCGAACTCATGGACGAAAACAAACGAGCGGCGATTGAACTGGATTGGCACGACGCGACCGTTTCCGGAGTTGAAGGACGAATTCTGCCGGACCAACCAAGACTCCGATGGTTTGATCGATTGCCAAGTTCAGCGGAGGCTACTGTCACAACCAATGTATGGAACCTTAGTCGCGACAGTGCGGGAATGGTGTTTCGATTCAAGACGGATGCGACAGCCATTCATATTCACTACAAACTGGCCAAAAGCAATCTTGGTATGCCACACATGCCAGCCACCGGTGTAAGTGGAGTTGATTTGTACGCCCGAGATGAGGCCGGCAAATGGCGATGGGTTCAAGTGACCAGACCTGCCACGCAAGAGATTAAGGCTGAGATCATCGGTGGTCTTGCTAGTGGATACCGTGAGTACGCAGCCTATTTGCCGCTGTACAACGGAGTGGAATTTTTGATGATCGGCGTTAAGCAGGGCAGCAAATTCGAGGGACTTGCACCGCGTGGAAAACCAATCGTCTTTTATGGAACGAGTATTACACACGGAGCTTGCGCGAGTCGCCCCGGGATGGTGCACACCGGCATATTGGGCCGCAAGCTAGATATGCCTGTTGTCAACTTGGGCTTCTCCGGGAATGGCCGAATGGATAAGGCTGTTGGTGATTTCTTGACTCAAATCGACGCCGCGGCATATGTGATTGATTGCTTGCCAAACATGGTCCCAGCCGATGTCACGGCCAAGTGTATTCCGTTGATTCAGCAGATTCGCACCGTGAAACCAAACACACCCATCATTTTGGTCGAAGACAGACGATTTACCAACGATTGGATCTTGCCAGAGAAAAATAAATTCCACACGAAGAATCATGCCGCGTTGAAGGCCGCTTATGAGCAATTGTGTAAAGACGGGGTTAGCAACCTACACTACATACCAGGCGATCGTCTGTATGGCGACGACAGCGAGGGAGCGACAGATGCGTCGCACGCCAACGACTTAGGGTTCATGCGTCAAGCGGAGATATTCGAGCCGATCCTGCGAAAGGCTTTGGCCGAAAACCAGATCGTTACCGAAACCGCCGAAGCCAAGGTGACACTTGTCGCGGATGGCTTTCAATTCACCGAAGGGCCTGCCGTGGACACGCAAGGAGACGTGTTCTTCACCGATCAGCCCAACGACCGTATTATGAAAGTGGATACAAACGGCGCGGTCTCGGAGTTCTTGAAACCGGCAGGGCGGAGTAATGGAATGTTCTTTGCGCCGGACGGGAAGCTGATTTCATGTGCCGACGAAAAGAATGAGATGTGGGAGATCGCGTCCGACAAATCGCATAAAGTGTTATTCAGCAACTTCGAAGAAAAGAAATTGAATGGTCCGAACGACGTTTGGATCGATTCGAACAGCACGATGTACTTTACGGACCCGTACTACCAACGGAAATGGTGGGAGCACAAAACAAGGCCGCAGAACAAACAATCCGTTTATCGAGTTGATCGCGACGGTGCCAACGTGACGCTTGTCGACGACACGCTCGTTCAACCAAACGGAATCATAGGTGACTCCAAACGGCGGTTGCTCTACGTCGCAGACATCGGTGACACAAAGACATATCAATACACCATTGCCAACGACGGCACACTGGTGGACCGAAAATTGTTTTGCAAAAGCGGTTCGGATGGCATGACGATTGACTCAGATGGCAATCTCTATTTGACTGGCAAGAAGGGGGTCACTGTGTTCAATCGTGACGGCAAAGAAATTCAGGTCATTGCCGTCCCGGAAAATTGGACTGCCAACGTTTGCCTCGGAGGCAAGGACCTCAAAACCCTATTCATCACCGCTTCGGACTCGTTGTACTCCGTTCGAGTTAAGCACGCAGGGCTAAGCCGATGAATGTCGTTATGTGAATCGGTCGTTATTAACTTGCCGATTAAAGGTGCACCGGGATCAATCTCGATTGCTCGTTGGCTTCCTTAAGACTTGGCGGTTCGATCCAAGGTATAGGCGAGGCTTGTTCCGAATGCTGCTTGATCACTTGCTTGAACTCCTTCACGATGCGTGCAAGTGCATCGCGTTCGCTTGACGCGGTACAAGCGATATTGGGCAAGTTGGCTACTCGAGCGTTAACGGTTCCATTTTCGTTGCGAAGCACATGTACCACGCAATTAAAGACGGGAACGTCCAATCGGATAGGCCTTAGGTCAACTGGTATTTTTTCGCTCATGGTGCCTTTCTGGCAATGGCTGTTTTTGGAATGTGTCCGGCGTTATGCCGCAGCTTTTACAGGTTGGACAAACGGGAACGAGTGCTCGCAACGAATGGCAACGATTGATCGGATTTATTCGACCGATCCGTTACCTGCTTGTCTAGAGTAACTAGCGAATTTGCGTTGTCATCGGAACGGGCTTACGCTCAGACCGATTTCGGAGGACAATAGATTTCATGGAAGAAATCACTCCTAAAACAGACAGACCTGGCAACGATCCTGCGGGTTTCGAAGAGGATCCTTACGCGACTGTTTACATGCCTTACGCGCCCGAAATCGGGCAGAGTCAGATCGGTCGGTACAAGCAGATTCGAAAATTGGGCGAGGGGCACTTTGGTATCGTATGGCTCGGTTTCGACGAGCAGTTGCAGCGTCCTGTTGCAATCAAAATCAGTAAATCGGCAGACAATGACGATCTCCTGTCAAGCTCCTTTCCACCCAACACGTTGGAATTGCAGGAGGCACGCAACGTCGCGCTTTTGGACCATCCGAATATTGTCCCGGTGTATGACGTCGGCATTACAGACGACGGATGTTTCTACGTAGTCTCTAAGTTTATCGAGGGGGATACACTCGCAAATTCATTGACAGTGCGTCGATGGAGTGTGATTGAGTCGGCGAGGTTTGTGCAGACCATCGCGGAAGCACTGGCCCACGCTCACGAGCGAGGATTGGTTCATCGTGACATTAAGCCAGCAAACATTCTCATCGATCGGCACAACAGCAGGGTCCACGTGACGGACTTTGGGCTAGCCTTTCGTCAAAAGAGCGTATCGACTCCTAAAGGCTTAGTGGGAACTCCGAATTATATGAGTCCAGAGCAGGTTCGATGCGATACGGAATCGGTGGATGCACGCAGTGACATCTTTTCGCTGGGGGTGATTCTATACGAAATGCTCGTGCATCGTCGACCATTCAGCGGAGCGACAATGGGCGAGTTGTTTGATCGGATATTGCATGCAGAACCGCTGCCTTTATGCAGTCAAATGGATGCATTGGACGATGAACTTGCTGCCATCTGCACGCGAGCGCTAGCCAAATCGCCCGACGATCGTTATTCGACTGCGTCCGACATGGCTTTGGCTCTATCGCGATATGTGTCACGCGTGGAGCAATCGAATCGCAGCGTCGATGGTGCAACCGCGTCGCTTCCCTCGAAATTGCTGGGCGAATATCGCTTGATCGAACTTATCGGTGAGGGTGGCTTGGGCGATGTATATAAAGCGGAACATCGGGTGATGCAGCGGCTGGTTGCGATCAAACTCCTGCATCAAAAGAAGGAATTGGGTGCGGATCGAACGCCCCGTTTTTTGCAAGAAATTCGGTTGGTAGCAAAACTATCGCATCCGAACATTGTCACCGCGTTCGATGCGGGGCGGGATGCTGGGCAGATCTATCTGGTCATGGAGTTCGTTGAGGGAGAATCGCTTGCTGACCGTGTGTCGCGTTTGGGCCCATTGTCTGCAGCCGAGGCGATCAACGTGGTAAGACAGGTAGCAACAGCTCTCGAGTATGCCCATGCGAGGCAGATTGTCCACCGCGACATAAAGCCCGGTAACCTAATGGTCAATACGCTAGGAATGATCAAAGTACTCGATTTCGGCTTAGCGATTTTGAATGATGATGACAGTTCAGTGCGCGCGACACAAGGGGTTGGAACGCCACACTTCATGGCACCCGAGCAGAGCCTGGGCCTGCCGTCGGCGGACGGACGCGCGGATCTGTACTCGCTTGGTGCAACATTGTTTTCGCTGTTAACCGGGCGCACCATGTTTGAGGGCGAGCCTGAGCAGATTGCCATTCTGCATCAACGCCACCCGATTCCCAATCTCTACGAGCTGCGTTCTAACATCGACCTTCGAGTCGACTCGATTTTCAAGCGATTGGTCGCTAAATTGCCAGCAGAACGGTTTTCGTCTGCTGGTGAATTGCTTCAAACGCTCGATGAACTTCGTTTGCCAGAGATCCCCATTCGCAAAGTACATGGCAGCGTCTTTCTTAAAGGACTTTTCAAAAGTCATCCAACTAGTGTTCACGACCGCCAGTCCACTCCAGCAACTCAATCGACGACGCTCGGTATCGATTTAGGACAAGCGTCCTCGACCGTGGCTTGGTATCATCCCGAACATGGTCCGCAGCTGATCCAACAACCAGACGGTCAAGGCCATCAGCTTAGGAACATGCTTTGGAGCATAGGCGATCATGTCAAAATTGGCGATTCAGCCTTAAAGATGTGGCAAGTCCAGCCAACGGGCATCTTTCATAGTTTGCAACGATGGATTGGCTTACCTCTAGTTAAGCGGCCATTCGGTGGCAAGTCCGTTCCACCCGAAGTGCTGCTGGCCGCGTTGGTACATCGATTGCTTGGCAACGCCCGCAGACAAGTAACTCGTGCCAGCCAAGCCGTGATCACCGTGCCGAGTTGCTACGATCAAGTTCACCGTCGTGCCATTGACGTCGCTTGTCAGATTGCTGGGGTCGAAATCCTTCAGCTCCTCGACAAGCCGCTTGCTGTGGTTCTCGCTTGGCTCAATGCACTTGACAAGGGACCGGAGTCGCAGCGTGTGCAAAAAGCGACTGTGCTCATTGTTCATTTAGGTGGGACTGGCCTGGAAGCAAGTGTGGCTGAGGTTGAGGGCCGAATCGTGCAACTCAAGGGGACACACGGTGATTGGCGGAATGGCTCCCAACGTTGGATTAGGGTGCTCTCGGACTACTTTTCAGCCGAATTGAAACGCCTCACCGGTGCCGACATCCAGAATGATATTCCGGCTGCGAGTCGATTGCAGCGAACTGTGGAGTTGGTCATCGAACGCTTGACGGTCAAGCCCGTTGTTGAGATGCGATTCGAATGGCGAGGCTCGGCGATCGTGCGGAAGCTAACACAAGAGCGGCTACTGGCGATGGTGCCCGTGATAGGTTCGGAAGTTAGCAAGGCTATCGGAGGAGCTTGTTCTGCAGCTCGCATTAAGACTTCCGATGTACAACACGTGATCCTGGCCGGCATCATGATGCGGCTAAAGCCTCTGCAAAAGATCGTCGAAGAATGTGTTCCTCAAGCCGCCAGCCTCAGCTTACTGGAAAAAAATGAGCTAGCGCGAGGAGCAGCCATGCAGGCGCACTGGTTTACAGACCCGACCCGAGTTTCAGCGGAGGGTTACCATGCCATTCCGTGCGCTGTTTACGATTTCGCAATTCCAATGTCGACTAAGGAAAAAACGGCAATGGTCCCAAGACTGCTGATTGAGCGTGGCGGCCCGCTCCCCGCTAGACTTGTACGTCCATTGCGAATTGATGAGTCATTGCCGCAAGAGTTGCAGTTGATCGAAGGCACTTGCCATGGAATCGACGCTTGGCATCGCCTCGGTTCACTCGATCTGCGATCGGTGTTCCCTGCAAGGAAATTGGATGATCCGATGAGCCTAAAGATGGAAGTCGACACGTCTGGGCAAATGCAAGCGGAGCTTGTTTGGACTTCAGCAGGGAAGAGCATTAGGTTTCCAGGTGTAGGAAATAGCATTTCGGGCAGTGAGATCGCCGCATGGCGAACTTGGCTTGAAACACTGATGCTATGCTCAACCTGACGCGCTGTGCTGACTCTTCGTATTCCTTCCGCCGATCGCCTTTGATTCGAACGATTTCAACCAAATAAAAAAGGCCTGGGTTGCCCAAGGCCTTTTTTGTTTTTTCGGACCACTTAACCGCTACTGAGTTATCGACTTTGAGTCTACCTTAGCAGCAGGGGCCATTGCGAGAAGAGCTGCCTTGCACTTGGCCCGAGCCAAGTTCAATCGAGCGGTTTGTTCGCATTCGGTTTCTTCTTTCTCAACAACGAAAAGTGTCTTGGCTTTCTTTGCGGCGGCAAGTGTCTTGGCTTCTACTGGGCAGTTGCATGTTTTGTCGCCGACTTTGTAGGAGATGGCAACGCTGTCCATGGCCTTCTTGACCTTGCTAGCAACTTCACTTGCTGCAACGGAGCAAGTCATCGATTCGCCAGCGACGGTAGTCAAACCGGAAACGCTGCAGGTGCTTGGCGTAGCAAATGTGGAAACAAACTTCTCAGTTTGTGTTACAAGGCTTGCAAATGCTTTTTCGGAACTTTCGAATTTCTCGGTACCGACAACATACTTTACCTTTGCGGATGTTTCCGCAGCGGTTGCTTTAGCGGACTCTTCGCAGCACAGCGACTTGGTTCCGACCATGTACGAGAGCTTTGGAAGCTTTGCCATACCTGCGGTTACCGTACATGTGCCTCCCTCGGTAGCACATGCAGCATCACACTTCTTTGCATCGTCAGCACGCAATGTCATGCCAGCCGAAACAAATGCCAACGCCATCATACCTAGTTTGAAAAACTTCATTTCTATATGATCTCCAGGTTTGAAACGGAATAGAGTGGTTTGAGCATGTCGCAAATTGCAAATTCGTTTGAATCCACACAATTCTCGCGACATACGCATCCCCAACCTTGTTGGTTCGAATTGCGTGAATCATAGAACTTCCACCGCGATTGCAGCGGTGCGTCAAACGATAATCAAGTTTTCGGATGTTCCGTTAGCTTGAACTTCGAACAGATCAATTGGTGGAAACGGATTTCATCCCCTCGATTAGTGGAAAAAAGAGTGACAAAGCTACAACGAATATTGGTAACGGGTGGCGCTGGATTCTTGGGATCGCACATGTGCGAGCGCCTGGTGGACGAAGGGCACGACGTGATTTGTCTCGACAACTTTTTCACAGCTCAGAAGACCAACGTTGCTCATTTGCTAACCAGGCCCAATTTTGAGCTGATTCGACATGATGTAACGCTCCCCATTTTCCTTGAGGTCGATCAAATCTATCACATGGCTTGTCCGGCAGCCCCCGGACATTACCAATTCAATCCCATCAAAACGATAAAAACATCTGTTTTGGGCTCGATCAACATGCTCGGTATCGCAAAACGCTGCGGGGCCCGCATCCTCTTAGCTAGCACCAGCGAGATTTATGGGGATCCGCTTATTCATCCGCAGCCAGAATCGTATTGGGGAAATGTAAACACGATCGGCCTTCGATCGTGCTACGACGAGGGAAAGCGAGTCGCCGAAACCTTGTTCATGGATTATCACCGAACGAACAAAGTCGACATTCGCATCGTACGTATCTTCAACACCTATGGCCCTCGAATGCACCCATACGACGGACGGGTGGTCTCCAATTTCATTCGGCAAGCCATTCAAGGGCAGCCGATTACAATTTTTGGCGAGGGAGAGCAAACACGCTCCTTCTGCTACCGAAACGATTTGGTCGAAGGGATCTTCCGATTGATGAACAACGAAGAAAACTTCATCGGCCCAGTCAATATTGGGAATCCGGGCGAGTTTACCATTCGAGAGTTGGCTGAGCTGGTCATGGAGATTTCGGGTTGCAAAGTCGGATTGGAAAAGCGGCCGCTGCCACCTGACGATCCCGCTCGACGACGACCGGATATCACTCTTGCGAAAAAACACTTAAACTGGGAGCCACAGGTACCACTTCGAGAGGGCCTAAAGAAGACTATCGACTGGTTCCGGTCCATCAACATGGACCACTATCGGCCACCCACTCCCAACTACGTGTAGTGACCTTGTTGAATCCAAATCGCATCGATCTAAAAACAACACCGTTTCTCGCCACTCATTGGAGTTTACGAAAACAAAAGTTGTCGTTCGGCAATATCCCATTGATCATGGGCATATTGAATCTAACACCCGATAGCTTCTCCGATGGCGGCCTTTTCTACACCGTTCAGTCGGCGGTAGATCAAGCAAAGCGACTTGAAGACCAAGGCGCTGATATTCTGGATATCGGTGGCGAGAGCACTCGACCATATAGTCAGGCCGTAACGCAAGCCGACGAGCTAGACCGCGTCGTACCTGTTTTGGAACGGTTGCAAGGTAAAATCGCCATCCCGATCTCCATCGACACCATGAAAGCGAAGGTTGCATCCGCAGCCATTGAACTTGGGGCCGAGATCATCAATGACGTTTCGGGACTTAAGTCGGATCCCGACATGATCGAGGTTGCAAGGTCGAGTAAGGCCGGAGTCTGTGTGATGCACATGCAGGGTACGCCGCAGACAATGCAGGACAACCCCGAGTACACGGATGTTGTCGCCGAGGTGTTAGCCTACCTAAAGTCACGTGACCAATGGTTACTGGAACGAGGGATTGCGCCCGAAAACATTTGCTTGGATCCTGGCGTGGGATTTGGCAAGACACACGCACACAATTTGGAGCTGCTCCAAAATGCGGCGGCTTTCCATGCGACGGGTCGCCCGATTCTCGTCGGGCACTCTCGAAAGGGCTTCATCGCTAAAGTGCTCGGCAACAAAGACCTTGATCGGTGCTTTGGAACGGTAGGAGTTTCGCTCGCCCTGGCCCTGCATCGCATTCAGATCCTGCGAGTGCACGATGTCGCGGCCAACAAGCAAGCACTGCAATTATTCAGCACTAGCCTGGGTATTTAGCAAGCACCGTCTCGGCCAACCGAATTGGTTCCGTCGGCGGCGATGACCTTCAAGCTGACTCCGTGTTCGCTGAGCAAAACCCAATCGGTTGCTTCGCGCTGCCCCGAAGCACTAGACCTTGCGCGCTCAAGCGATGCGATCGATGGTGGAATCGTCGAGAGTCTCGATGACCTAGACTGGATCGATCGCTCGGTAGGCATCAATCACTGCTTGTTCACCGTCTTTGCCACGCATGGAGTTGCCATGTTCCATGCCAAAGATGAAGGATTTGCTTTCCATCACACTACGATCGTGAATGTACTTACAAACCCTGGTGTAATTGATTTCTCCCGTGCCAGGCTCCTTGCGTCCTGGATTGTCACCAGTTTGGAAATAGCCGATTTCGTTCCAGCAGCGCTCGATGTTTGGGATCAAATTGCCTTCGGTGATTTGCTGGTGATAAATATCAAACAAGATCTTACAAGCTGGGCTGTTTACCGCTCGGCAAATCGCGAATGCCTGATCCGACCTTTGCAAAAAAGCACCGCCATGATTGGTGTGCCAATTCAAGGGCTCCAAGACCATGGTCAGCTTATGTGATTCCAGACGCTCGGCACATTTGCGTAGCAGATCGATCACATTTGCGAGTTGATAGCCTTCAGCCAAGCGGGCTCCGCCGTACTTGTTCCAGTTTTTGTCATGGATCGATTGTTGATCGATCGTGCCCGGAACAACTGTAAAGTGAGTCGCGCCGCATCGCTTGGCGACCTCGATGGCTGCATCGATCGTGCTCAGGACTTCTTCTCGATATTCGGGCTTGTCCACCGCAGAAGTCGGTCGCTCAAAGTCCCCGTAAGCGACAAATACTCCCATCCGCATTTTGAGATCGCGCAACAATTGGCCGATCTTTTCTTGAAGGGATGGTTCTTCGGTGGACATTGGATTGTGTTCCCAGGCTTGGAAGCCCTGGTCATGAGCGAAGCGAATCTGATCAAGCACGCCTTCGCCACCGAGCGTTTTGAACATCCCGGGATGCGGCGCGAATGCAAGCGCAAAAGGCTTAATTGTTGCTGCCTGATGTCCAAGGGATGGCCTCATGGCTGTAATAGCAGCGATGGTGCAAGCAGAACTCATGAAAGCACGTCGGCTTGATCGTCGACGGCTTGAGAGTAGATTTGATCTCGTTGTTTCGGATTTCACAGTTAGGGTTTCTACTCACTTGTGGTTCAAGTTTAGTGGTGGAAAGAGATGTATCGTCACTAATTTGGGAGAGGAATTCACTCCGCTCAAGGCGTGTGCTGACTTTCAAGCCATGCCACACCCGTCTCAGAGTACAATGATAAAGCGTAAGGCACAATTAAGTATTCCCATCGATCTGTTCGGCTATGCCTAATTGTCATTCGGTCAGACGGTAACTTTGCCGGGAACCGTTAGCCCAATTGCATCGGTGGTTTACGGAGCAACCTTAGCAATAGGTGCGGCGGCAATCTTTGCACGGCGGAGCAATTCATCGTGAATCTGCTGCGAAGCGGCGGCAAATTTACTCTCGTTGACTTTCTCGATGCTCGCCGAATTGCTTCCATCCGGTGCCATATCCTTAAAGCTCACACCATACTCGCCGAGCATTACCCAAAAGGTCGCCGAGTCGGAGTGGTCGACGCAGTTGGAGACAAACTTCCCCTCGACAAACAGCGTTCCCAGTTGGCTAGCGCGGAACTGATCGAAGTAGTTCTTGCCTTTCGGGCTACCGCTGACAATGCCATGTTGGCCAATCGCTCCGCATTCGTAATAGACGATTTTTCCGGAACCAGCCATCGTCTTCATGTATCGACAGGCGACTGCATCCTCACGGCAATTGGCCACGTCTTCAGGATGCTCAGGCGATCCCTGATGCAATGGCGAATTCGTCCAGTGTGCGACGAATCGCAGTTTTTTCAAGACGTTCAGATTCTCTGTCGCTAGGCAATGCGCAACCAGAATGGCGGGTTCAGTCAACGAACCCCAGCACAACACGTTGATCACCTCGCCGTCTGGGAGCTTGTGAGTCGCTTCCAACAACGACCTGACGGTGTGGTATCGGTCGAGTGACTCGTAGCGATTTCCTTCGGCGAACCTCTCAGCGGAATCTTTGATACACGATTGAACAAAATGGAAATCGTCAGGATAGCCTTGGAAGCTTTGTTTCAACTGTGGCAGATCGGATCGATAGGCTTTGCCGAAAAATTGATTGGCCCAAGCCGCTTGATCGGGAGACGTCGCATGCTCTTTGCGATGTGTACTGGTTACTACAATGCCCAGCGTCTCAAAGCGATTAGCCATCAGCATATAAGCGGCCATCGCCGACACATCGTCGGGATCGTTCACGGTGTTGCGATGATTGGTTCCCGGCAGAGTCGGATCGCTCATGTCGGTATAAATCCAAACCTTCGGCAACGTTGGGTCCGCAGCAAAAACTCCTGTGCTGATCCCTAACAAACCAAGGACAACACTGCTAATTTTGATCAAATTGCTAACCATCATCGGATTCACTGGTCTCGCTTTCTTGCTCGATTTGGTCGTTAAAACTTCTGCGATTCATCCGGACCAGGTGTCGCATAAGCTGGATCTTTCGCAAGGATAATGACTTCGCCGTTACTTAGTGTGCGAACATCCAGCGGAACGATTGTCACCCCTTGCTCATTGATCGTATGAGCATCGTCACCAATGTCTCGCTTTTCGATTCCGTCTCGGGGAAGCGGCGGGACGTTGGCGTTGAAGAACGCAGTGCACCACTATTTTCCATCCTTGTCGCGAAAGGGTGTTCCATGCCCAAGGAAGCGCCCAGCAAACTGTCGTGGGCCGAACGGACCAGTCATCTTTTCGGCAACGCTGTAATAAATATTGTAAGAGCCTTTGCGTCCTTTATCCGTCGACCACGCTGTTCCTAGGTGTACGTACTTGCCATCCACTTTCATCATCGTGGCTCCCTCGTGTCCGATTCGATTGATCGATTCTCCGTTCGGTCCAAGTCGCGATCCGGATGGATCGATACGAACTCCTTTGGCCAAGTAACTGGATAGATCCTTGCTCAGTGGCTCAACCACCGTGTTACCTGAGAGCAACCAGACCGAGTTATCGTCATCTTGAAACAAGGACGGATCATGCCGCTCACCCATCCCTCCCTTCATAGGATGCGTCCAAGGACCCTTCAGCTCTTTTCCTGACGTAAGTGCAAGGCTCGAAACTTGCTTCGGGCAATGAACGAGCGCCCAACGATCTCCCATCCAATGCAGTTCCGGCGCCCAAATCTTCTCATCTTTATTCCTTTTCTTGCCATCCGTTTGTCGTTTGAAGAAGTCGTCTTGAGTAAAAACTACGCCAAGCGATTCCCATTCAATCAAATCCTGGCTTCGATACACGCGGACTTGATTCCCAACAATGCTCTCGTCGCCAAGTCCAATGTTGTACGGGTTCTTCGCTTCGCGTGGATCACCTTCGTTAGGCTGTGTGCCGGTGAGATAGAAGTAGCCATCCGGACCAAGCATGATGTACGGATCGCGTATCCATCCGGCTTTAATGAAAAGAGCTTTGTCGTGTGACTTTAGTCCCGCACGAATCGTCTCGGTGCTCATCACCGGACCCGGCTTGCGGTCGGTTGGCTTTTCTACGAAAGCGATTTTCTCGAACTGGTCTGCTTTCGCGGCTTGCTTTGGCGTCTCTACGAACAGCACTTTGTGCAATTCGGCCAGTTCGGTCTTAGCAATCTTGAATGCCTTACGATCGTAGGTCATCAGTCCATTGACTTCCCCCTCCACATCGGTCGTCTGAGTGTAAACACCAGCTGCAATCCCTTGCCCTCGGAGGTCGTTGAGCGTCTTGATCGAGGTGACATACCGCTCCTTTAGCTCGTCAAGCGTCTTGGGCAAATCGCCGTAGCCCCAGTTGCGACGATTGG
>JANMNR010000310.1:0-1968 GCA_031368325.1 Pirellula sp.
AGATCGGCTCGGTTGCTGGAATCTCGTCGGCCAATGATTTTGCTGGTTTTTCGTAGTTCCCGGGAATTCCCGTCGACTATCTCCCAGTCTGGGCGCCGGCGTCCTATTGCCGTCCCAGATCGTTGCTGCCGAAACGTCCCGGCCATCCCTCTCTTTGGTCGCATCGAGCCCTCGGAATCGATCTGACGCCATCCTGTTAGCCCTGCCGAGCAGTCTTGCGAGAGTCTTCCGGACTCCACTTCACCCTACCACGAACCTACGGCGCAAATCCACTCTTTTGCCACTACATGCCACCACCGAAACAACCAATGCGAAAACGCTGGTCGTTTGGCTGTTTGGAGGTACTTCTATAAATCTATCCGTTTGTATGAAGCTGGTATCGGAATCTATCCGCTTAAACGGATAGATTTCGTGCGTACTTCTGACCACAACAACCGGTGTTTTTGGCCATTTGGAAGTGTGACCGGAAGTCTATCCTCTTGGCCAAACGGGATGTTTAATCTATCACGATATCGTCATAGTATTCGATGCGTACTTGTGATCACAACAACTCGAACTCCGAGTCATATGCGCGACCAAACATCGACATTGCGAAGCCTGTGCAGGTCTATCAAAACCTGGAAAAAACGGGATGTCTGTTCATCGCCCGACATGGTGTGTTGACGATTGAAATCAAGACCACGCAAATCGCGAACGATCAAGAGCGATGAGCGTCGTGTGTGGCTGCTGCGGAATCACATCAACGAACTGGATGGCATTGCCAATCTTGAAAGGCACGAGCGAATCCTGATGGCAAACTCGCAGAAACTAGACCAGCGTTTTATTATCCACTCAAAGCGATGGCCGTTGAGAAACTACGCGACGACATACTGCGAGTCTATTGCCGATTGAATCCAGACGGGACACGAATTCGATGAAACGCGGCACACTAACATCCGCCAAAGCGGCAGCAGAACTGGATCTTGAGGTCTCGCGCGTCCTGAAGCTCTGCCGGGCAGGTCGTCTCGGGCATAGTCGTCCGAGACATGGAAAGGCGTGGGTGATCACATGGGCCGAGATCAACGCCTACCGAACGAAAGGGCCGCTTCCACCAGGCCGGCCGAAGAAAAAGTAACCACCAGACCTTAGCTCAAGCTGAAAAGGAACTCAATTCGTTCTAGTGTCCATGCTGCGAATTGCCAAATGTGCATGGAAATTTGGAAATCACACGATGCCGCAGAATGATGTTCCCACACCCCGATTCCTCTACGGGACCGCGTGGAAAGAGAATGAGACCCAGCGTCTGACGGAGCTGGCTCTCAGGCAAGGGTTTCGCGGGATCGATACTGCAAACCAGCGGCGGCACTACCACGAAGCAGCGGTGGGACAAGCCATCACGGCAGCAATTGAGAGCGGACTTGTAGTCCGCGATGATCTATTTCTGCAAACAAAGTTTACCTTCCAGAGCGGGCAGGATCATCGTCTGCCATACGATCCCGCTGCCTCTGTCACAACACAGGTGGAGCAATCGTTTGCCAGCTCGCTCGAACACCTTGGTACCGAGTTCATAGATTCATACGTGCTGCACGGCCCCAATCAGCGAATCGGTCTGACTCCAGACGACTGGGCGGCCTGGCGTGCCATGGAAGTGGTCCAAGATAGCGGTCGAGCACGTCTGCTGGGTGTCAGCAACGTGACGCTCGAACAGCTCCAGTTACTATGCCGCGAGGCTCGCATCCGTCCTCGCTTCATCCAGAACCGGTGCTATGCAGTCCGCCAGTGGGATCGCCTCATCCGTGAGTTCTGTGCTGCCAATGATATAGTTTACCAAGGCTTTTCGTTGTTGACCGGCAATCGAGACGTGATGGTGCGTACTGAGTTGATTCAAATCGCCAAACGCCATGGTAGGACGGTCAGCCAGATTGTCTTTCGATTCGCGCTTGCTGTTGGAATGCTGCCGTTGACCGGAACCACAGACGCTGATCACAT
>JANMNR010000355.1:0-7237 GCA_031368325.1 Pirellula sp.
ACTGTCCGCGCAAAATTAAAAACGGATGATGCGCAGCCCCTGGAGAACGTGGAGGTGCAAGCGGTATTGGAGCGAGATGGCGTTCGAAACGCATCGTTCCCACTCGTGCAGGAAACGGATGCACGCGGATTCTATCGCGCAACCTTTGGCCCAATGTCCGAAGGCAGTTATACAGTAAGGTTGGAGGTCGCGGGCATTCCGAAAGATGCCTTAAAGCTTCAAACTCAGCTGCTTGTCCAATCGCCAGTCGACATCGAAATGCAGTCGCTTGCTTGCAATACGGAATCTTTAAGGCAGACAGCGGCGATGACAGGAGGAGAGTATGTTAAGCTCAAGGAAGCCGAATCCGTTTCCGAAAAGCTCAAGCAATTCCGAACCGGAAAAATAGTCGAATCCCAAACCCTGTTGTGGCAAAGCTATCCCTGGTTTGTCGCGATAATCGGCCTCCTCGCCATCGAATGGTACCTTAGAAAACGTGCAGGACTTATCTGATGAGCCAGACTCTCCCTTCAACGCTTTCCAACTCGCCACTTTCGATTCCGTCTGCGAGCGAAACAGTGTCGAAATTTCTTGGCAGATTTTCGCAGCGACGAACGCTCCAGCAAGCGATTCGAGGATTTGCGATTGGCTTCATTACCTTGCTTTGCGGTACAGCCCTGATTGTCATAGCCGACTGGATGATGCCGATCCCAGAGGCAGTAAGATGGCTTACGAGTTGCATGTCGTATGTTTGTGCATTTGCGGTCTCATGGATTGCAGGTGCCAAACATCTGCTCCTTTCCGCAAGCAAGGAGAATATAGCATGGTGCGTCGAACAATCCCGTCCGACTTTACGGGAAAGTCTGTTGTCCACGGTAGAGTTGCGGCACCCCGACGGTTCGGCTCGATCAGGTTCGATCGCTTTTGTGGATGCAATTGAACATCAAGTTGCACAGGAACTCAACGGCCTTGCGATCGATGGACTTTTGCCATGGCGTGCCATCGCAAAGAGCGTTGTTGCAATGAGTGTGACAATCGGTTTGGTTCTCGCGGCTTGCTGCATTCCAAATGCGAAGATCCCTGCCAGGCTGGCGCGTGCGATGGTTCCGTTCGTTTCATTCGTGCGTCCCTCAACGATCCAAATTACCATCCTTGAACCTAGCCCAACTCTGCTTGCAGTCCCGTCTGACCAAGTCGTACCTTTTTTTGCGGAGGTGGAGGGCGGGGTGGTTTCCGATGTGATCTTGGAACTGATCGAAACAGGAATGCGCAACGGTGAAGAGAATCGAGAGAGGGACTATCCGGAAAACCGTCGAACGTTGGTAATGAAACCTAAAGCCGATTCTGTTGGGAGGTTTGCCGTATCAGCACCGATTTCGGACCGGGCCACCAAGTTTCGAGTTTTGGCCGGTGATGCGGAAACGCTATTTCGAACGATTACTCCGATTCCTCGCCCCAAAGCCACTGCCTTTCACAGTGTTATCACACCACCTTCTTACACACTGAGCTCAGTTGAAAAAACTTCCAGCGACCGAGGTGATCTTCGGCTCTTGAAAGGCAGCCAGGTCAAAATGGAGATCGATGTTAATCAACCGCTGGTCAGTGCAAGCATCGTGATGGAGTTCACGGAATCTGGCCGAAGCGAGACGATTGCGCTTCAACTGGTGCCAAACAAGCAAAAGCTGCGATATACGTTCGATTTCGTTGTCGAACAGGACACGACGTATCAAGTTCGCTTGGTTTCAGAGTTTTCCTACAACGGGGCCGGGGTCGAAAACAACTATAGTCCGCGATACAGGATCGATACCGTTGAAGACTTAGCGCCTGTGATCACGTGGCGAACCAACGAAAAGACTTTTTGGAATGCGGCCCCTAAAGCCAACGAGACATTCATCGTTGCCCCCGATGAAATAGCAAACCTGTCCGTTGACGTGATAGACAACCTCCCCATCGAAAAGCTTTTTCACGAAGCCTCCATCAATCGCGGGCCTTGGGAAACGGTTTATCAAAACTTGGCTTACTCTCAATCTGTTGCAAAAACATCGACAAAGGCGTTTCAGGCCCGTGCGGATTGGACGTGGGATGTTGCAGCGATGGCTGCAAGCAGTGGAGATTCGATTGCCATTCGGACAACAGCAATTGACCGAAAGGGCAACCAGTCGCATTCGCCTACGGTACTGTTCAGTCTCGCTGCGATCGGATTCGATCGCGACCGACACAAAAGTCTTTTGCGTCGAAGTCAACTCGTCCCAATGTTCGAATCCCTTTCCGTTGCGTTGAACCAACCAAGAGAGACTTTGAAACGCAAGATCGAGCAACTAAAAGATCCTAAGTTGACGCCGGAGGACCATGTCAAGTTGATCGCTGCCGTCCGATCAGAGATTGCAGGCAGTGCAACAGCAGCATCAACGGCGGCAGCCGCAGCCAGGTCCGCAGCCGAGCAGGTTGTTAAGGATCTGGGTCGATGTATTGACCAAGCGGAGGTGGAACTCGCGTGCCGCAACATGTCTCGGATCGAAAAAGAATGGATCGCCACCATGCTCTTTGTTTTGGATCGCCCCATTTTCGTTCCGACTGCGGATGCGGGCAAGGCGACGGTGGATTGGCACAAGCGAGAGTCAGAACAAAATATTTTACGCCTTTCTAACGCTTACAACTCAGCTTGCGACAACTCCAAACGACTGGCTGATATCTACAGACAGTTCATTGGATACGAATTACAGGCATCGTTAACGCAGGACCTAACTCACTTGCTTGACCACCAACGCAATGTCCTAAGCCGAAAGCCAGACGCCGATTTCGTTGTTCTGTCACGCTCACAACGAATTGCCGAACAGTACCTGGACGAAATCCAAAAGCTCGTGACAACAATGGAGCCCAGCCTAAATCCGGATCTTCGCAATCGCCTCAGTGAGTTGTCACGTTGGCTGGATCAAACACGAACAGAGACTCGAGATGTCGCAACTCAGGACGATACGGAGCAGTCGAAAAAAGACTTGCGCAATCGTATCGAACGCAGCGTATCCGAGCTCAAAAACCAACGATGGGCTTTCAACCTATTAGGGCATCTCGCCAGCGATGTGGCCAACTGCCGAAAGGAATTGTTGAATCGAAGCGGCTCGCTTTGGCCAAACTTTGAGAGATTCTTTGATCGACACAATCGGCGCATGGAGGCGAACAAAGACCGTTCGATCGACACCGGAGAATGGACGACTCGGAACGATGCCCTGGTGAGCGAGGTGACTGGCCCGTTGCTTTCGGCCCTTGACCAAATGCTTGATCGACGCGACGTGCATCAACGCCGCTCGTTTACCGATCCGATGTTTTCAAGTGATATGGGAATGGCGCATCGCGCGTGGAACAGCGTTTTAGAACGATGGGTCGTGGAACCAACAAATGCGGGTTCACACTTTGCAGACGCACAGGCCATTGCAAGAGCATACCGCATTTTGGAGGCCGCGCATGAATCTGTTGAGGCCAGACTGGTCGTGCAATCACTGATGCCGACAGAGCAATACGAGTGGACGACGATTGAGGGCCTACTCATGAATCCCAAACAGTGGGATAGTGTGAATCTTCGTTTGGAAATTGCAAATCAGTGGATGCGCGAGGCTGGAATCCCAAACGCGGTCGCAGAAAAATTCAATTCCCTACGATGGTCTCAGCCGTCGCAAGCGATCAGCACCAAACTTAATCCTCGACGGGACGCGAATAACACAAATCTGGTTTCTTGTGCCGACGATTTACGCTCACTGCTCACTCTGTGGGCTGAGGCGGATCGGGACATGAAACCGATCGTTGCCGAAGCCCGCGCGACACTTGCCAATTTTTCCCCGTCGGTCTCGGAATTGGCCAAGCGAGCCGCAATCGCCACGGAGGCGCTCAAAAAGCTGACCGAACAGTTGGCTTCCAAACAAGCCAATTCGAATCCCAAGCCGGCCTCTGAGGAAACCCGTGACAGCCCTCGCTCTATGCCAACGAAAGAACAAGTCGTCAACGAGCGGCAGAAAACTGAAGATAGAATTTCGCAATTGCAGGACGCATTGATAGAGCAGGCGAACAAGCAAGACCTGTTAGACAAGGCCGAGTTAGACTACGCCCGCGATAGCGATCGCTCGCTCAAGCTGCTAGATGCCGTTCTGCCGCAAATGGATGACGCTCTCGACGAAGCGATGGCTTCCGTTGACGAAAGAATTACAGAAAGGAACGCGAAGGTAAACGAAGCGGTCAAACGAGAGTCGACGACATCGAACGCGCTGGACAAGATATCGGAGCATTTTGCATTATTGGATGCACATGCCAACGATGCAGAGACAAGTCCAGAATTGGCTCGGTCCAGTGCAGAGTTGGAGAAAATGTCGGGCGAAGCAGCCAGAGATTTGTCGTTGACGCCCGATCAGCTTCCTTTGCGCGACGAGACCGAAGACTACCAACGAGCAGAGGAGCTCGCGGAACTTGGCAGTAGCGACCCTGAGTCGCTGTTGAAGAAACTGGAAAGTGAGTTGAAACGCAATCCACCCATGCAGCAAGAACTCTCCGCGATTTCAAAGGCAAACGCTCAATCGCTCGCTAACGAATTGCACAACGCTTCTCAAACTGAAGTATCTTTAGCGAAACAATTGGAGGAAGCCGATGCAAAGCTGATGGGCGAAAAACGACTGAACTTGGATCAATTGCAGGCTGCAGCCGAACAGACCGAACGTTTTGCCGCTCGCTTGCTGGATAACGCCGATCGGGCGGCAAAACGAGCCACGGCTCGAGAGCAGGCCTCGGCCATTGAACAGGCAGCCAAAGACTTACGAGGCGTTTCACAGATCGCAAGAAGACTCGGAAACGATGTTCCGAGTCAAGAATTAGAACGGGTTTCTCGTGAACTTGCTGACCGCCTCGGTACCACGAACGAGAAGATGCGAGCGGTCGGCCAGACCCTGCAAGGAACGATCGAACAGTCGATTGAGAAAGACAAAAAGCGTCAAGAGAACGTTCGAAATGAATCAAGGACCATTCAAAATCAAAGCAGAAACGAATTGCTTCACCAAGCAAAGGAGTATGTTGCGCACACACAGCGACAAATGGATCAAGCCAAAAGGATGGTGCAGAAGGGACAAAACGAACTAAACAACGCCAACAATCAGCGGCAGGCGGCAAAAACCAATTTCGAAAAGAATCAAGGCAATGAGAACGCAATAGAAAACTTGCGTCAGACAACCATCGCTACGGAACAGGCGTTTCTTAAGTTAAAGGCGGAAGAAAAGATCGCCGAACAAGCTGATAGATTGTCGACAGATGCAAAGCAACAGGCGTCAGCTTTTGAACGCGCGGAGCGTGCAGATCTTGACAAACCAAATCCTCACGCTGCGTTAGCGGTCGAGCAACTGCAAAAGGCAAGCGAGCAACTCGAACGCATTCAAGACCAAGTCAATGCGATCGCGGACTCAGCAAAGCATTTTCCACAGCCGCAAACGCCGTCACCGACATTAGCCAATCAAGATCGAGAGCAGCAGCAAGTATTGAATACGGTCTTCGATGTCGCTAGCGATTTGGCCCGAAGCAGCCGGCATGAAGAGCGACTTGGCAATTCCACTGCCGCAACCAAGCTGGCAAGCCAAGCTGAGAGTGTCGAGCGATTGACTCGAGGTTCTTTGAAGGAAGCAAAAGAAGAGTTGAGCCAGAGATCCAAAGAAGCAAAGCAAACGGAACGACAACAGTCCGAGGCAATGAAGAACAACGAAATCACGAATCCATTGGATCGGTCGGCAACAGATTCAGCGAGGGACAAACTCATCGATTCCGCCAACGATCTGGCATCGCAGTCGAACCAAATTGAACAGCAGCTTGGAGAGTTGAGTGGGAGCAAAGCGGCCAATTCAATTCCAAAGTCCGACACGGACAACACCGAATCTGTATTGCGTGATCTTCGTCAGGCACAAGCACGCGATATGGCTCGCATGCTGGATGTATTGGATCGACAACTTAACTCCAATCCGAACAAGGACTCGCAGGTCGGCCCGGCAAGTGCGTCGAGCGAAAGCCAATCCTCACAAAACAGCCCACCATCTCAATCCGCGAGTCAAAGCGATCCAAAATCGAAACAGACGGGAGCCGGAGAGGACCGAAACGGAGCACGCAGCGCATTCAAGGACACCGTCAAATCGTCAGCAGAAAAACTTGCTAGCTCGATGGGTCAGCAACGGTTGAACCAACGTTTTGAAAGCAAGTCTCAACGCAATTCGAGAAATGACAATTCGGGAAAGCAATCGCAAGGCGGCCAGAAGAGCGGTGGTTTTTCGAACTTAGAGAAATCCGGTGATTTTAGTTTGCCGGGGATGATGCGATCCACGAATCGAGAGTGGGGCAGACTTAGGGAACAACGGGTGGAAGATGCAGTCGAAGGTCGACGAGACGATTACGACCCTGAGTTCAGCAACGCGATCCAAGCGTATACAAAGGGGCTGGGACGGCGACCGTAGTGACTCTTGGCGATAAGCTGGTTCCAAAGTACCGATTGGTATTTCCAATGATTCGACTCAGTTCATTCACGGACAGGGGGACAGCGACTCTGGCTTTGCTACGCTAGAACCCTATCAACAAGAACACTTGGATGAACGCTTTCGTAGATACTTCTCAGACCTATGGAGTCGATTTGGATCGATTGCAGCTTGCTTTCGCTCAGCCAACGCAAATGCTTATCGAGCGGGCCATCGATCTCTAAAACAATCCTCGTTGAATCTCGGGATACAGTCCGCACCATGTCCGGAAACATGGTGGATTCCAAATCCTTGAATAAAGCTTGTATGCGATGCACAAATCGGACTTCGCTCAAGTCGATCGTTCGAACGACTTGCCCGCGTTTCAAGATAGCCGCGTGGTCGCAGATCTCCTCGATTTCACTTAATACATGCGAGCAAAACGCTACGGTCGTGCCACGCTCGTTCGCTTCCCGTACCAGTTTCAAGACTTCGGCACGTACGGTTGGATCGAGGTTGGCCGTCGGTTCGTCCAAGATCATCAAACGGCACTGGCAACTCATCACGCATGCTATGGCCAGTTTCTGTCGCATTCCAGTCGACATAAAACCGACTCGGCGTCCTGTATCCAGTTCGAGCCGATCCGCGATCGTGAGGGCGAGTTGCTTATTGCCACGAGGATGAATGGCGGCAAAGAAATCGATGCAGTCGCGCCCACGCATCAATCGAAACAACTTGGTCTCGGCGGGCAAGTAGCTGACTCGTTGACAAACTTGGAGGCTGTTACTTTC
>JANMNR010000366.1:0-6014 GCA_031368325.1 Pirellula sp.
GGCCAGTGAGCTTTCCAATGTCGGAGTCGATTAGAACAAGATCGCCGAACAAATTCTGGGCATCGAAGCGTTGCACTTCGATTTGCCGCGGGGCAAAGTTCTCGTACGAACTTCCCGCATCGAGAAACTCAGCGAACACGCGCGCTCGCATGTTGATTTTGTAATCCGCGTAAATGCGAGTGCGGTCCAAAAGAAAATCGTCGTCGCGGCCGGTTAACCCGACACCCCGAATGTTTCGTTCCCCTTGGTAGCGTAGCCGGTATTGACCACCGATGTCCAGTTTACCACTATCGCCGACAGGCAATTGCTTGATGCCTTCGCCCAGGTTGTAGCCTTTGTAGTTCGGATTGCTTAGGTAGCTAAAGTCATTTTGGAAGAAGGGATCCTTGTAGGCATTGGCGACCTTCTTTTTTAGTTCTTCTTTTTTCTTTTTCCCGGCCGCCTCTTTTTTCTTTTCAGCTTCTGAATCTATAGGCGCTTCCGCCACGTTTGCCCCGACGGGTGCTGTGCTATCTACGATAGGTGCAGGCGTTTGCGTTCCAACAAAAGACTCGCGATTATTGGAGGGGGAGTATTCGTCGATGACGTAAACGGATTTGGATCCGACTGGGTGAGTTTGCCGAGCATACTCCTGGGGAACGGCGACAGAAGACCTGGCAGCCAACAACACGGCAGAAAAAGCGCAAGCATGCGAGAAATGTCGAAACGACATTGTGTACTTCATGGGAACGAAATTCTTTTCGTAAAAACGGCGGTACTCTAAGCATCAAAAAGAAGGTCAAACATCAATGCAATTCAGTGCAAATGTTTCGGAACTCTTGTACGTTTTGGTAAGATGCCGCCGAACCAGAACTACAAATTGTGTTATCGTCAGAACTTGATTAAACAGAAAGGGATTTTGCCTTCCCCCATCCCAAACTGCCCAATCGGAAAACTTGATGGTCATTATCAAGGTCTCACACGCAAGAAATGGAAGTTTTTGGCTCTTATTCCCTCCGAACAATTAGCCGTAGTGCGCCAGCACACCGTTTCCTGGTTCGTAGCGAAAGCCAGACGCTATTGCGTTTTGGCTGATATCAACGTACGAACGGTGCGAACAGCAAAACACATGCCTACACGAAGGACGAGGCTTCGAGGATTGCTGTCCCTGAACGTCTAGATGCACTAAAGAAGAAGCAGAAATGCTGCCATCGCAAGCTAACGGCTTGGCTGCAACAAATGCTGATCAAACCAATCCAGAAATGCCTCCACTCTTAACCCATTTCAGGTCAGCCGTGCGGCTGGCCTGGTTTTACGGTGAGGCGGGCAGTCGCACCAACTCGCTTCATCGCTTCTACAAAACTGGATGATTGATGGAGCAGGACATCCAGAATGATCTCAGGAATCGTGAATTTGGGGCTGGAAGTATGGACGACTGCAAAAACCGTGTAACCTCGTTGAACAAAGTGGTCCGCAAACTTAGGATTGATCGCGGTCGATGATGACGCCCAACCACCACTGACGATTAGTACGAACCCAGCACCGTTTGCATTCCCAACGGATCGGAAGATCTCCATGTTCAGCGGTGAACCAAGTTTTGCTCCATACTCGATATTGGACTCGCGGCCTTATTCCGGACCTGCTTACTTGGTGGGCTCCAATGCCAGGATGGCCAAGCTGGTGGTCTCAACGTTGGCAAAGCCAACTGGCGTTTTGTCAGCCCTATAGTCTGTGATCCAGCCCCCTGACTCCGATTGCATGCTCAGTAGTCGCTCCTGAATTGGCTGTAGGCTGGTTGCGTCTAGTTCAAAGCGTCGGGCTGCCAACAAGTAGAGTGCCAGTTTATAGGTCGCATAAATTCTTGCCTCGCGAGATGCTTGGTCTTGGAAACCGATACCATCCCACATTGCATAAGCTGCATCCAAATGGGACCTAGCAATGACGACGTCTTCTTCTGCGATGGCGGCAAAGCACAATAGGTCAGCGTAACTGGCAAAGTCTTTGTTCAAAACGTCTGTGGTGAACTCTGAGCGAATGGTGAACTTCCCTTCCTTTGCCACATCGCGTAACTCATAGCGAAGCAGAGGTAGAGAGGATTCACCAAAAAGAAGCTCGATTTTTCCTGACTTGGTAACGCCGTATTTGTGAATGGTGTCCGTGATTTTGGAGGCGACTGTTGGATGAGTCTTGCCGAGAACCTTCGCGGCCAAGTAGTTGTCATGGTAAAGCCATATCACATGATGGCCCTTGAACTCCGGCAGCAGGTTGAGTTCAGGATTGACTAAATTGACGAGGAACTCACGACCGCGTTCAACGGCTTTGTCTGTAGGCTCACCGTTGAACAGGCTTTCAGCCTGTTCGGTCGCTGCAAGGCAGAGCAAAAACCCGCCGATGAAACTGATGGCGGAGAATAGAACGCAGGTAAGTAGAAACGATTTCATTTCGGCCTAAATAATTTGGAGGATACGATACTGGTATCACAGCATCCAGTAAATCCTCAACGAAGTCAAACCGCACCAACAACACCTAGCACAGCCTTCCGCGAAAAGCGACCCTTCTTGGAATCTGGGTGTGTCAATCGCTGATATATGGACGAAGCTACGACGGTATGGCTTGGTATGGCATGGCTTGGTTTTGCATTGATTAATGCGCCGTTGGAGGAAGGTAAAACGCGGAGCAGTGGAATTGTCATTTGGGAGAGAATGAGGAGCGAATAGCCGTAGCTGAGAATGACCATCATTCGGGTGCGTTTATGCGTTGGCAAAACCTTGGCCTTGTGATCAAGGGTATGATTCAAGATAATGTAAAGTCACGATCTTGTGCCGCTATTCGTAGGGGCAACTTCCGCGACACGCGATTAAGAACATTGAGCCCGCAATTTGCTCCGAGGAATGAAACATGACACGTCGAACGTACTCACGCCGAGACATTTTGGTTGCCAGCGCCGCAACTGGGCCGTACATGATGTCCTCGCGCGTAATGGGACAAGGCGATACACCTCCGAGTGAGTTGGTTCGGGTAGGTATCGCAGGACTGGGTGGCCGGGCTCAATGGATACTGTTGAAAGAGGATCTGCCTGGCGCAAAGATCGTTGCAGTCGCCGATTGCGATTTCGGACGCTGCAAGTCGATGGTGGCGGCGGTGGCGAAAGACCGTCCTGATCTAAAGCCTGAGTCTTGGAACATGTACGCTGATATCCGACAAATGCTTGACCAAGAGAAGCTGGACGCGGTATTCATCGAGACCACCACGCACACCCGCGTGTGGTGCATCATGCACGCGCTGGCCGCTGGCTGTGATGTGTACGCCGAGAAGCCTCTTTCGCTGACCATCCAAGAAGGCCGTATCGTGTCCGACGCCGCCCGCAAGCTTAACCGCATTGTTCAAACCGGGACGCAGCAGCGGTCGATACCTATCAACGCCCACTGCAGCAAACTGGTTCGCGGTGGCGCAATCGGCAAAGTTCGGGAAGTGATCGTTTACAACTTTGAAGGCCCGGCTGTGTGGCAACCGCAATCGGAGCAGCCAACACCCGAAGGGCTCAATTGGGATCTCTGGACCAATCAGATGCAGCTTCGACCGTACCAGAAAGAACTTCATCGAGGCTGGTCCAACTGGGAGGATTACGACGGCGGTGGACAGTCATGGGGAGTGACCGGTTGGGGCACACACTCGCTCGACCAAGTGCAATGCGCGTTGGGCACGGACGATACGGGGCCTGTAGAGATCTGGCTAGAAGAAAAGGACGCCAAAGGCTGGCCACGCGTCACCATGAGATATGCGAGTGGTACATTGTTAAAGCTCATGGGCGAGCGACGTACGATGGAGGATCTGGGTGCCATTTTCCGTGGCGAGAAGGGGAACATCGAGATCCTTCGAGGTCACGCCCGAGCCAATCCTGCGAATCTGCTTCAGGACGCACCGCCCGATACGCCCGGCGGGCCCGGCGAGTCGATCCCGCACATTGCGAACTTCATTCAGTGCGTCCGCACGCGTGCAAAACCTGCGGCCGACGCTGAGACCGGCCATCGCGCAACAACGATCTGCCACTTGATCAATATCTGCCGCAAAGTGGGCCGCAAGCTGCAGTGGGATCCGCAGATCGAAAAGTTTATCGGCGACGACGAGGCGAACAAACTGCTAGCGCGACCGCGTCGCGCGGGGTACGAATTGCCTAAGTTGACATAGAAGGGCCTTGCACGCGACAACCGGCTTTGCCCAATAAAAGATCTATACAATTCACATCGTCGGCACCGCTGTGATGACCCAAACAAAACCAACTGATTCAGACTCGCCACAATCGGGAAACCCGTATGCGACTCCTGCGAATTCATCTGAATTTTCCGCAACACGTAGCCTCGATGCAACGAAATCTAGCATCCAACAAATCGCTAAGGCACTACGCCGGGGCAATATCGCCGTCTTACTTTACCTTTGCATCGTGCCCGTCAACATGTTGTTTGTGACTGCAGAAGAGAAATTCCCTTTCGATGGACTTTCGCATGTCGCAATCCCTTTGTTAATTTTTGGGTTTGGCGCTTTTGCGGTTTATTTTTTGGCCGTTCTTTTACGCGGCAAGACTTTTGCATCTATTTGCGCCATTGGACTTCTCGTTCCACTTTTAGGTTTTTTGGTTTTATTATCTGTCAGACACATGGGAAACTCTGAACTGCGGAAGAACGGAGGAAAATAGGTTAGATGGCTGCGGATGCGAAAAAACAAAAAAGCATATCCAAGAAAGCAGGGAAGCTTGAGTGCATGGCACATACCGAAGGGGTCTCTTGGTAACTGGCCTCGCTCATTTTGTTCGTCGTTTGACAACCCCGCTCGCCGCCACAACCCCGCCCTGCGTCTCTGCCATGGTAAGCCCTTGTTTGACGGAAGCATCAATCAAACGAAGGATGGATTCCTCCTTCACGTCTGCAGCACTATTCAATCGAACATGACGAATCAACTTTCCAGTTCCATGTAGGAGACCATCTGGATCGTTGAGTTCCGTCCCGCGATCAAATCCAATATTGACGTGTGTCGCGTAGGTCGCGATGTGAATGAATCCTTGGCCTTGCTTGCCCGTGTAAGAAAAAGCATTGGAAATACAATACGTCTCGTAGATCAACTCGCTGCACTGGCCGGCTGAATTCAATACAGCCTTTCGAGCTGCAAGAGCCGCTTTGATCACTTCTTCGGGGCGACCTAGATTATGAACAACAACGGACTCGAATACCAAGCAATTCTAATCTTTCCGTTCGAGGCTTACTTTCGATTCAAGCCGAATCATGTCAAAACGACAGGTCCGAACGCTTTCCGCTAAATTCACCCCGGCCCTTGGGTTTGGCCTTTCAAATTGTGTACGTGCCGCCATATACAGGTTCGCGGTAACTGGCACGGACCTGCTGCCCAACGTATCGGCTATCGGCGGGTGGTGTGGGCGTCGAGCGGATTCTACGAGTTCTCGGTCTGCAAACCACAAACTCATGATTGGGGCTGGTTCATTAGATCCACTGGCTCCGCCTAACGTTGGGCTTCGTTTTTTACCGCACGCCCGCGAATCCAAAGAATAAAGAATCAGAATTCGCTTCGAGATCGAAAATGCTCCTTGTTGAGCATTCTCCAATGCGACCTGATTCGCGTTATTAGCGGGTAGGCCAATTCGATTCGATTGCCATCCGATTTGAGGAGCGTTGAACATCCAAATCAGGGCAAGCGCTTCGAAGCCGGAGACGCAGAGCGTGAACAGTTTGGAAAACTGTTCTAGTGCTTCTTCACACCTTAAAATGAAGGTTGAGCTGAACCTGTACGATGGAATTCCAGTCCGTCGGCGCAAACGTTTGTCGACGGACTGGAAGTCCGTCGTACTAAAAATTAGCTCTGACGAAGCATTACACTGGGGCAATAAAAAAAGCCCGATTGCATTTCTGCAATCGGGCTTTGTTGTTGTTAAAAAATCCGGCAATACCTACTTTCGCACTGGTGGGCACTATCATCGGCTCCGAAAGCTTAACTACTGTGTTCGGGATGGGAACAGGTGGGCCTTT
>JANMNR010000044.1:0-16113 GCA_031368325.1 Pirellula sp.
GTCGTCATGGATGCCGATATGCAGGATCCACCCGAGTTGCTCGAAACGATGGTGGAGCAATTTAAGCAAGGGTTTGACGTAGTTTCGACCCAGCGCATCGCCCGCGATGGCGAAAGCGCCTTCAAAAAACTAACTGCTTCCGCTTTCTATTCGTTTATGCAGAAAGCGGTGGATGAACGGTTGCCTCCCCAATGCGGCGACTTTCGTTTGTTTAGTCGAGGTGCAGTTCATGCCCTCCGAAAATTCCGCGAACAACATCGATTCATGCGGGGATTGGTCGCTTGGCTGGGTTTGCGCGAAACAATCATTCGCTTTCATCGTCCGGCTCGCGCTGCTGGTGAAACAAAATATTCACCGATTAAGCTTGGAAAGTTGGCGTGGACCGCCATATCCTCCTTTTCGGCCATGCCACTCAAAGCCTGCTTGTACGCTGGATTGCTTTTGAGTTTGTTTGGAGTTGGCTATTCACTCTATGCGATTTACGCCGCAATCTTTGTAGCGACCACCGCTCCCGGCTGGAGTTCACTCGTCTGTTTCCAATTGCTCTTTAACGGAGCAACCCTGACCGCGGTCGGGTTGGTTGGGGACTATGTTGGCCGTATCTACGATGAGGCCAAACAACGCCCACTCTACGTGCTTGGCGATTCGGTCAACATTCAAGCCTCAGGTTGCGCACACCGCGTAGTGTGGATCAATCCACCGGACGATGCCACGGAGCAGCATTCGCATCTGTTCCGCAAGCCACAATTGCACGTCGAACAGCCAGATGCAATGACACCTGATGCAGCAAATCGCGCCGCATAATCCCCATAGCAACCACGCCTAATTCCACGCAAACATGATTCGAAAAGAGACTGCACTTTCATTACTATGCCTATTGGTTGTGGGCGTCGGTGTGATGTTGGTTCAAGTCGGCAACACGCATCTTTGGGATCAAGACGAAGGATTCTACGCCGCCACTGCCGCCGAGATGCACGCTCGGGGTGATTGGGTGACGCCGACATTTAACGGCAAACTGTTTGCGCACAAACCACCCATGATGTTTTGGGGAATGATGGTTGGTTATGAGATGTTTGGCGTTACCGAACTCGGAGCGCGTTTCATCTCGTCGCTCTTTGGCTTGGGCACCATTCTCTTGACGTATGCTCTCGCTCGAAAACTGTTCGACGCGGCGACCGGATTGTTTGCAGGCCTCGCAATCGGCTCGTGCATCATGTTCACGATAGTCTCTCGCTCGGCGACCGCGGATGCGCACCTTAGCTTTTTTACCGTTCTCGCTTTGTACCTTTGGGTTCGGGACTACTTCAGCGTCCCGTTCTCCAACCGGGATCAAGTACTCTCCACGATTCGTTGGCGATCTTGGATAATGACCTATGCAGTCATGGGCTTGGCTGTGTTGACCAAAGGACCGATTGGCTTTTTGTTTCCAACCGCTGTCATAGGGTTGTTTCTGCTGACGGAACAACAGGTTGTATTGCCAGTCGGCAGCAAGTTCCTGCGCCGTGTGATCGCGAGACTGAAACCGTATGGACCGATTCCATTCAGTAAAACCGTTTGGGCTATGCGACCCATTACGGCTGCCGTCATCGTTCTTGCGGTTGCGGCTCCCTGGTACTTGCTCGTGCAGTGGCGCACGGGTGGCGAATTTCTACGAGAGTTTATTGGTGTTCATCATCTTGGCCGAATGTCGCAAGCTATGGACAACCACAGCGGACCAATCTACTACTACCTTTTCGCTTGTTTAATTGGGATGTATCCCTGGTCGGCGTTTGCCATCCCAACGGCATTGAGTTGGTTAGGGCAATCTCAGGTATCCCTGCAAGCCAGAGCGGTCCGTTTTGTTAGTTGCTGGGTGGCGGTGTATCTCGTAATTTTTTCCTTGGCAAGTACAAAGCTGCCAAACTATGTCCTCCCAGCGTATCCCGCACTCGCAATCATCGTTGGTCGCTACTTTGCAATGTGGACACAGGACCTGAAGTCGGTGAGTCGAGCTTGGTTGAACGCGGGTTGGATTCTGCTAATCGCTTTTGGGGCACTGATCGCGTTGGGTGTTCCGGCAATGGGGCTGATTCCGTGGAACGGTAAAAGTGTGCTGGATCGAGCAGGTATGGACGAAATACTGCAACAGCGGTCCATTTGGTTGGGAATCGCAGGCGTTCCGCTTTTACTTTTTGGCGCTGTAGGTGCCTGGTTTCTTTCGCGCAATAGGCCAAGATTGTCGGCAGGAGCTTTTTCGGTGGCCGCTGTTTCCATGATCTTGGTGCTAAGCCAATATGTTGCGCCGGAGCTCGATCGGTTTCAGTCGCCGCAGCGAATGGCGCAGCGTTGGAGTTCTAGAGTCGGTTCAGTCGAGGCGCAAGTCGCCGTTTTTGGTTTCTTTCGGCCGACGCTCGTGTTTTACTTTGGCCGTGATATTCAGTTCTGCGACTCGTCAGACCAAGCGATCGACTTCGCAAGAATGGGCGGAGACTCCATTTTGGTCACCACCGAGAGCCAGTATGCACAACTCAAAGGCAAACTTCCGGAATCGACACAAATCATTGAACGCATTTCGCAATTCCCAAATCGAGATGAAGTCTTGGTTCTGGGCGATAAGTCATTGATGCGATAACGTTCCTTGAATATCATGCGAGGGATGAATGAGACCGACGAAGAATTGAAGACGATTGCAATCTTGACCATGCAATCGCCAATAGCACCAGATAACGACGAGCATTGGCACCGCGTGGCCGAAACGCTTTCCTTGCGATTGCAACACCCCGTATTGTTCATTCCATCGAACCTAACAGAGGAGTTCTCTCATGCGTTCGAAAGGGTTATTTCGTCTTACTACGCACAAGGATTTCATCGTTGTGTCGTGATGCCGATCGGTCTAGAGCCCTTGGATCAAGACGAACTTTATTCGATCGTCGTTTGGATGCGATCCGAAGACATCCATATCAAACTTCATGTTGCACGATGCTGGTCGCTTCGGGATGTGGCCGATGCAATTGGCCCACCAATCAGGGAGCACCTGAGTTCTCAACACAAAAGTGCCGTTCTCGTATTAACGCCGAATGAGTCCGAACGGGAAATTGGATGTGAAGTATCGTCGTTCGCGTTCCATCTTCAGCAGTTGGACGAAAAGTTGGATGTTCACTATGCCTTTCTTGACCAGTTGAACCCAAGCTTGTGTACGGCGCTTCGACGGATGGATTCAGTCGGCGTGCAGAGTGTCTCGTTGATAGCGTGGCGAATGAGTTCGGAACAAGCGGCTCGGGCGATCCAAGAATTAGGCGCACTCCATGGACTTGAACTTTCATCGGAGCCATGCGACTACGCTTGGCAATGGAATAGATTGTCCAATGAGAGCCCTTGTCCCATTCGACTTCTTGAGGATTCAAGTTGGTACCATGTTGCGATGGGAATTTATCTGGATGCGTTGTCGGCCAGATCGAGCGAACGTTACTTCTTAGTCCATTCCAAGAGCGACCATGAGACAGATTGTAAGGTTGCCAATGCGCTGGCTGAGATCGATCGGCGAGTGGACTCGGTGTTGCCATCTGAGTATCGCGGTCGGCTGGAAGAGGTCAGTGCCAACTCGATGGGCTCGGCTTCAATAGACACCGACAACTTTGGTGTCGTGGCGTGGGATGAAATATGGACCAGCTTTTGTGATCTGGCGATGGCTGGCGGACCACCGCACCGGGGGCGATTGCTCGAGGCGATCACGGCGGAGCAGGCCAAAGAGAATCTGCCTGCCTATGAGCTGGTCGTTTGTGAAATCCGACGTGGTATCGAAATGGTAACAGGTCTGTCAACGACGCGAGCGGAGACACTTGGTTGGGTCGGTGTTGAATGCGACGATGAAGCCATGGCAGTCTGGCTCATGCGCGCGATCATGGTGGAAAACGTGATGGTTCGCCGTGAGAGGATGACGTTGTTTTTGCCCGCCGGGCCGAATTTTAGAGTGCGAAAAGAGATTAAGAATGTCATCACGTGCGTCGCAAAAACGGTGCACTATTGGCGTGCTCACTTGCGATGCAGGTGAAGCAAATAAAGGCTTGCTCAGGAGTTAGTCCAAAGGCTACCGGCCTGAGCATCTTCAATAGGACCCAAGACGCATCAACCGCGACGACTTACTGCCGCTAGTGCTAGGTTCCGTAGTGATTCAACCGCAACATTCGTGGGCAAGCACTCTAAATGGCTTAGAGCCTCAACAATGAGCGATTTGGCGAATGCAAGTGTGAACTCCGACGCGTCGCAAGCATCCATCGCTTTCCGCAGTTCCTGCGTCGCAGTCGTATCACCTGCATTCAGCCGCTCAATCAATGCTAGCCGGGCTTTAGGGAACATCCGCTCAAGTGTTCTTATCGCTGGCAGCGTCGGCTTGAAATTAACCAAGTCCGTACCAAGGGTCTTGCCCGCGCTGTCTGCTTGACCCCAGACATCGAGCCAATCATCGAACACTTGGAATGCTGTTCCCAACTTCAAACCGTACTGTTGCATCCGATGGCAAACCGATTCATCGGCCCCGGCACTCCAGGCGCCGAGCGAACAGCTTACAGCACAGAGGGCACCCGTCTTGGCGTCCAACAACTTCATGTAATCTGGGATTTCAAGCTCGAAATGCTTAATACTGCAGCCTTGCATGATCTCTCCTTCGCAAACTTGCTTTGCTGCGTCGGCGATCCAACGGCCTGGAATGGTCGACGTGCCTTTGTTCGCCAGACCGTAGGCGTGAGTGAATAACCAATCACCAACCAAGACGCTTGCTGGGACGGACCATTTTCTGTGGACAGTTTCCTTATGGCGTCGCACAAGAGCTTCGTCCAGAATGTCGTCGTGAACGAGAGTCGCCGTATGTACCAACTCGACCACGGTACTCAACCGAATCGATTCCTCCGTAGCCCCACCCGCTGCTTTGGCGGCTAATAACAGCAAGCAAGGCCGCAGTCGCTTTCCACCCAAATCAGATACGTAACCAAGCATCTCGCGAACTGGAGTATGGCCGGACAGCAATTCACGGCGGATCATCACCTCAACTTGCTTGAGTTCGTCTCGAATCACCATCGTCGCAGACGATAGCTGATCTTGATACGCGACAATTGGTGCGTCGTCCGTAGAAACGCTCTTCGCGGGGCTTGGTCGAGTGTTGGGCTGAGCCACAGCCGTTTCTACGGAGTTGACCAAGGACTGGCCATACGTTCGAGATGCCGTCTCAAGACCTGCTCGGCTCGGGCTGATATGAACTTCAACAGAATCCATTTTCAATTACTCGTTTCTTTGGTAATTCCCTCGAATGCCTCCTTTCTTAGAAAGAAGCATCACGTTGGAAATCGTCATGGATCGATCGATCGCTTTGCACATGTCGTAGACCGTCAAAGCTGCAACACTCGCCGCTGTCAGCGCTTCCATCTCAACCCCGGTGGAACCTGTAGACTTCACCGTCACTCGCCATTGCAATTCAGTTTCAGTAAGCCAAACATTCTGGACCTCGACCGAATCAATCAGGACCAAATGGCACAAGGGAATTAAAGTGCTTGTTTGCTTTGAAGCTTGAATTGCCGCGACTCGAGCTACCTGTAAACAATCCCCTTTGGAGACCGAATTGTCCCTAATCGCTTTCGCAGCTGCCGGAGACATTTCAATCGAGCTGCATGCAATTGCTTCGCGTCTTGTTTCAGGTTTGCTCCCAACGTCGACCATTCGAGCCTCACCGTCCGAATTGACGTGAGTAAGAGCGGAATCGGCGTTTTCGGAGTGCGGAACTGGGTTGCTATGGGTTTCCTTGGAGGTTGACATTTGAAAATCGCTACCTGTGAAGTCCCGCAAACATCCAGTAAAGATAACAATCAAAAACCGTCCGAAACCCTTCGTTCAGGGCCTCGAGCATGCTGAGCCCGCGAAGCGGCTTTGGCCCTCGGTGGCATACGGACTGTGAGATAGACCGGCAAAATCAAGGCTGGGGCAAGGGCTCTACTGCCCCAGCATTCTCGTTTTAGCATTTTCCGCCAAGCGGCTTCCTGCCCAAGTGATAGGGCAGATACTTACACGTTTCCGGAATACTCGGCGCCAAAGAACTCTTTGCTGTCTTTGACGGTTGGTTTGATCGTGCGACTTCCTTCTTGCCAATTAGCAGGGCAGACTTCCCCATTTTTCTCAACGAACTGAAGCGCTTGAACCATCCGGAGTGCCTCGTCGACACTTCGCCCTAGCGGGAAATCATTGACGACCTGGTGTCGTACGATCCCTGTCGTGTCGATTAAAAATAGTCCTCGCAAGGCCACGGAATCTCCACATAATACGTCGTAGTCCCGCGATATTTGCTTGTTCATGTCGGCAACTAGGGAGTAGTCAATTTGGCCAATTCCTCCTTGGGTTCGAGGCAAATTTCGCCATGCCAAATGCGAAAACTCGCTATCGACAGAAACGCCGATCACTTCGACGTTTAAGTCGGTAAATTCTTTAACTCTGTCGGAGAACGCGATGATTTCGGTTGGGCAAACAAATGTGAAGTCGAGCGGATAGAAAAAGAGCAAAACATATTTGCCCTTGAACTGGCTAAGGGTCAATTCGGCGAATGAACCATCTTTGAGTACTGCCGTCGCTTTGAAATCTGGTGCTGGTTTTGTGACGAGAACTGCCATCTATAAAGTCTCCTATTCGAGTTGGGTTAAAGCTGCGAAAATACTGGGATCCTGTCAGGTCCCCATCGTCTTCATTGTTTATCAAACGTCAAGGCTTTTAAGCATGGCCCCCTCTAATACGGCAAAACTTGTCGATTCAACCGCCACCATCGATGAACTTAAAGCCCTGGTGGACCGCTTTGTCGAGGAACGATCCTGGAAGCCATTTCATTCACCTAAGAACCTTGCAATGTCGATTTCAATCGAAGCAGCGGAGCTTATGGAGCACTTTCAGTGGACCAATCCCGAATCGGTTGCTAAGTCGGTGGAACATGACTCGCCGATTGCACAAGAATTGTCTGACGTTATCGCTTACGCACTCGCGTTGGCGAACGTGCTAGGTATTGATCTGAGTCGGGCTCTCGAGTCAAAAATGGAGCGAAACAGGGTCAAATATCCAGTCGGAGTACCGTTCCTTCCCAAGGGTCTTTCGAACTAAAAAATGCTTTGTGGTCAGGGACTTTCTACCGAAAAATCCCAATATTTTTGAGCAAAAAAACAATTTCCCCAATGTTTTTTGTCGAATTCGGTCGAAATCCACGGTTTTTCTAGCAAAAAGAGCATTTCCCGGTTGCAATTAAACCAACGCAACCTTTAATTCAGCAAACTGTATTGTCCTAGGTTGGACATGATTCATGATTTCGGGTTCGTTGAAAGGGATTCATCGTATGGCAAAAGCAGCTGCCAAAGCAGAAAAGCCACTGACCAAGGTCCAGATCTTTACCAACCTTGCAGAGGCAACTGGGTTGACGAAGAAGCAAATCGCGGAAGTATTCGAGGCGCTCAAGGCCGAGATTTCCAGTTCTGTAGGTAAAAAGGGAGTGGGCTCGTTCGTAATCCCTGATCTCTGCAAGATCGTACGTATTCAAAAGAAGGCCCTTCCAAAGCGCCAAGTTCGAAATCCACAAACAGGCGAAATGAAGTGGGCAGATCCAAAGCCAGCTTCGACTGCTGTTAAGGTTCGCGCTCTAAAGAAACTAAAGGACATGGTCTAATCACTAGACTAGTGCTTTGTTCCATTTAAGAATTCGGGTTGAGGAAAATCTGTACGACGGACTTCCAGTCCGTCGATCGCAGTTTGAGCCGACGGACTAGAAGTCCGTCGTACCCGAAATCTAAGTTGGAACAATGCACTAGGTTCGATAAATAATCAACGACTTGGGCAAGCCCTTTAGCTTGCCCATTTTCGTTTTGTTGGCATCGATATTGTCATGGGTCGAAGACGGTAGGCTAACGCCGTACGTCAAATCGGTGGTAACGCTAAATGCGGTTTAGCCCGGCCGACGATCTACGCCGTTTTTTAGTAGACACTTTAGAGGCCGTGATGCGATTGATATTGATGGGAACGGGGCCTTTTGCAGTCCCGAGTTTCGAAGCCCTTCGGCAAAGTGGATACGAGATACTTCACGTTATTACTCGACCGGCTGTCCCCCAATCGAACAAAAAAGAACCGCTGCCGAGCCCAGTCCGGCAATGGGCCAACGACCATCAACTGCCATTATCCGATCCCGTTTCGATTAACTCACCAGAGTCAATCCAATGGCTGCACGAACAACAGGCGGATTTGATGGTCGTTTGCGACTACGGCCAAATTTTGTCTCGTGGCACGTTAGCTTGCTCTAAGCTCGGTGGAATCAACCTCCATGGATCACTGCTTCCACGACATCGTGGGGCTGCACCGGTTCAATGGTCGATTCTGTCGGGAGATACCGTAGGGGGTGTCACCATCATTCATATGACGCCAGCGTTGGACGGCGGGCCCGTGCTTCATACATTATCGACCCCAATCGGCGAACGAGAAAACGCTGGTGAACTTGAAGCGAGGCTCAGCCAAATCGGGGTCCAATCGACGCTCGAATCGGTTGCACTTCTTAAGCCAATGACTTGCATTGAGGAATGCTCAAACCTCGGCCTAGTTCAAGAAAAGTCTTTGGCTACCAAAGCCCCTCGACTTGCGAAAGAAGATGGCGAACTGAATCTTCATTATCCTGTAAAATGGATTGATCAATTGATTCGTGGCCTACAGCCGTGGCCAGGGGCGTTTGCGCAGATCGCATTTTCCGACGGCAAGTCGCTGCGGCTCATCATCCCGCAAGCAATACCGATTGAAACCGATTTGGTGTCCTCTTCTTCGCCGCCAGCGGAATTTTTGCCGGGTGATTTGCTTTACGGTGCAACGTTAAAGCAATTGCGTGAACTAAACCCCGGTCTGGAAGAAACACCCTGTCGAACGGCAGCCTTGGTGGCTGTCGGACTTGATGGACTGCTGGTCCTGCCCGCTGTTCAGCCTGCTGGAAAAAGGTTAATGTCAGCGGAGGACTTCGTTCGTGGCTACTCGCGGGTAGCGTCCATGAAAATTATCTGTTCCCCTGGAACTCATCGCCTGTTGAACAAAATGCCATGCACTTAATGACTGTGTTGAATGCCTTGCAGGCTCTTGCTCCGCTGGAGTTTGCAGAAAGTTGGGACAACGTCGGCCTGCTAATAGGGAATCGCAATCGGGACATTTCACGAGTTATGACGTGCCTAACCCTATCGCCAACAACGCTACTAGAAGCGATCGAGTCGCACAGTGAGTTAATTGTTTGCCATCACCCGATTCCGTTTAAGCCACTCGTGAAAGTAACAGACGATACGACAACCGGTAAGCTTCTCCTCGGAGCAATCGAAGCTCGAGTCGCCGTCTACTCGCCACATACAGCCTGGGACAATGCGGCGACAGGTATCAACCAACAGCTTGCGGCGATGCTCCAACTCGAAGCGATAAAGCCGCTGCAGGCTTTTGCGCAGGGAGTTTCGAGCGATGAGAGCCTGGGAGTTGGTCGGTTCGGGAGACTATCCGCCCCATCAACGATATCCAGCGTATTGGAACGCATTCGAATGGCCATACCATCAGCACAGCTCCGGCATACCCACGGGACCCAACACATACTGTCCAAGATCGGAATCGTCTGTGGCAGTGGTGGCAGTATGCTATCGCTTGTCGCACGAAGGGGATGTGACGCTATGTTGACGGGCGAAGCCACCTATCATCAGTGTTTAGAGGCAGAGTCCCTCGGAATCGCGATGCTGCTGATCGGTCATCACGCGAGTGAGTCCTTTTCGATGAAGAGCTTGGCCTCGCAGCTACAAGCACTTCATCCAGAAATTCATGTGTCTACGTCCGAATTGGAAACGTCACTCTTTTGAAGGCGAACGACGGGATGGCTTGCATCGTTTTGCTACCAGCCTATCCCGTAGTCTTCACCATGGTTGCTTGAGCCACCCCAAAGCGTGCCATGTTTCCAATCAAACCAGATGGCGTTGATTGGGCCAGAGGTTCGTTCTTGGAAAGTGGCTTTATAACCCATTCTGCTGAGGTCTTTTCGAACCCATGGCGACGTTTGCTCGTTGAGCGTTAGGCCGCCTGGGCTTTTCTCATGGGCACCAAAGCTCGAGTGCATTTGAAGCGTCTTGAAACTGGGTGCTTCGCATGCTTCCTGGACTGTCATGTTAAACTCCACGATGTTTAAGAAGAATTGAAGGAGCAGTTGATCTTGTTCGTCGCCTGCTTGTTTGGCAAACGACAAAAAGGGTTTGCCGTCTTTCATCGCCAGTGTGGGAGTCAGGGTAACGCGCGGCCTCTTGCCAGGTTCGACCACATTGAACGGATTCTCGCTTGCGTCCAAAACAAACGCCTGCATGCGTTGACTGAGACCGATGCCTGTATTCCCTGCGATACATGCGGGTATCCAGCCGCCGCTTGGTGTCATGCTCACAACCCAGCCTTCGGCGTCCGCAGCCTCGACTGAGGTTGTTCCGGCCTGAAAGCTCTCTAGAAATTTTTTGTCGGCATCCGGGTCGCCCAGCACATGTTGTCGCGCGTTGGACGAAGCCCACTTGTTGAGCGTTGCATGGAATGGGTTTATTTTTCCCTCGAATGGGTACGGGTCCCCAGGCCCCATCTTGGGATTATTCTTTTCGGGATCGATGAGCTTGCTGCGCTGTTTAGCGTACTCCTTGGACAAAAGCCCCTGCATGGGTTCTTCCGGTGCAAACGCCGGGTCACCGTAATAGAAATCGCGATCGGCGAAGGAGAGGTTCATTGCTTGATAAAGCGTGTGAATGTAGTTCGTGGAATTGTATCCCATTTGCTTGAGGTCGAAGTTTTCGAGGATGTTGAGCATTTGCAACATGACTGGCCCTTGGGTCCACTGTTGCAATTTGTAGACTTCGATTCCTTTGTAGTTGGTCATGAGTGGCTCTTCGATTTTCACTTGCCAATTGGCAAGATCCTGTTCGGTGATGAGTCCACCTTGTTCGTGGCAACCGCGTGCAATTTCCTTTGCGATATCGCCCCGGTAGAAACGCTCATTGGCTGCATAGATTGCTTCTTTGCGTGACATCCCCTTTTTCAGTGCTTCTTGCTCCGTCTCGACCAGCTTCTTGAGGGTTTCAAGGAGGTCCTTTTGGACAAAGATCTCGCCAGCGTCGGGAGCCTCTCGTTTTTCGTTGAGATGAGGCAGAAACACTTTTGTTGAGTAGGGCCATTTTTTGATTTGAGCTTTGCCGCGTTCGATGGAGTTGGCCGCTTGAGCTTCGATGGGATAACCCTCGGCCATTTGCATGGCTGGGGCTAGGACTTCGGCTAAACTCAATTTTCCGTACTCGGCCAACATGGTCATCAGGCCGCCCGGCGTGCCTGGAGTCACAGCGGCTAGAGGACCGTATTCGGGTGGATACTTCATCCCTTTACTTTTGTAGAATTCGGCGGTAGCGCAAGTGGGTGCCACACCGAGTGCGTTGATTGCGATCACTTTGTTGGTGTGAGGGTTGTAGATGAGCGCTTGTGTTTCGCCGCCCCAGCTCAGCACGTCCCACATCGTACACGTGGCCGCGAGCATGGCGCACGAAGCGTCTACGGCATTCCCTCCTTTATTAAAAACCATCCCGCCGGCAGTGGCAGCGAGAGGTTTTCCAGTGATGGCCATCCAATGTCGGCCATGCAACGGCGGTTTCTGCGTGGTCACGGGCAAGTTGTTGAACTCTTGGCTCTGGGCCTGAGTTAACAGCGTTATAAAAAGCAAAAGGGGCTTGAGTGGTTTCATGGCGTTGATCGTGATTTAGGTATGGTAATTGAAGTTGAGTCTAGCATATCGCAATGCAAATCACTGCGGCGTGACGGATTCAAAAATTGCGAGACATTTGATGCCGCGCTCCGTTTTCGATTAGACTGTGCACGGTCCGGACAATCCGATAGGTTTTTGAGCCCTCCTCTCTACCTGAGCAAGTTCTATGCAAGTCGCCAATACCAGCCTCCTAAGGCAAATTGTGTTCATCGTGGTTTTTATGTCAGCGTCGGTTTTCAATGCCCTCGCGAAAGCTACCGACTCTACCGAGTACCCCAACATCGTTCTGATCGTTGCCGATGACCTTGGGATTAATGATTTGGGTTGCTACGGACGACGCGATCACAACACTCCCAATTTAGACAAGCTTGCGAGCCAGGGGATTCGGTACACAAGTGCATACTGCGGATTGTCGATTTGTTCCGCATCGAGGGCATCGCTGATGACTGGGAAGTCATGTGCTCGATTGCACTTGACGACTTTCTTGCCGGGCCGGCCCGATGCGGAGTCGCAGTTGTTGTTGCATCCCCGTATTCAGTCCCATCTGCCATTGGCCGAATGGACTATGGCGGAAGTGTTGCGTGGGGCTGGTTATCGTACGGGTTTGTTCGGTAAGTGGCATTTGGGAGGTGGAAGGACCGGACCGAAGGAACAGGGGTTTGACGTTTCCGTTGAGCCAAAGGGGAACGGAGCCATCGACGAAAAGGAAGGGGGTAAGAACGAATACGCAATCGTTGACGCCGCGATGGAGTTTTTGAAGTCGCAGGAGGACAAGCCTTCGTTTTGTTACATCCCTCAGCATTCGCCTCACGTCGCTTTGGCCGCCCCCAGCGACCTGATCGAAAAGAACGCCAAGGCTTTCAATCCACTTTATGCTGCCACGGTTGAATCGCTCGACAAAGCCATCGGCAAGTTGTTAAACTCGGTCGATACATTGAAGCGGCCCACGATCGTGATCTTTAGTAGTGATAATGGAGGCCTCCATGTGCCTGAGGTTCACGAATTGCCGGTAACGCACAATGGCCCATTTCGGGCAGGCAAGGGATACCTTTACGAGGGTGGTCTGCGAGTGCCGCTAATCGTTCGATGGTCCGGAAAAATAGGAGCAGGTCAGACGGTTGACGGACCTGTGTCCCTAATGGATTTGATGCCGACTCTAATGGATGTAGTGGGTTTGGACACCAGCAAGACGGTTGGGCCGTTGGATGGTGTGAGCTTGAAGCCCTCGTGGCTTGCGGCCAATTTGGAGGGTCGAAAAAGTGATCGGTCGTTTTTCTGGCACTTCCCGCACTATACCAATCAAGGGAGTCGGCCGGCTGCCGCAATACGACAGGGCAATTGGAAGCTGATTGAGTACTTAGAGGACGGCGCTGCCGAATTGTATGATCTAGAAAAAGACGTCGGCGAGAAAAGCAACATCGCCAAAGACTTCCCGGATAAAGCGGCCTCGCTTGTCGAATCGCTTCATCAATGGCAGAGGAAAACGGGCGTACAGTTTGGCCTTCCGAATCCAAATGCAAAGCCAGAGGTTCACAAACGACTTTACATCGATTCCGACCCCACTCGACTTGACTCCAGCGGAGGTGCCGAAGCCGTGGCCGGAAAATGGAAGGCCTGGCGGACCGAAATGAATCGAGTCGTGGCAGGAAAAAAGCCGCTTCTCAAAGAGGCCAACAGCGAGATTGCATTGACAGCAGCCAAGGGAACGCCACATGGCAAAAAACTTCGTTATGAGCCCGAAACCTACAAGAATGTTCTCGGTTATTGGACCGAAGTTGACGATTGGGCCGATTGGGATTTGACCATTCCGAAGGATGGAAAGTACGAGATCGAGGTGCAATGCGGCTGCGGTACAAACAATGGTGGATCGGTCGTTCGGCTCGAGGTCGGTGGCGAATCCATCGAGTGGACGGTTCGGGAAACGGGACATTTTCAGAACATGATTGTCGAAAACATTGGTACCATGAATCTCAAGGCCGGTAGTCATCGACTGGCTGTGAAGCCGCAGGTTAAAAAAGGAGCTGCGGTTATGGATATACGAACTATCGTACTTCGGCCGGTTGCCGACTAACTTTGATATAGTGAAAATGGTTTTGGCAACGGCTTCCAGTTTGGGAATATCAAATACGGACTGGTAGCCTATGACACTCAGACACACCCCTACTAAAGCACCATCATGAAACGGACTTTGCTCGCATTGTGTTTGACCATTGCAACATGTTCGGCGGCATATTCGCAAACTCCTTGGCCGTCATGGCGTGGCCCCAATGGAAACGGAACAGCGGGTGTCGGCAATTATCCAACGACTTGGAGCGAGGAAAAAAATGTCGCTTGGAAGGTGGCATTGCCAGGGCGGGGAGCGTCGACGCCGATTGTGTTAAGTGACAACTTATACCTTACGCTGGGCAAAGAAGGACTAAACACGTTGATGTGCGTCAGCAAAGACGGCAAGACGCTTTGGGACAAGAGGTTTGGCAAGGAGCGACCTGGCAAGAATCAGAAAGCCAGCGGCAGTAATTCATCGCCGGTAACAGATGGAAAGCACGTTTTCATTTACTTCAAAAGCGGTGACTTGGCTTGCGTTCGTCCCGATGGTGAGACCGTGTGGACAATCAACATCCAGGAAAAGTATGGGCCCGATTCGTTGTGGTGGGATTTAGGCACCTCGCCCGTTTTGACGGAAAACGCAATCGTCGTCGCCGTTATGCAAACTGGTCCGAGTTTCCTGGTCGCGCTAGACAAATCAACTGGCAAGGAATTATGGAAAGCTGATCGATGGCTTGATGTGAACCAAGAAGCGAACCAAGCCTACACGACACCAACGATCGCCAAACTAACACAAACGGATGCCCTCGTGACAGTTGGGGCGGATCACGTTACCGCGCATTCGGTCTTGGACGGAAAGCTGCTTTGGAAGCTCGGTGGTTTCAATCCTGACAATAATGGTTTCTTCCGCTCGATCGCGTCGCCCGTCTTTGTCGATGGTCTAGCCATTTGCCCTTACGCTCGAGGCAATACCCTCACAGCACTTCGCACTGATCTCAACGTTCCGGACGATAAACGCATCGCATGGGCCACGAAGTTTGGTTCCGACGTTCCCACTCCAACTGTTACCAATGGCCGATTGGTTTTGCTCGGTGATAAAGGGATGGTGTACTGCCTAAAACCTGACACTGGAGAAACGATTTGGTCGCATCAACTGCCCAAAAGCAATAAACAGTATTCCAGCTCACCCATCGCAGCCAACGGAAACATTTATTGCACTCGCGAAGACGGAACGACTTTTGTCTTGGCAGATGCGATGGAAGCTCGAGTGATCAGCGAAAATCGTCTCAATGGCAACATAGTGGCAACGCCTGTGTTTGCAAACGACAGCATTTACATTAGGTCTTTTGAGTCACTTTATTGCATTCGGTGAAACGTCAGACCAAGGGTAGAGCTCAACACGAAGAGTTCAAGATTAGGATACGGTTCATCCGATTCCAAATTAGGCATCCTGTCGAAGCCGTCAGGGTAATTTTGTAAACTTCATTCAAACGAGACAATTCCATGCCTGCGGAGAACTACACAAAATATCAACAGTCTGTTATTCGCAACTACTACAACAACAAAGACAATGTCTCGTTGCAGCGAGTTCAAGAATTACTAACAGACCTTTATTTGGCCGAAGGCAAAAAAAAGGAAAAAGTTTGGGAGAGTATGTTCACGCATCTTGAACGCATAGGCGTACCGGCTGACCAACTCACTCATTTGAAGGCAGCGAAGAATCCGGAGCTGATTGCCCAGCTCATCCAGAAGAAGATCTAGTCGCTGAAGGGAGGTAGCGAACAATTCCAGGCGTTTTTATGAACGCGATCGACAGCACTCTGTTTGCAAAGCGCACTCTGTGCGGATCGGGGTTTGCGACGGGTTAAGAGATCGTGTTTGCTAGCGTTTGTGGATGTTCGGCTTTCATTCGACTTGTTTTTGCACGCTAATTTTGTTAACCACAGAGGGTATGGCACGATCGTCCGACGAAAATACCACAAACCCCGTTGCTCAAGAGTCCTTGGCTGTTGAACTAGGGGCTCTGCGCAGCCACTTTTCAACAACTTCGGTATTTGGCGCTGGCATGCCGTTCGGAGAGCCGTTAGTCGATAGACGCAGTCCATTGCCGCTGGACAATGCGTTTGTGCAACAGACCAAGGATCAGATTCGATCGGTCGTTGAGAATATCGCCACTCTTGCCAACTCCGCAATCGAGCCGAATCATTTTGTTCAAGCAGTACTGCCCAAGATCGCTAGTGCGATGGGCGCATCCGCTTCTGCGCTTTGGCTCGGCGCTCGCGCAGCGCGAG
>JANMNR010000046.1:0-3544 GCA_031368325.1 Pirellula sp.
CGCGGTTCAGTTCCGCTTGCAATCCATCGACGGTCGGCAAATATGAGGTCCTAATAATGAAATTCGTGAGATGAATCCGGCCTGGTTGTTGAAGCGATGCTATGCGTAATGTCAACCACAAGCGTCCATCCTCAAATTCCACCGTGATTGGGCGTGAACCTTCGAATCGAGCGGTGACGTCCGATGGGGCGTCTGCAGGCAGAGGACGACGTGGTTGCTGGAGCAAGTCCGAGATTTTGTCAGACAACTCTTGCATGGACCAGTCTCTGTCACCCTCGACAATTCGGCTGACCGTATTATTAAATGCGGACTGGTGAACCTGTATCGAAAGCTGACTGTCGCCTGGTGCGATAGGTCTTGATGTGTATGCAGACAACTGATCTGCACTGGCCAATCGATAGCGAACTATCAGTCGTGTGTCTGTCGTTTGCATGTCCACAACCATCGGATGCAAATCCAACGATTGAAGTGGACCGATGAGTCTTTTGTTAAATTGCCCTTCTGCGGACCGAACTTTCTCTTGAAGTTGCGAATCAAACTCAGCATCGGTTTGTGTCGCGATTGTTTTCTGCATGATGCGTTTGGCAATCGGACGAGCTTGTACAAATTCGTGATGTGCAAAGTGACGAACCATGTCACCCAGAATAGGAAGCGAATCCCATTCGGTCGAAAAGTTTCTCAATGAGTCGCTCGATTCGACGGTTGCCGGACGGCCATTGATATTCAAGCCTTGAGTAGAAAGTGTAATTTCCCTAACTGCAGTGACATTCGCAATCGACGAGTTGTAAAAGGTTGCGCCCTGTTTACTCGATTTAGTTTTGCTGCTGATGTCGCCATCGAGATTAAGTGCAACCTTCAACGCACTTGGATCCTTCAGGAAATCGACGTTGAGCTTGGTGAGCACCTGGCTGGCCCCACGTGTATCTGCACCGAGAATGCTTTGGCGTACTGGTCTTTCGATCATCGTCTGCTTTGGCATCATACGATTGATAAAGTCCTCCGACACGGCCAATCGAAGATTTGCATTTCTGTAATGGGCGCCGATCGCTTGTGAAACAGCGGCTTGTTCCTCGTGTTCTGAGAACCTCAAGGACTGCATGGCGTCAGCTAGTGTTTTGCTGCAACGATGAACCGGATCGGATTCGAGTGTTTCGATATCTTCAATCAGCTTGCGATAGTCGACGGGGCCAATAGATAACGGATGCACTTGGTCAGCGAGCTTATGCACTTCGGATGAAGCCAAGATGCCACGTTGCGTTTCGCTCACCCGAGTATCGGTAACTCTGCCCAAAAATTGCCTAACAAGGTCAACCTGACTTTGGCGGCCAGTAATTTCATTGGCTGCGAGTTGTTTCAATGCATCGATCATTAAATATTGATGCCAACTTCGAGCGTCGCCAGTCCTCTTGATGGCGACCTCCACGTTTGCGAGGCACTCCTTGAGGCGAGCTGTATCTACCGCGTGGCTACGAACAGATATCAATTGGGTCTTGCCCTTGATAACGCATCTGCCCACTGCACTCCAAACGGCGTAACGACGTTCGACGGAATACGACAGCCGTGCGATCACGCTGGCAACGCTTGCGTCAAAATCTTTGAGAGAATCTGCTACCGAGACCCCCTCCTCGGCCAGGTCATGTAGCCTTGCCAGACTTTGCATGGAAGCTTCGTCGGATAACGACAGGTGAATCAGCCGATCATATTCGGAGGCGACTCGACGGATCCATTCTTGTGCTTCGGTCACCGACTTGGCCACCGCGAGCGTCTGTGCTTTTTCGATTTCGTTGAGCAAGCGAATGGAACTAGGCCAAGTGTTGCTGGCCGCTGTGGGTGATTTTTCTGTGACTAGAATCGTTCGTTCGAATGGCTCATTAGCTTCGCCGGCTCGAACGTCAGATACGTTGGTAGCCACAACTTGCGAGGTCGTGGCAGCCGATTCTGCTAACACGGATGGACTGCGTTGACTGCGATTCGTGTCGAGAAAAGGGTCCGATCCGATTGACAAAGAGATCGGTGCGGCGAGACGGGCACCAGCAGGTGGCTCGAGCAATGCAATCGAGTTCTCAGAAGCCATCCGGTAGTCGATCCAAGAAGCGGACTCTAGTGGGATGCTCAGTGACTCAATCTCCAAGGGGATCGATTCGGTTGCGATCTTTGGAAAGTTCTTTGGCTTGGTCGAAATGCTCAAAGTCGAGGTTCGGGGGGCATGATAAAACCCAGGCTGCTTGATGCGAGACAGGTTTTCGCTTGCAAAAAAGACCAACACCAGGCAAATTGCGACAAGTATCGCATAAATCCAGCCTCGAAAGCCGCGTACCGCCTCATTCGCCATCCGTTGCACCTTTTCAGAACGCAATATGCGTTAGAAGAGACCTCGAAAAGTATTCATGTCCGGAGGGAGCATTGCCATCCTTGCCCTCCAGAGCAATATTCTTCGGCCATTCAGATGGCCAAGGTCGACACGGCTGTACCCCAAATTACGAATTCTTTACCTACCACCCTGTTCGTCATGCGGCCTAGGCAAAATGTATCGAGTGAGCATTGGCTGGGCCGTAGCATCCCTATTTGGCAACGAGTATGATAGCAATGCCTCTCTCGGTCCATTTTGATGCGACCGGATTCCACTCCTTGGAAAATCAACCACTGCAATACCATGTTGTTTCGTCTAACTTCTCTCGCACTCGCGTCCTCTTTCATTCTTACCAACTCCGTTTTCCAGCCAGTTATGTCGAAAGATACGCACCCCATGCAATTGGAGGATTTGTTCCGGCTGTCACGAGTCGCAGACCCACAGCTAAGTCCAAACGGCAGCCAAATCGTTTATCAAGTCACCAAGATTACGGACCCCGCCAAGAACGCCAAAAACACGCAGCTTTGGCTTGTCGATATCAACAAAACACCGCGGCAGATCACCCAATCCGGAAAAGCAGACTCGCACGCTCGATGGTCTCCCGACGGCACGAAGCTACTATTCGAATCGAATCGGAGCGGTGTTTCTCAACTTTACATCTTGAACTTATCCTCAGGGGGCGAACCAACTAAGCTAACGAACATCGCAACGGGAGCCAGCGGAGGAATATGGTCGCCCGATGGAAAGCGAATCGCTTTTTACTCCGCCGTCAATCCGAAATGGAGCCATCTGCCCTTTAGCGAGTCGGATGCAAAAAACAAAGAGGAGGAGGATGCTGCGGCCTCCAACCCTGTCAAAGCAAAGACGTTCAGGCGATTATTCTATCGCCATTGGGATTCGTACGTGGAAGACAAACGAAACCATCTGTTTGTCGTAAACTCCGATGGTTCCGATTGCAAAGATGTGACGCCAGGGGATCGAGACGCTTATCCAACCAGCACGACCTTTAGCGTCGGCGACGACTTTACTTTTTCGCCCGACGGTCAATCGATTCTGTTTACTGCCGTTCCAAAAACTGGGGAGTCGTGGTCCACAAACTATGACATTTGTCGAGTTTCGATCGACAACAAGAGTACGGACTGGCCAAGTTTGACCTCCGCTAACCCCGCTGCCGATAGCTGCCCTAAATTCAGC
>JANMNR010000440.1:0-6589 GCA_031368325.1 Pirellula sp.
CCATGAGGCAACGGATCAGAGTTGTTTTTCCGGCACCATTTGGCCCAAGCAATCCAAATACGGTCCCTTCTGGAATTGCTAGGTTACAGCCATTCAATGCCGCGAATGTTCCGTATTTCTTTGTCAGCTCAGTTACTTCAACGATGTTTGGCATACAGCTATTCTTTGGTATTCTCGATGGCTTTTAACTTTATTTTTGCCTCTGCAATCAATCCCCGCGCCCAGGTCTTGTCCTCGAACAATTCGATCACCCCCTTAAGCCATGCGGCCCGTGTCGCTGGCGAAAGATTTGCTTCGGCCCAAATCATTTGTTCCTCCAGTGATTCGATGGCGGGATGTCGAGCAGGCTTTACTTCGCTGGCCGTTTTTTCAGCCATCTGTTTTGCCATGTCCATTATCTGTCGTTGTCGAGGCGTCAGTTTTTCAACAGCAGCGAAAACGGTAGCGAGCGCATTGAGTTTGCGTTGGGCCATGGCTGAATCGACCGACTGGGCCTTGATGCACTCCAAAAACGCTTGCTCAACAGCATCCAGTTGGTCCGTTCCGCCTCGCTTGGCTTTGCGTTGCATTTGCCGAATAGAACGAAGGGAATCGATTTCTTGGAGCAAAGCCTCCACATCTCCGAATCGAGGATCGTTTGGGTAGAGTTCTTTGAACTGCGTTGCGACCGGTTCTATCGCCAGCAATTGATCATCCTCAGTAGAGTCCATTGCGATCGCAATCTCTTCGTAAAGTCGGTTGGCAGATGGAGCTCGCGAAAACCAAAAGATGCCAAACCCACAGGCTATCAAAGTTGCAACCAATCCGCCAACGCTAATCCACTGCGTCCACGCCGACTTCGGCTCCAGATCTGAGCTTGGCAGCTTTGATCGAAGCCGTTCATCGTCACGGATTTCTTGGAAATTCGTTTTTCCCATATATTCGATTCCGCTTGGACGATCGTTTATTTCGAAAGCAGAATGCGATGGTGCAATGCGAGTGCTATCATCTGGGCCAGCAACCGATGGAATCTCCTCGTTCGTAACATCCGGTCGCATCGAATGAGAGAATTTGGTTGCAGACGCGATCGTACTGTCGTTTGGCTGAATCGACTGGACTTCGTGCATGAGCGATTCGTCATCGTTCATGTCGATACTCGTCATTTCCTTGAGGTTGCGGACCTCCGTTTTTCCCGACAGCTTTTCGCGGGCACGCATTGCAAGCCCAGCTTTCATGGCTTGCAGTCGATTGCCAACAACCAATGCCGTTGGAGGTCGCATCGAGGGCTCACGACGCAATAATTCGTCAATCAAATCGCAAAGTTCCTTGGGTGCCGAAGGCTCTAAGCTCAATAGAGGCATCAATGAACCGTATCGCACATTGAAAAGAATCTCCGGAATGTTCTTGCCTATAAACGGAGCCCGGCCCGCGATCGCCGCATAACACAAACTGCCCAAGGAGTAGAGATCGCTACGGACGGAAACCGGTTTCCCCTCGGCTTGTTCGGGTGGCATAAAGTCAGCCGTCCCTAAAATAGCACCCTCCATGGTCGCATCGGATGCACCAAATAGTTTTGCAATCCCGAAGTCTGTCAACTTGACGGTCCCTTGTGAATTGATCATCAGATTTGCGGGCTTGAGATCGCGGTGAATCACTCCATCGTTATGAGCGTGTTTGAGCGCCGAACAGACCTCAATAGCGATATCAATGACTCGTTCCCAACCAAGTCTTTTTTCGCGCCGAAGCTGCTGCTGCAGATTCTCGCCGTCGACGTACTCCATTGAATAAAAAAGCAGCCCTTTTTCCTCGCCAAAGCCAATGAGCTTGACAATGTTTGGGTGGCTCAACTTCAACAGGGTTTGAATTTCAGCATCAAAACGTCTTCGAAAGCGTTGATGCTGAGCCATATTGGCACCAATCACTTTGATGGCAACCGCGTCATTGGATTTGGAATGGACGCCGTGGTATACGGTCCCCATCCCTCCTTGGCCTAGGATGCGGATAACTTTGTATGGGCCTATGGTTTCAAAATCATGCGACACGGGTGGATGAGACTCAGCAAAAAGACAGGGTTGACGAAATTCTCTGTGCCCATTCTAGTCGAGAACTTACGGTTCGTGACATGACTCTGGCTTCATGCCTGGGGTATTGTCCCATGGTTTGAAATGTGTCGAGGTAACGATCTTCCAAAAAAATCTGGGAGGCATCCTGGTGGGGAAAGACCGATACTCACCCGTGTCAAACGGTTGGCTTAATTGCCAATAAGTACCGGCAACCCAAAGTCATCGTTGGCGTATAGTGAATAGACGGGATCCTCATAGATCACACGCCAGCCCTCGGTCATCGAACCTGGTTTGCCAAGAAACTCCTTAACCGGTGCGTTCGCTTGAACGAGAACAAGGTCCGCCGAGTATTCTCGCAGGACATCTTGCCACCCGGCCTTTGCTCCGTAAAAAAGATCGTGTTTAGGCAGAACATCTTCGCGATAGGCGACTTCATAGCGTCCATCGAGACTCACTCGGACTTTCGGGTAACACGTCCACGAAACGTACGCACCGCTAGCGAATGGAGTTATTACATTTCCCGAGAACGAGTGATTCCGAAGATACTGAACCGCACCAGTCGGATAGACCAAGGCTCCCGCTGGATCGGTCGATGGAACAGTTACCTTCCAAATGGGATACCACAGTATGAAGCTGATGCAGGCAACCAAAGCAAGCGTAGCGCTTCCAATGATCGTCGTCCGGCGGTTAACCAACGCAGCAATCGCTGTTCGGCCAAACGCGGTCGGAGTCAACCAGCCTGGCATGTATACCATCCAAACGACTGAGTAGAGAGAGCCATGCCGCAAATGCTTTAATGCCATATATGCTGCAATGCAGCAAAAAAACCAGCCTCGCAATCGTCCCCAACGACGGTTCTTGGCAACGTAACCGAGTGCGAACAACGACAAAGCAAAAGCCGCGATTGATGTCGCGCTATCGTGAGTCATCCACAACGGTTGCCATTCGTAGATCGTCGGGCGAGGCATGGTGATGGCTCGTAGCAAGTAAGGTCCGTAGAGGAACCCCCACGGGTTGATTTGCAAACCTACAACCAGGATAGGTGGCAGGAAGAGATGATGCCAAAGCTTGAAATAGGCTTTGCTTAGGCCGGCCATGGACCACTCGTCTCCGATTTCCGTCAGCCATCGTTCGACGACATGAAAAAAGAGCATCGCAACACCCACCACAAAACCAGCGTGCATATTGAGCCAAACAACATACAACAAAGACCAAGCGAACACCCAATTCCGTCGTCCCTGCCAATCGGATTGCTGCAATAACATCTGGAGCACTAAGAATAGAAGAGTAAACAACTGAGCCCGAATGGCTCCGAACCCGACCCAGAGGAGTGGAAAGAGTATCGGTGCACAGCAGCAAATCAACAACGGATGGGCTCCGCCGTTGCGAGCACATCGATACATCGCAGCAGCAACTGCCAAGACCAACAATATCCTTAGTACCGCCAACCCATCCAATCCGAGCGGGCTTATCCCTGCACAACAGTACAGAACAAGCCCAGTCCCCCATTCGTGATGGACTGCCGGATACACCGTTGGCGTAAACGCAAAAACATCGCCATGCGGAAACGATCCCCCCTCACAAAATACTCGGATCAAAGCCATTTCGTGAAAGGCGTCAGGATCGATATCACTTACGCGAGCAATGTAGGCAAGGAATGACACGACAATCGCACCAGCGAGGATTGCAAAGAATCGTCCGTCTCGCAGTCTACCTATTTGTAAGTTTTGGTGGAGCGTCATAAAAAACTAAGTTGTGCAGCGGATTCCAACGTAGACAACACGATGGGCAATCAAGTGGTCCCGCCTCCCATCGCAAGCTTGCGCGTCGCGATAGCCCATCGACCGTGCAGACACAGTAGACCTTAGCCAGCGCCTCGGTTTAGTGTCGGAAGTGATAGCTAGCAGACTGAAATGATTTGTCGATTTTTCTGAACTTTCACTCAAGATTGATCTAGAGACTGCCTTGAGGTGTCTCCTAGACTCCGGCTGAAAGCGTTGATGGGTCGCAAAGCAGGAAGCGGCGCGATCCTCCGGACGCAAATCTCGATCTGTCGAGGTTTCTGAGCATTCCACATTGGAGTTGAGAACCGCATGGATGCACGAATTGTAATGCTGACTTTACTTGTTTTGTCCGGCTGGTCCACGACCGGAGCAGGACAAGTCTTCGTAGGTCCCCATACCTTGGTCCAGACACAGAACTTTCACGTGTTCGCGAGAACGGCGCAACTCGCAAACGACGTGGCGCGTTCCGCCGAAGAGAACCGCAAGCAGTTAGCGGTGCATTGGCTCGGCAAAGAACTGCCCACTTGGCCAGAACCTTGTCCACTTGTCGTAAAGGACGGCCCATCGATGCCTGCGAGCGGCGAAACCAAATACACACTTGACCGCGGCAATGTGGAGAACTTTCAGATGACCGTATCGGGGACACCAGAGCGAATACTCGACAGTGTTTTGCCCCACGAGATAACACATACGGTCATGGCCAGCCACTTCGCGGCATTGGGCAAACCGTTGCCCCGATGGGCCGACGAAGGCGCATGTACGACCGTCGAGCACCAGACCGAGCGGAGCAAGCATGACACAATGCTGGTGCAATTCCTGAGCGAGGGCCGAGGCATTCCATTTGCGGTTCTGTTTGCACTCAAGGACTATCCTAGGGATATGATGCCACTGTACGCCCAGGGCTATAGTTTGTCCTGTTTCTTGATTTGCCAGGGAGGTCCGCGTCGTTTTGTTCAGTTCCTGGAACGAGGCATGGAGACGGAGGATTGGGCGAGTGCGACCAACGAGTTCTATCAATACCCCAAGCTGGGCAGTCTGCAAATCGCCTGGAACGACTGGGTCCGTGGCGGCGGTGGCCAAGTAGACGATTACACAGCCGAGTCCTTGGGTGTTTCGACCCGAACCATTGCAGCCAACACTCGTAATCCCGCCTCAGTTTCCACAGCGCCATCCTCAGCCATTGTTACAATCAATGACTCCACGAACAAATCGATGACCATGAGTTCAGGCAGCTACTACCTCGATCAATTCCGACAACAGCAGCTCGTCAAGCCACAAACGCAATTGAGCAATAATTCCGATTCGTTTATTCCGGCAACCCGACAAGGCGTAGGCTTCGATCCTGGCACCATTCCAAAGAGCGTAAACCTGCAGCCTCCTTTTCAAACGGTGGGTGGTGGGACTATCCGACGTTAAGTCGGGTAGGTTAGCGACCCTGCATAGTCGCTACCATATTACCCATCTTGTTTTTGCGGAAAATCTCCCTTAATGAGAAGAGATGGGATTGACCTAATGCCGAAAGACTACCTATTCCGGTAAACACAACTAAAGATTCATTGATGTGAAACCAACCACGGAGTTGCAGGGATGCAAAGTTCTGAGGACCTGAATTCACATTGATAGTTGATAAAGACGAGCGATTTTTTTGGACTCTGAGCGATAAAGGAGTGTCGCGTTGAAACAATTCAACCCCCTACGAACATTACGTTATTTGGCAGCAATGTCAGCGGTATCTGCACCGGTATCCATGCCTTATGGCATGACGGCGTCGGCTGGTATCGTAGGATCGATCGCATGCTCTGCATTGAATGCGATTGCTCAAAGCCCAACGAAACCTGCTCTTCCTCCCTTGTTGCCACCGGCGCAGTCTTATGGAACTGCACCATCGAGTGGTCCGGCGGCGGCAGATGCAAACGCGAATGCGAGATCATGGCTGGTCAAAGCACGAGCGGCGTTGAGCGAAGGAAAAAATGAGGCGGCAGCCCAAGCCTTTGCGCAAGCATCGATAGCGGCCCAACAGTCTCCCGAGATGGCGTCTGAGCTTCAGCAAACGCGTCAGCAATTCGCTGACCGCGGACTGTCTCAGCAAGCACTCGATCAAGCCATGCGCGTCGCACAAACAGGTCCGGGGCTAAACAGCCGGGCGGCAAACGCATTGCGAAACAACAATATCCCATCGACCTTGCCGCCAGCGGCAGGGCAAGTATTTAGTTTGCCACCTGCATTGCCACCTGCGGCAGCTCAAAACCCAGGTCCAGTCAATCCGCTTCGCGACCAAGCCGCTGGGCTTGCGGCTGAAGCCAAGTTGGCCTTGGAACGGGGCGATACGGCAAGCGCGCGGCAGTTCATTCAGAAAGCGAGTTCGCTTCGTGTTCAAGACAGCGAGTTTGCTCCAGGCCAACTCAAGCCTTGGGACGTTGCATTGCTCGTCGACCGAGCCGAACGACTGCGCGGTGGGCCATCCTCAGCGGTAACCACAGCTTCTGCGGCGGTCCCAATGGGGAACGTTCAGACCGCGATGGGACAATCGCCAGTGAATGGCAATTCAAACAACGTGCAACGTGGGGTCTATCAACCTCAGATGGATCGCACTCAAGTTGCGCCAGCAAGTGGCGTGCTATCGCAGTACGATGTGGATTCAACGGCTGATGAACTATACCAAAAGGGTATCACCGCTCTCTCTGCTGGCAAAAAGGAAGTGGCGCTCGGTCACTTCAAAGCCGCTTGGCAGAAGAAAGAGGATTTGAATCCAAACCAGCTTTC
>JANMNR010000457.1:0-14943 GCA_031368325.1 Pirellula sp.
GGCCAGGTTGGAGGTGGATCCGCGAGAGATTCTTCGATGGCTTTGGACAGCTCGGGCAAATATTGCTTGGTATGACGATGCTCCATTCCACGCAATGAAGTCATACGACGAACGTCAGACGTCCCTCGGCGGGCAAGTTCAACCAACAAATCATCTCGCAAGACTTTTCGAGGTGGGACATCCCGCTCTTTTGCTTTGATGTCACGCCAATTCCAGAGCCCGCGTACAATCGAGAGCGAGTTTCCTGAAAGGGCCTGTATGCCACTGATCCGAAACCAACTCTCGTTCGACTCGAACTCCGCAAGTTCCTCTTGCCTGCGTTTTGTCTCTTCCTCAAGCCACGACAAGCGATCTTGCTTCGTAAGGTGCTGGCTGAGTGTCTTGAAAAGGCGAGGTAAATCTCGCACATCTTGGGCAGCATATTGCAACTGTTGATTTGACAGCGGGCGGTTACGCCAATCGGACCGAGTCTCTTCCTTGTCCAAAACCATGCCGGTAAAACGGTGGACCAGGTTGCCGTAGGAAGCTGGATACTCAAACCCCAGAAATGCAGCTGCAATCTGAATGTCGAAAAGCCTAGGTATCAGTTTCTTGGTTGCTCGGTAACAGAACAGCGTTTCCTCCCGACCCGCATGCACAATCACCGTGGTTTCGGGATCGATAAGGGATTCCCAGAACGGACTCAGATCGGTGCAGGTGTACGGATCGATGATGGCGATTTCATCTTCCGTTGCAACTTGGACCAGGCAAAGCTCGGGACGGTATGAATCCTCGGCGACAAACTCCGTGTCGAATGCGACAAGCTTCTGGGCAGCTATCTTTTCACAAAGCTGATGGAGCGAATCTTGGTTTGTGATATAACTGAAATGTGCGTTCAATCGCTGCCTTGAGGTGCTCGAAAACCCTAGTTGAAATGCTAGCCATCCTTCACTATTTGTACACGGAAAGTCAAATTGCCACAATAATGGGTCGCTGCCGCCAGAAAGACAGGACGGTTTTCGATTCGCATCAGGGGGTGGTATAGCTATGGCGGAGCCGAGTATTGCAGCAAATTCCCTGCGAACGATCCCATGGGAGCCAGGTCCCGGTCTTTTGGTTAGCGCTCGTTCGGTCGCGGAATCAAACCTCATTATCGACGTGGGGGCTCGGTGGTTAGATCTCAAGGAGCCTCGGCTGGGTTCGCTTGGCAGACCATCTCTGGAACTAATTTTTGCCGTCCTCGATCTAGACATTCCCAAGTTTGTGCAGGTCAGTGTGGCGGGTGGCGAACTTGTGACTTGGACGCCGGACTTAGACCAGTCGTTGGCTGCCAGACTGCCGGCCCGCGTTTATCTGAAAATAGCGTTAGCCCATTGCATCGAGACGAACTGGCAGATTGCAGCCGAGCGGATTTCGCAAGCGCTGATCCGTCGCTCGCAGTTGATCTTGGTACATTACGCAGACTTCAAGCAAGCGAACGCCCCCTCCTGGCAACAGGTGATTGAGACCACGAAATCGCTTGGCGGAAAGTTTGTTTTGATCGATACGCACGATAAGGAATCGGGTGGGCTGTTGGATCGCTATTCGCTCGAGCAATTGAATGAAATGATCGAAATGGCCAAGCAGTTGAAGCTCGGCGTCGCATTGGCTGGGTCGTTGAAACTAGAGCAATTGCAAACCCTATCGCATTCTAAAGCCGATTGGCTTGGTGTTCGAAGTGCGATTTGCCGCGAAGCGCATCGCACAGGAGAGATATGCCCCGATCGATTGCAGCAAGCGATCGCTCTGTTCCCCACTTTTTCATCCCTCGGAAGCTGAGCATTCTCATTATGTCGTCAGGCAGCGAACGAGATCGACCTTGCGGACTATTGCGGCAGGGGAACAAGGTGGTCGGCAATGTATGTATGCCGGAAGCGACCGAGATCTTTATTAAAGAGTTCAATCACTGTTATGGTCAATTGCGACTCGAGGTGAGCGAACAGTCGTCGATGTCGTCGAAAACAAATCCCAATCCACACTCATTCCGATTGCCGATGTGGTTTCGCCACGTGTGGAATGCGAGAAACCCCGAAGAATAGAAAAGATCTCACCGACCTATGAAGCTACTTTGGACGATCGCGTTGTTTGTTGTTGGCTTCCAATGGTGTGTAGAAGCCAGGGGCCAGGACGAAAACCTGCGGTACGAACTGGGCAAACGGGTGAAGCAGTATGAATTGCTGTGGGAATCCTCAAACCCCGAGGTTCGGGCCTTGAGCACAAGTGCGATGGAGCGTGCGGTGCAGGAGTTCTTTCGCCTCGACTTGATCGGTGCGGCGAAAAGCATTGACGATGCATGGTTTGCAATGTTGCCAGCTCCTTCCGAATTGAAACGCTATGCGGCTTCCATTTCGTTGTCTTCAAACTTGATTCTTGTCGATGCCAAGGAACCCACGATCACAGTGGCATTGAAAGAGCTATATCCTCAACCCGCCCACACTTGGGCCCAAGGCGCATTCGTTGAGGTTCGGCTACGTTCTATCGGTGCAATACCGGAAACGTGGAAGACAAAAGAAGTTCCCATCCAATCGCTTCCGATGGAATTCCCATGGAAACTAGAGGGGATCGAGCCAGGGGATTTTCAAGTGAACGCCACAATTCACGAGAACCAGACGATCGGATCAGTCCATGGAGTTCAAATTTCCGTCGTAAAAGACAAGCAGTCACGTTTACTAGCCATTGAGGCTTGGGTTGATGAGAACAAGCGTGCTGAAAGGATTTCAACACTGTGTACCGCTCGAATGATGGGCCGCCAACTCCTTCTTGCGGATCGCCCCAAGCTGTTCGAATGCGACTTGCCATATTCGTCTTGGTTTCAGGAGTTCGAGTCCATTACGCACTCGCCAACTGGCACGCAGCCAAATCGTCCGAAAGGTCGCTGGCAAGTTCTCACCGACGGAAAAGTCGAGCAAGTGGTGCGGCTGCAGATGCCGATCAAGCCGTCAGAAAAGACCAACGTGATCTTTGCTCTGCACGGTGCAGGTGGCAGCGAAAACATGTTCTTTGAAACCTACGGGGCGGGACGATTGGTCGAATTGGCGTGGTCGCGGAACTGGCTAGTTGTCGGTCCACGCCAGGGCCTGACTGGGCTTAACATTCCCGTTCAAAAGATGATTCCAATGCTGGAAGCTGAGCTAGGCTTGTCGTTCGACAAAGTGTTTCTCGTCGGCCATTCCATGGGTGCCGCCCAAGCGATCGAACAAGTTTCGCGATCGCAGGAACGCATCACTGCCGTTGCAGCGATTGGTGGCGGAGGCAACGCTCGTAAGACAGAAGCGTTGGTAAAGATTCCCTTTTATGTTTCTGCTGGCGAACGGGACTTCGGACGCGGAGGTGCCAAGCGACTTAGCGAGAGTCTAAAGTCGTTTGGCTGCGAGGTAATTTATTCCGAGTACAAAGACGTCGAGCACTTGACAATTGTCCAAGCGTGCCTGGACGAGCTGTTCCGCTTCTTAGATGGCCGATGAATCAAGCGAACTAGCCGCTCAAGTGATTGAGCACTTGAAGGATGCCGTTCAAATGGGCCATTCGAGGGCCGTAACGGTCAAGGAATTCGGAGAATACGTATTCGCTGTCCGAGAGCCCTTCTTTGGAATCAGCCACTTCGTTGGCTAGGTTCTGCAAGAATTCGGTCTGAACGGTGGACAATGTTTCCAAGGCATCTTTGCATGAACGAACCAACTTGGGGTGAGCATTTCGCCATTGAGTGAGTTCGTTTTGCCGTTGCGAGTTGGCTTGATTGCTAGCTTGCAACACCTGTTTGTTAACTTGCAGGATTTGGTCCAGCAACTGATTTTGCTTTTGCTGCGATTCGATCAATTGCCGAGTGAGGGCCACAAGGGCCGCACCGACTTCGGCAGGTCTCGGTGGAGTATTAGAGGAAGCGTCCGCAGAAACATCGATGCTGAACACTGGGGAATATTGTGCTGGATCGTGGGCCATAGTGATTGCGCAATCTATTCAACGAGAATGTGACGAAACCGGCTGAATCATTTCAAATTTTCTAAAGTAACTTGATTACCCAGTATAGTCGCGGGGTTGCACAAAAGTCGAGCATCTACCTCAGGCTTTTATAAACTTTGCGGGTTGAACCAGTTGCAACCATTACTCCGAATGATCGGCTAAGTCGGGTCGCACTGTACGAATTGCCAAAGGACGGTCGAAGCTATCCTGCCACTCGAGTTTCTCGGATGGCACATCCTGGTCGATTCTCGGATGAAAGCTGGCATGGAAGCTAATAAAAACAACAAGACGCTCTCCCTTGGTTTCGTAACGGTTCGGCACCATCCCCTTCATGGGTACTTCGGCGGCTACCTCATCGTAAACAGCCTTGCACGGCCAATGGAGTTTCATTGCACGCTACCCGTGCAGCCGACGCGTGCACAGCAGATCCTATACGGAAGCACCCTTGGCGAGTTCGTCTGCGGAGAGCAGATCGCACGTGCGTTAGTCACAAAGGCAAAGGGGACACCGCAAGTCTTGTTTTCAGATACGCCGGCCGTACTCACCCTACGCCACATGCAATCCATACCAATGGCAGTCATCGACTTTCCAGCCGAAGACAATGGATCGTTGCCCCGTCCGAGTTGTCAGCGCGACAATTACTTCCGTTTTAAGGCATTCGGTAAGCAGCTATTCATCTTGCCGGAGTTTGCCGACGACGCGGAAATGGTCAAGGGTCTTTTTGATTCGGAAAAAGCTCCACTCGATTTACTCGAACCCTTTGGACGTATCGAGGAAGCTCTCATGGAAGCCCATCCGGCAACCAAGGCCGCTTAACGATGACCGGAAAGCCGACTAATGCGATTGAGTTAGCGGAACAGCGAGAGCCATCTGGAGACGGAACCTGTGCAGCGGTTTCGGTTCAGTCCGATTGGTTCTCGCATGAGCTGGCTATTCCGTTTTGCGATCCGATCGAGGAGTGGTACGAAGAACTCTCGATTGGTTTTGCGGACTGCTGCCCTACAGAGTCGATTACCTTTGATGCACTCAAGGTCCTTCCGATCCAGCTATCGCAGTCGCTTCCTCGAACCATCGGATTTGCATTTCCCGAGTCCCCGCAGTGGACTGCGCCCGAACCCAAGGTAGGCAAGTCGACCTCGATTGAGAAAGAAGTCGAAGCTGACGACGAGGTGAGCGAATCCAACGAGGAGAAGCCTCGTAAAACCATCACGCGGATGCGACCACCGGGCGATTTAGTGCGGCTAGAGGATCGACTCTATTACGTACTACAGCCGCCGATGGAAACGATCATTCAATCGGCTAAACTGACGTTTCCATTTCAGCCTTTTCCTTACCAGTTGGAAGGCATTGCTTTCCTCTTTCCACGCGACGCAGCGATCCTCGCCGACGAAATGGGACTTGGCAAGACGATGCAGGCTATCACTGCGATCCGAATGCTGTTGCTGTCTGGAGAGGTAAAGAACGTACTACTGATTTGTCCGAAACCATTGGTCACAAATTGGATGCGAGAGTTTCGTCAGTGGGCGCCAGAGATTCCGCTGGCGATCATCGAGGGGGATTCCGCTAAACGCAATTGGATTTGGACAAATCCTCAGGCGCCCGTCAAAATCGCGAACTACGAATTGATGATGCGAGATCGCGATGTGTTTGAAGCCAACTCGCTTCATTTCGATTTGGTCGTTCTCGATGAAGCGCAGCGCATCAAGAATCGAAATAGTACCACAAGCGAAATCGTACGATCGATTCCTAGAACCCGATCGTGGGCTCTTACGGGCACACCCATCGAAAACTCCATCGACGACTTGGTTAGCATATTTGAGTTTTTGGCTCCAGGCTATTTACGCGATGATATGCATCTCAAGTCGCTCGGCAATGCAATGCGCGATTACATCTTGCGGCGCACCAAAGACAAAGTTCTAACCGACATGCCCCCCAAGCTTTACCGGCCTGCAGAACTAGAGCTTACAGGCGAACAGCGAGCTAGCTACAAATCCGCTGAGGAGGATGGCATCATTCAGCTCTCCAAGTTGGGCGAATCGGTCACGATTCACCATGTGTTTGAACTGGTTCTTCGGCTCAAACAGATTTGCAATTTCGACCCCGCGACTGGCGCTAGCGCCAAGCTAGAACGACTCGAAGCTGACTTGGAGGAGGTCGCTGCAAGCGGCCAAAAAGCGATCATCTTCAGCCAATGGGTAAGCACTCTCGACATGCTTGGTGAACGCCTAGCCAAGTACAATCCGTTGTACTATCACGGCGGAATTCCGTCTAATAAGCGGGATGGAGTAATCGATCAATTCAAGAACGACCCTAAGAACAAAGTCATTCTCATGAGCTACGGCGCTGGAGCGGTAGGCCTGAACCTGCAGTTTTGTCATTATGTATTCCTCTTTGACCGCTGGTGGAATCCCGCTGTCGAGGATCAAGCTATCAATCGCGCACATCGGTTAGGTGTTAAACAACCGGTGACCGTGACTCGAATGATGTCGCTAGAGACCATTGAAGAGCGTATCCACGACGTGCTGGAGCAAAAACGGGAACTGTTCAACAGTTTGTTTGCGGAAACAGGAACCCCACAGAATCTAGGCCTGAGCCAAAAGGAAATCTTCGGCCTTTTTGGCTTAAAGGTCCCCAAGTACCAAGCCAAGGCAGCTTGACCTGGCCTGACGGTCGAGCAAAACGAACGGTTGAACGACAGGTTCGTTATTTGTTGGTATCATAGACTGGTCGTTTTCTATCTCAAGTGCCCATAGAAAACGTTCGCGAAGTCGTTTGTTTCAGCCGAACATCTAACCGGAGTTGGGTAATACCATGAAATCATTCATCTTACTTTCTAGCCTCTCAATCGCATTTGGATTGTCTGCAATCCAGTCCCAAGCTCAAGAGCCGGCGAGCCCGCCTGCAAATTTGGTTGATATTAGTGAATTCAACGAACTTGTCAAAGCGTCGAAATGGGATGACGCGGCTGCATTAATCGATTCAGCGCTCAAGGAGAGTCCTGACTCACCGCGGCTATTGGCTCTCAGTTTGCAACTTGCAAATCAAACCATGCGCTCACAGCCCGAAGCCTCCGAAAAGAGATACGCCGGATTGATAGATAAATGGTGTGCTTCAGACCCCCTCACCGCCGAGTCAGCCCGAAGTCTATCGATGGCAGCCAACATGGCCAGCATGATGTTGATGCAAAAACAACGAGAGACCGAGGCGATCGCACTTGTGGAACGATCACTGAGTGCCGTCGCGAAAGCGGGAGACACAATGCGTACCACGCGCCGCGATCTGGAAACCAACTTGGCGAGACTTTACACCCGAGCCGGAAAGTCAGCCGATGCGTTAACGCTCATGCGAGGTTGCCTAGAGAGTACGAAATCGGGACTCGAACAAGGTAAAGACGATCTGCGAGAATTGGTTCGGATTACGAACACTTTTGCCAGTATGTTCGATGAAGCAAACGAACATGAAGTGAATGACCGAGTCAAATACGCCGAGACGCTGGTCATTCAAAAGCTCGATTCACCTACGGCTCAGCTGAATGATCTATCGGCATACGTTTCGCTTCGGACATCACAACTCAATCAACTTACCTACTCGGATCCGGCTCGCGGAATCGAACTTGCAAAGGAATTGCAGTCTCGTTTAGACGCTTTTCCCGCACCAAGCGACGCCAACGAAGTGAGGCAATTCGAGAGCTTTGGAAAGAGTCTAAAGCAAACTCTTTCCCGATTAGAATCGTCGATGGTACGTGTTAGGTTGGTTGGGACGGCTGCTCCTGAATTCGAACCGCAGTCGTTCGTTGGAATGGAGGCGACCACGCTTGCAGGACTGAAGGGCAAAGTAGTCTTGTTGGATTTCTGGGCCGTTTGGTGTGGACCTTGTATCGCAACGTTTCCTCATTTGCGAGATTGGCATGATGCTTACGCGGACAAGGGCTTCGCGATTCTTGGCATGACATCCGATCAGGGCTACGTTTGGGACGAAACCAAAGAACAGGCCGTGCGAGGTACGGAAGTATCGCACGAGCAAGAGCTTGAGATGCTTGCCTCATTTCGTAAACACCACAGTCTGCGGCACGGCTTTGTCTTAACGCCAAAGGGGGGCGAATACAACAAGCAGCTCGCGGTTTCCGGTATTCCACAGGCCGTTTTGCTGGATAAGCAAGGCGTCATCCGAATGATCAAGGTGGGCTCAGGCGATAAGAATGCTCACGACCTTGAGGAAGCAATTAAAAAGTTGTTGGCTGAAGACACGAAGCCAGCAGAGCCAGCCAACAAGCAAAATGCAGGAGTAGGCTCTACGCAGTGATCGCAAGTCGCTTGCTGATCGACGACCATCGTGAGTCGCACCAGCTGGGTGCGACTCTGATTTGCGAAGCCGCTTAAAGCCTCGATCGCAAAAAGTCAAATTAACGTTGCTCACGCGGTTTGGAATTAAGCCAATAATCGGCAACATAAGATTCGGCGATTTCCATGGAGGTGGCAAGCGTATTCCATGTTCGAAGTCCTGTGAATCGATTCGCGGTGCCAAGGATAGTCACGCGGACTTGAAACTCGGCGTCCACTTCTTTTGCGACGTGTCGGGCCACTCCCAACTGAAATCTTGCTTGCGGATAAATCGGAGCGCCGAGAGTTTGAAGGGACCAAGCGTCCATAGGAACCTTGACCCAGTCTAGATCCGCATCCGCTTCGCTCGTCGGACGCGGAATCAAAGCAGCCAGTTCACGGGGCAGACGTGAAATATTCCCTGCCGCCACGTCGACTTGAATGCGACTGCTATGCGGGGCATACAGTGCCCAACTTGGCCAATGGTCCCAAATCCCAAATCTCTCTGTCAGTGGCATGACCATGAGCACAGCCATGAGGGTCGAGCAAACCACTTTCCCAAATCTCTCCCGCCAGACAGATACGTTTGGTGCATTGCCTTGTTCAGCAAATGCATTGTCTTTTTGAGCAATCTTGGGCATCACAAATAGGTAATACGCTTGTACTGCAAATAGCAAGTTCCAGATCAATACTCCCAGCCGATGGTCGAGTCCCAGTGGTCCCAAGACGACGATCAGCATTAGATGCAATCCAATTGCAAAACCTCCAGCAATGCGTCGCGTCCTTCGCTTTGCCAATCCGATCGCGACAAGGAGTTCAACGCTGGGGAACGCTGCCACCATGATGGTCTGCATCGACGGAGGAAACAAACCGACATCTAGTCCAAGAATACGAAACAGGGCTCTGAGCATCTGCAGACCCACGGAATGCAGGAATTCGAAATCCAATTTGCCCAACGCCGAATAAAAATAGATGCTCACCGTCAGCCAACTCATCAAACGGAAACGCCAACGCGAAACGCAACTGAGCCAAATGACATTAAAGAGCCATAGTTGATACGCCCAGGGTTGAAATCGATGCTGATCGAGGCAAATGAGAACCGAAAGCGATACGAGAACCAAAAGGCTTCCGCATGTCTCCCATCGTCCCGGTCGTCCCACAGCAAGTAAAGATAAGCCAGCTAGGAGGCTCGCCAAGCAGATCCAGTCTATCCACGCGGGCGTCTTACATAGAATCTCGAACGCGGGTACCTGCGGAAAGACTGTCTGAGGTGTCCAGAGTCGCCACGTTGCAGAAACCAATGCAAAGGAGCCGATCGCTGTCCATCGCTGCAACTGCCTGGCAATGTTCGCTTCCGTAAAGCTCGCGAGCGGAGTGTTTGGTTTATGGGCAAGCGCCTCGGGCATCGAAAGGACTTTTTGGCGAGGGCAGAGGGGACAAGCTCGAACGGAACGTCCTATTGTACCTGCTCCCTGGACTCTTGCCTTGCAACCCTAAATTCGAATACACTGTCCGCGGGTGATCAAGCTGATTTCATTTCATTCGAGTTCAACCAAACTCGCTCTACGATTCACGTTAAAAATGACGACACGGCCAAAAAACGAGTCAGCAGTAAACGCGTTGCGCATGCTGCCCACAAAATGGGCGGTCATTATTGTTGTGCTCTTGATATCCTACGTTGTTTTGCAGCCTCGACTAAATCAATGGTTTGGCTGGGATTTGCCTAGCGTAGCCAGTTTGGATGGTGGCGAGAAGACAGCCAAGCCAACCGCTACCAAAAAGAAGACCGCCGAGGAGCCGTCCAAGCAAACGAAGCCGGAGAAAAACGACGATCTATCGAGTGGCAAAGGTGACGAAATCGAGGCGAAACCACCTGCCAAAGCGCCCCAGAAGCCAAGCGACAACGAGGATAAAGACGATGCATATCCACTATACGGTTTCCTTTCAGACCTCGGTCGCAACAGGTACGAATCGCCTGCCGGGCTGATCTACGGACCTGGTTCGGAAGAAGGTCATCGACTCAAGCACATCGCTCGCCATTTGGAGGATCAGCCCGATAGACCAGGTTCGCACGGAGTGTTCAAGGGAAATATGCAGGCGTTCTTGGAGACCATCGACGACGCTTACACACGAGCCCAAAAAGGTGCCAAGGGCACGACAAAAAAGGACGATGATGGCTCTGTAGTTTACGAGGTTACGTTCGAAAAATCGATTGGATTCGTTGGTGGAGAATCTGGTGGCAAAAAGAAAAAGCCAGCCGCCAAAAAGATCCGTTTGGTTGTTCGAGGCAAAAACGTCATCACCGCATTTCCTTTTTGATTGTCTATTGATGACCTCACCACTGATCTATGTCGAATCTTGTCCCGTCTGCGGTGACGGCTTGTGTCGTATCCGCGTATGCATTTTCGACCAGCGTTTGACAGGCTGCGTTTTGTGCGATGAGTGTGAAGCCGTGTGGACAGACCCATCCATGCAAAATCGTGTATCGCGACCGCCGAACATGGACGATCCGGCGTGCCCAACCTGCGGACTTTCCTTGTGGGACAAGAACGCACACTGGGCCAATGTCGGCGAGGTTTGCCTTCTCGGCTGGTACGATCAAGTTAGGGTTGTTACGGCTAGCGAAGGGTAGCAAGCCAAAGTCAAAGGTCTTGGTTGCTTTTCCTGGGATATACCGTCATCTCAGTCGATTGCGAACTCGATCTTGTTGCGGGTTGCTTGACTTTTGCGATTGCAACCGGTCATGAACGGTTGTCCGTCAATGCAAGCGCATGGTCTATCATCCGCGAGGATGAAACTTTTGGTGGATCTTTTTCAGTTTGCTGTTTTCGACGTGAGTATAAATCTGGGTCGTCTGAATACTGGCGTGGCCAAGCATTTCTTGGATCAATCGCAGGTCAGCACCACCGGCTAGTAGATGCGTCGCGAACGAGTGCCTGAGCGTGTGTGGGCTGACCTCCGAGTCGATGCCAGCTCGAAGCGCAAAGCGTTTGATCAATTCCCAAATGGCCTCGCGTCGCAGTCTCTGGCCTGTTCGCGACAAAATCAACCAGGGAGAAACCGCCAACTCCCGGTGGGCCGCTAAGAGTGGTCGATACTGGGCAAGATACAACTCGATGGCCTCAATCGCTCGCTCGCCGAGCGGCACCATGCGTTGTTTACTCCCTTTTCCCTCGGCCAAGCAATAGCCGTCCTGTAAGTTGACGTTGGCGACTAATAAATTGCTTATTTCCGAGACGCGGCAGCCGGTTGCATACATGAGCTCCAAAATCGCTCGGTCCCGAATCCAGTGTTGGTCGAATTTTTGCGGAGCTGCTAAAAAACGATCGACCTGTGCGACGCTCAGAACCTTGGGGACACGCTGCCAAACTTTGGGTGTCGTCAACAGTTCCGCTGGATTGTCTGCGATGGCGCTCTCCAGCTGCAGAAATTTGTAGAACATGCGAATCGCCACAATGTGCCTCGAAATCGAGGTTGCAGCCAATCTTTTGTTTTTGAGAAAAGCAGCGAATTCGGTCAAATCCGAGATTCCTAAGACTGTGGGGGAGCGACCGTCGAGCCATTCTTTCATATGCTCTAGATCGCGACGGTAGGCCTGCACGGTGTTTTCTGCCAAATGGCATTCGCTACGCAGGTAGACTGTGTATCGCTCGATCCATCCAGCCATCGTTTCAAATGGTTTTGGCGCTTCGGCGGTCGCTTGTTTGAGTTTCTTTAGCTTGCTAACAGCCATGATTCAAATATCCGCTCGCGAAGGTCGATCTAATCAAAGAACAGTTTGTGATTCATGCAAGCCAACAACGCTTGCAATTATAGTGACTTTTAGGGGAAGTGTAGTATGAAGATACTGGTAGTGGGTGGAGCTGGATACGTTGGTTCGCACTCGGTTAAACTGCTGCGTTCGCTCGGACACACGGTTTGGGTCTACGACAATCTTTCCCGCGGCCATCGCGAAAGCGTCCCAAAAGAGATTCTCATCGAGGGTAATCTGACCGATCGCGCGCTGCTCATTCGGGTCATGCAGGAAAAAGAGATCGACGCGGTTATGCACTTTGCGGCTTATGCATTGGTCGGCGAATCTGTGCAGCATCCAGCCATGTACTACCAAAACAATGTTACCGCCACTTTCGAATTGCTCGAAGCCATGCGAGCCGCGGGCGTTTGGCGTTTTGTGTTCTCAAGCACCACCGCCACCAATTGCCAGCCAGAAAAGATGCCGATCTCGGAGGATACGCCGCAGAATCCAATCAACCCGTACGGCTTTACCAAGCTCGTTGTGGAACGAGCACTCTCGGACTACGCGCATGCTTACGGTTTTGGTGTTGCAGCTCTTCGTTACTTCAATGCGTCGGGGGCTTCTGCCGACGCATCCATCGGAGAAGACCACGATCCTGAAAGCCACCTGATTCCGATCGTCTTGCAAGTGGCCTTGGGGCAGCGAGAGAGCATTTCTGTCTTTGGCAAGGACTATCCGACACCCGACGGAACTTGCATCCGCGACTATATTCACGTCGAGGACTTGGCATCCGCCCACGTTTCGGCCTTACTCAAATTGAAGCCTAGCGGGGTAATGCAAATGAACTTGGGCTCGGGAGTCGGCCACAGTGTATTACAAGTCATCGAAGCCTGCCGCCAGGTTACCGGCCATTCCATCCCAATCATTTACTCCGATCGACGTCCAGGAGATCCTGCTTGCCTGATTGCAGACAGTAGCTTGGCCCAATCGACGCTTGCCTGGAAACCCAAGTACATTGAGATCGAGGGGATTGTCGAAACGGCATGGCGATGGCATCAATCTCATCCCAGAGGTTACGCAACAGTGTAGAGCGATTGTCCTCAATCGCTTTTCAAAAACCTCAATCGCTTATTAGAAAAAAAGTAGGCCGAACAAACTCCGTAGCAAATTGAGTCATGCAAGATATCATCATCGAAAAGCCGTATCAGTTCGTTCCCCCGCATCGCGGGAACTTTCTGCCAAAAGCCATCCTCAAGCTCGGCTTGGTCCCATGGTATCTGAGGAAATACGAAGGGGTCGTATCGCATCAACTGCATGGCGTTGACCACTTGCGAGAATCGATGCGGCAGGGGCACGGGGTCTTGCTCGCTCCCAACCATTGTCGTTATGCGGACCCACTGGTCATGGCTTTTTTGGCACACGAAGCCCAAGTGCCAATGTTCGCGATGGCGAGTTGGCATTTGTTTGAACAGAGTCGATTGCAACGTTGGGCGTTGAGTACCATGGGAGCCTTTAGTGTGTACCGTGAAGGTCTCGATCGGCAGTCTCTCGACACAGCCATCGACATATTGACCGACCCCAAACGGCCGTTGGTGGTGTTTCCGGAAGGAACAGTTTTCCGCACCAATGATCGACTGCAACCTTTGCTGGATGGAGTGGCGTTTATGGCCAGAACGGCGGCCAAACGTCGCGCCAAGGACGGTGGGACTGGCAAGGTCGTCATTCATCCCGTGGCCATCAAATACCTGTTTCATGGTGATCTCGAGAAAGCAGTCGATCCGACACTGGATGCATTGGAAAAGCGGCTGACTTGGACGCTGCTAAAGGAGACGACAACCCTAAATCGCATCCATCGTATCACCCTGGCGATGTTGTGTTTGAAGGAGATAGAGTACTTGGGTTCGGCTCAACCAGGAACCATCGAGGTACGTCAACAACGTCTGGTCGACCATTTGCTTTGTCCGCTTGAGCAAGAGTGGTTAGGCAAGTCAGTCGCGGGCAACATCATTCCGAGAATCAAATCGTTGCGAATGAAAATCGTACCTGAGTTAACGACCGGGGAGTTGGACGATAGGGAACGCGAGCGTCGTTGGACACAACTGTCGCAAATTTATTTGTCGCAGCAGATCGCGTCGTATCCACCGGATTACATTGTCTCGCCCACCACGGACACTCGCATCTTGGAAACTGTAGAGCGACTAGAGGAGGACATCACAGATCGGGCTGGAGTGCATGGCCCGTTGGAAGTGATTATCGAAGTCGACGAAGCGATCGAGGTACCGACGGATCGCGCTCCGAAGGGCGAGGAGGATCCGATAATGAAACGGTTACGAGAGCGAATGCAGGGGATGCTCGACCGACTTTCGGCGCAAGCAAACACGGTCCAGTAGTGCCACGGCGATCCGATCTGCCAGGTATCGAAGTAGAACAGTTATCCTCAACTGTTCCCACGCTGAGTCGTCGCATTTGGAAGCATTTGCCCACCCTGTGCCAAAACGATTGGCTGTCTGCGAGAAAAGCTGCCGCCAAAATATCCGTTAGGGGTGGACGAAACGGTGCCAATGAGTATCATTACGCCGCGGGATGGAGCAGCCCGGTAGCTCGCGAGGCTCATAACCTCGAGGTCGTCAGTTCAAATCTGGCTCCCGCAACTTGAATGGGTGGTTACGAACAGTTTTCTACCCACGTGTAAACGAAAAGGCTGGTGTCTTCATGACCCCAGCCTTTTTTCGTTTGCCCGCCAGTCTTTTCGTTATCCGGCGCTTTCCACTCGTCTCTCGCCAAGTCTCTGTCGCTCATAACCTGACGGTCTCTCGCCAAAGCCATTTCGAAGCCAAAAAAGCCCGTTTTGGCCCAAAGTCTCTCGACTCTCTGATGGCGAAAAACCTGGGTTATGATCAAGGTCTCTAA
>JANMNR010000459.1:0-4090 GCA_031368325.1 Pirellula sp.
CATACGTTCAAAAAGCAATTAAACCTGCTGAATGAAATTTATAAGAATAAGCGGTTGCCCGGCTTATCCCTTGTGGTGAACGATATTAAATCCGATGGAACATATGGTTATTACGATGGATATGCTGGTTACGGCTATACTGGATATGGATATGGGTCGGAATATTTTGATGATAAACGGATAAAAAGTAATTGGATTGAAAAGTTTAAGCAGATTTTTAAAAGTGCGGGGAAAAGGCAAAACAACTAAGATGGCAGAATCAATAGTTTCTCAAGTATTTCCGGAAAGTGGAAAATCATTTTGAATACATTTTGCAATGATTTTGATTTTTAATTTGAAAATACTCAATTGCCGCTGACTCCACGAATTGCATGATCAAGATACCTGCGGGTTCCGAAGTCGTTTCGCTGCCACCCGGAGCGTTCAGAAAAGGTGACCAGATCACATGGGAAATCAAAACAATATTGCCCCAGGAAAAGCAAGTCTTTCCGATACGACTGAACATGTCCAAAATCGGCGACAATCAAATCGTCTTCACTGGCGAGTGCAGTTCCTCAGCAACGGCGCGGGCAGACTTCAAAACCAACATCGACTCCATTGCCGACCTGCACCTAACCGTGTCGGACCCCGTCGCTCCCGCGCCGGTCGGGCAACCTGTTGTTTACGAAGTTGTCATTGCGAATCGAGGCAAAAAGTCGGCTAGCGACATCGAAGTCATCGCCCAATTCTCAGACGGGATCGAACCTGTCCGAATGGAAGGTCACGCGGGGCGAATCGTTCCAGGCCAAGCGATCTTCAATTCGATTCCGAGCATCGGTCCAAACGAGAAACTCACACTGCGAATCCACGCAGAGGCCTCGAAACCCGGTGTCCATCGATTTCGAGTGGAAGTCAAGAGCAAGGGCAGCGACACCGATCTTCTCGAGGAGGAATCGACTCGGTACTTGGCGACAAGCGTCCGGAGTGACCGACGCTAATGAACCCTGCAAAGGTCAAGCGAGAAGAGGTTAAGTCCCTTTTGGACTTACCTAACGTTGGTCCAGCAACCAAGGCCGACTTAAACTTGTTGGGAATTCAAAAACCAGAACAACTCGCCGGGCTCGATGCTTATGAGATGCACGAGCGACTTTGCCATTTGACCAAAGTCAAACATGATCCGTGCGTGATCGATGTTTTTCTATCTATCGTGCATTTTGCCGATGGCGGACAGCCGAAACCCTGGTGGGACTTCACTGAAGAACGCAAACGGACTCTTGCAGCCACTCCCTTAAAAGGCCAGCAAGCCCGCGAACGAACGATTTCGCGGTGAAACCACAATTCTGTGATTTGTGTTACTTGAATTCCAACCTTAAATCGCCTGGCGTGGACGCCCAGTGGACAATTTCATGCAACCAAACGACAATTGATCCCGGTATGCTTGATCTGTACTGTCCATCTCCCACCTAGGACTCTTCCAAAATGCTTCGAACCGTTTATACCGCCTTGGCTCTTCTTCTTATTCTGTCTGGTGCCTCTTTTGGACAATCGTCTGCTCCGATTCGAGCGTTAATCATCGACGGACAAAACAACCATAGCGCGTGGCCTAAAACGACCATGATGATCAAGAAATACTTGGAGGAAACCAAGAGATATTCGGTCGACATTGCAAGAACGAAGTACACCATGCAAGGCGAGGATCTGCTTCAAAAATACCCGCTCAATGATGGCATCGTTCGAGAAGCAAAGAAGAATGGTGTGTCGGACCCAGATTTCAAACCCGACTTCTCAAAGTACAAAGTTGTCATCAATAACTTCGGACACGGTGCGGCTCCTTGGCCGGCCGAGACCAACGCAGCCTTTGAAAAGTTCGTCGCCGATGGGGGCGGCCTCGTGATCCTTCACGCTGCGGACAACAGTTTTGGGAACTGGGACGAATACAACAAAATGATTGGGCTGGGTGGCTGGGGCAATCGCAATGAAAAAAGCGGCCCTTACGTCTACTTGAATGCAGAAGAAAAGATGATTGTCGATACCGCTCCCGGCAATGGCGGCAGCCACGGATCGCAACACGAATTCTCGCTCGTAACTCGCGATGCCGAACATCCAATCACCAAGGGACTTCCAAAGACTTGGCTTCATTCCAAGGATGAACTTTACGATCGACTCCGTGGCCCTGCTCAGAATATGAAGATTCTCGCAACATCGTATTCCTCGAAGTCGCAGGGGGGCACTGATCGGCACGAACCAATGATTATGACCATCGATTACGGCAAGGGACGAGTCTTTCATACGCCGATGGGGCATGCGGATTACTCGATGGAATGCGTTGGATTCATTACCGTTTTGCTGCGAGGAACAGACTGGGCGGCAACCGGTGCGGTCGTCGACTCGACCATTCCAAAAGACTTCCCAACCGCAGAAAAATCATCGCAACGCAAATTTGATTGAGAACGATGGACCTCCAGCCTACGGCATTGAAGCTTACAGAAAATCGCTCCCTTGAAATTACATGGAGCGATGGTGAAATACTGAATTATCCGTTCGGTGTCTTGCGAAACGCGTGTCCCTGTGCGACGTGTCGGGAAAAAAAAAGAGCTGAGGCTGCAAAGCCCAAGGGGCTGCTTCAAGTGCTTTCGGCCGCAGAAACGGTTCCTTTAGCTGTAACTCAAATGCGTCCTGTTGGAAATTATGCCTACAACATCAATTTTTCTGACGGTCATAGCTCGGGTCTGTTTACAATGGATCTGCTGAGAGAAATCGGCAAGCCTGTTCCATCGTGAGTTTTTAGGTTCCTGATGCGGCCCGTACTCAACTATCCAGATCGTCGCAAACACCCAATGCTAACACAGGATTGTGAGGAACTGCTACTTGTCGGTTGGCGAGAGTGGATCGCTCTCCCAGAGTTCGGAGTAGACCGACTTCACGCCAAGTTTGATTCGGGCGCGACCATGTCGTCGCTTCATGCCGAACGAATCGAAGAGTTCAAACGTGGGTCTGCCACTTGGGTTCGTTTCTTTATCATCGGCGATCACGATCGCGAAGAAACTGCATACCATTGCAACTCACGACTCATCGAGTATCGCAGCATTCGTTCGTCCAATGGACATACCGAGTCTCGCCCGGTCATTGAGACAATCCTCTACATTGCCGGATTCCAATGGCCAATCGAAGTCACCTTGAGCAACCGCGAGTCACTCGAATGCCGCATGCTAATAGGACGGTCGGCACTAGCGGGTAGGTGCCTCGTAGACTGCGGCCGCTCGGATGTTCTGTCGAAGTAATTAACGAGCGGCACTCGCACTTAACTTCATCGATCGAATTCCGTGTTCAACATTCTGCGGTCTCCAGTCGATCAAACTACGTCCTCGTATGTTGATAAGCACCTATGCATAAGTTTTCGAACAAAATGAATGAACATGGATGTACAGGATGATCGGCCCGCAGATCCAACTCGTTTTTGCCTACCACGGAAGACGCGAAATACACGGAACGACAATCAGACCATAGGATCAAGTCATTTCCTTTTGTTTTGGATTTCCGTGTGTTCCGATTCTTCCGTGGTTTCGCCGGTTGTGTCGACTGGTGATGGTTATGCCAATTTACTTATGTAAGGGTGTTTATGAAAGCTTCTTGGCACTCGTAATACCGGCGTCTGGATAGAGGTCCAGCAGTCTTCCATAGTCAACCGTTTTTCGAAGCAAAGTTACGCGTCGCGCGCGAGTCATCTTTTTTGCACAAAAACATTTCGGACAAAGTCGAATCGGCGCATCGACTGCAAGGTCCGATCCCTCGAGTTCCGGGTTGAGATAGTCCTCTCTAACCATTACCAATATCCACCAGAACCAAACTGAAATCAGAAAAAATAGAGTTGCGAAAGCGTATTCCAAATACCCTCGCATTCCACGCTTCTTGGCATACATCCTTTCACACTCGATTTGGCAATAAAGCTGACTTTCGGTTGCCAAACCACACTCTACACAGCAGTCTTCCACAGGGAGCAGCTTTTTCACTGCATGAGACGCAGCTTCGTAGCGACGTCAACAGTGTCTGCTCCCGCCCGCCGTCGAAGTGCACTTAGAAGTGGCACTACGATTGTCTTATCGCAACGCGG
>JANMNR010000469.1:0-3567 GCA_031368325.1 Pirellula sp.
GAGGTTCTGCTTTGGCAAGACGCCAATGCAAACGTTCCTCGATTCGAAACAGTTAGTCGAACAAAAAATGCTCGACCAACTCGTACAATCCAGTACGTAAAAATGGGTAGTTTCCGTCAGATCAAATACTGGCTACTACAATTTACAGGACAATTGTCGATCCGAAGTCATAAATGAGTTGGGAACCCAGTTCTGGAATGGAAGTTGGCCGGCTGATCCATTTTGGCAATCTTAAACTCGCATACAAATGATTCATACGACCCAAGTGAATCTAGTTGCGACTTAAAAACATCCTGTAAATCTTGTACATCCATGTTCGTTTACTTTGTTCATTTTGTTCTATAACTTATGAACAGGTGCTTATGTGTCACTCGTCTTCATGACCATGAGTCGTTCGTAGGTCATCTCCTCGATCGCATAATGGACACCTTCCCTGCCGAATCCACTCGCTTTGATACCGCTGTACGGCATGGAATCGAAACGAGTGTTTGGAGTGTCGCCGACAATAACACCTCCTACATTGAGCGTTTCCCAAGCCCGCCACGCGTTCTGAATGCTAACCGTAAATATGCCGGTTTGTAATCCGTATTTGGATCGATTGACTCGCGAGAACGCTTCTTCCAAATCGTCAAATGGCTCCGTGATCATGACGGGCCCAAAGACTTCTTCACAGCAAAGCGACTGATCTTCCGGCACTCCCTCAAGAATGCCAGGAGTGAGGACTGTGGTCTGTCCTAATCTTTTCGATTCTAACAGTTCGCGAGCGCCGGCCGCTTTCGCTTGTTCGATCCAGCGTAAAACTCGGTCGGATTCGGCCATGTCAATCATCGGGCCAACCATTGTGAGACGACTGGTGGGGTCGCCACACTGGACCTGGGAGGCGTCGTGAACAAGTTGTTTCACCATTGAGTCATAAATGGAACGATGGATCATGAGCCGCTGTAGGCTGATACAGCTCTGTCCGCTTTGGCCAAACGCAGCTGATACAATTCGAGCCACGATGTTTTGCCATTGGAACTGTTCGTCCACAATGCAAGTGGCATTGCCTCCAAGTTCTAGGCAAATGCGTTTCTGGCCACAGTCTCGTTTCATTTTCCAACCAACGGAATCTGAGCCGGTGAAGGAAAGGAGTTTGATGCGATCGTCGCATACTAATCGTGCCGCACAATCGCGGTTCGTGGGTAAAACCGAGAACGCTCCCTCTGGCAAACCGCTTTCCATGAGGATATCGCCAAGCATTAGGGAGCATAACGGAGTCCATGATGCTGGCTTGAGAATGAAAGGGCAACCTGCAGCGATCGCAGGAGCTACTTTGTGGGCGACCAAGTTAAGCGGAAAATTAAAGGGGGTGATGAAGCTGCAAAGGCCGACGGGAAATCGCCGTGTCATTCCGGTGTAGCCAGCACCTTTCTGGGTACCATCTAGGGGAATGACACTTCCCAACAATCGAGTGGATTCCTCGGCCGCCAAAGTAAACGTCTCGATGCAGCGGTCTATCTCCGTTTCCGCATAGGAAAGGGGCTTGCCAGCTTCCTGAATGAGGGTTTGAACGAAATCGTCTCGAGACTGCCTCAGACGAGCTACGCAATGGACAAGGATGCGTTTCCTTTCGGCACCACTCAGACGCTGCATCGCTTCCACAGCCAGCAAACCGGATTGGATGGCCAATTCGATGTGAGCGTCGGCCGCTAGCGGGGCAGTCGCAATGATTTCCTGGGTGTACTTGTCCCGTACAGCGAGTTCCTGATTGGGAGTAGAACACTTGCCGGCCAAGATCATCGGGAATTTCTGCATGGAATTGTTCTGGTTGTGATGACCAAGGAAAACAACTAAGGCGAGATGAGGATAAACTATGCACTCAGTACTGACGACCTTTTTCGCCCACTTTTCTATTTATCCGGCCTATGTTCGCAATTGACAACCCTGTACTGCAACGAGAGTTGATTTCCAACCTCCGGACGCCTCGCGCTTTCTTGCTGATGTTGGTGTATCAAATTGCGTTGGCCTCCGTTGTTCTGATTGCTTATCCGCGTGATACCAAGATCGATTTGAGCCGCGAGTCGGCTTCGGCTCAGCGGTTAGTGGACTTCTTTTTTGTCGGGCAGTTCGCCATCGCATCGCTGATGGCGCCAAGCTTCACGGCTGGTGCAATTACAGGGGAAAAGGAACGCAAAACGTATGAAATGCTTCTCGCCAGCCCGCTGCGCCCGTGGGTCATCGTGTCGGGCAAGTTGATAGCGGCATTGGCTCATTTGGTCGTGTTAGTTTCGGGGTCGTTACCAATTATCATGCTCTGCTTGCCACTGGGGGGCGTTTCTATCTACGAACTCTTGGCAGCGTATGTAGGTTTGCTATCGGCAATATTCTTGTTTGGTTCCATCAGCATGTACTGCTCGAGCTATTTCAAAAGAACCAGCGCTTCGCTGGTGGTAAGCTATGTTTTGATCCTACCAATTCTAATTATCGGCGTCGTGTCTTGGTTGTCGCTTGCACAGCAGGCGGATTTACGACTGTTCATAACGATCACTTTTGTTCCTCTGATCTGCTTGCTGGCTGGATTTGCCATGTTGACTGTGACCGCGCGTCGGTTGCTCTATCCGCCAGATGTGGGTAGTCAGGGCAGCGAAGTGGTCGACCTAGATCAGGAACAACGCGAAGCGGTAGGACTAGTCATTCAACGCGATCAGTTCCCTGACAATCTCTTTGCGCCACCTAGGCGCAAAACACTTATGGATGATCAATGCAATCCAGTGTATGACAAAGAAATGCATGCAGAGCTATTCAGCCAGGGTACGCTCATGCTGCGGCTTGTCATTCAATTGAGCATGGTACTCGCAATTCCTTTGATGGCCGTCTTGCTTTTTTTGATGCCCAACTTAGCTTCGTATTATGTCGGCTACGTACTAATTTTCAACATATTGGCTGCACCGGTGTTTACGGCTGGAAGCATCACCAGCGAACGCGAGCGGCAAACACTAGATCTTTTGCTCACCACCACCATTTCCTCCTGGGAAATCATGTGGGGCAAGCTGTTGGCCGGCTACCGTGTTTCGTTTGTACTAACATCTTTCTTGATGTTCCCCTTACTCCTCTCTTTCCTTAACCCTGAGCTGTTCAAGAATTGGAGGACCATGTTGGTTTATTTGGCGATCTGTATCGCCGCTTCGATATTCAACGCCGTTTTGGCTTTGTTCCTGTCTACCCTGCTCCGAAAAACCAGCAGCGCCATGATGATCAGCTACATCGTATTGATGTTTTTGTATTGCTTGCCGATCGCCATTTACTTTTTGTTTTGGAGCTTTGCTCCAGATGGAGATTCCAGCGAAAACAAATTGGCTCGAAGGCAGATTGAGAATTTGCGATTTCTTGGCATTGCAAGTCCTTTGATGGCTGCAGACAGTACGCCGATGTCCGAGGTCGCTTCTGGTAGCGGTTCCGCGGGTGCAAAACGCGGGTCTTGGCCGCTAGTCGGCTTGTACTTTGTCGTGACCTTAAGTTCCAGCGTGATCCTGCTAACAATCAATACTTGGCTCTTCCGGCAGCGATGGCGACTGACGGGCCGAGGGT
>JANMNR010000470.1:0-7510 GCA_031368325.1 Pirellula sp.
ACCTCTATAGGGAACGCGGCGAAATCCGAGTTGCGACACGTGAGTTTGAGCTCGCCACTTCCCTGCTACGAAGAGTAAGTAACAGAGCACGAGAATCCAGTTCAGAACTTGAGTCTGATCTTCAAGCGATGTTGGTCACTGCGTTATTGCAGGTAACATCAGGTGATTCGACGGAGGACGAGTCGGCTCGTAGGATGTTGAGCCTAGCATTGACTCTAGCAGAGGAGAACGCCTTGGCAAACATGGACTCCATCGCCGCTCAGCATGAGGTGTCGGTTTGCCAGTTGGCTCTTGGAGCTTGGTACTCAAGAAAGAAAGAAATAGCTCAAGCGAAAGAATGGTTTGAAAAAGCGGCAGATGGATTGCATCGGCTTGTTAGCCGAAGCCCGACCGCGGTTCGCTTGCAAAGCGATGAGGCGAGCGCGCTGAACAATGTTGGGCAATCGAAATTGGAACTAGGAGATTTAACTGCGGCCGCTGAAGCATTCGCGTCTTCGAAAAAGATCCTTGAGAACTTGGCACTGAGAACCTCGGATTACACGATTCGAAGCAATCTTGGAGGTGTACTGCACAATCAAGCGATCGTGGAAGAAAGTATGGGTAATTTTGAGGCAGCGCGAAGTCTGTTGTTTCAAGCGATCGACAATCAAAAGCTTGCTTTGCAAGTTGCCCCGGCCTGCAAACGGTGCCAAAAATTCCTGACCGAGCATACACAGCATCTGACGCAGCTATCTGGCAAAGCAAAAGCAAAAACGGATAAAGTTGGCTCAGTAACGAACGGTGAGAGTGCACATGATACGTTCTAAAAACTCGGCCTTTCAGGTAAAACGCAATGGCCGCAGGCATTTTTGCAAAATAGCCCAGCGCAGCTTTGGCTTGGAGTGTTTGGAGAAGCGAACGGTCTTTGCAAACGATCTGCCCCCTTTTCTTGACGATGTTGGCGGTTTCATTGCATCGACTTCAGAGGAGACGCGGCCAACGCCATTTGTTCACCGCACGGTCGAGGTATCGCACTCGCCACTGTCATTGCTTCAAGGAGACATCCTTCGATTCCAAGTGCCCGCATCCACTCTGCTTCAACTGACCGATCGAGACTCGTATCAATTGCAAGTGTTCTATTCCGAGAACTATTTTTCATACGAACCCAATATGCTCAACTTGGGATCAACCGGCTCTTTTTTAGGTTCATCTGGGTCGGACGAGTTGCATACCCAATTCCCGTTAGGCCATACGGCTTTGGACGAATCGACGTCGCGTGTGACGGGGCACCAAGAAATATTTGCCTCTGCGCAAACGGCAGCTAACGCGTCGCCTAACGAGAGAAACGCAACATCCGGTGATTTTTCCGCGATTCTCCTCGCGAGTCTTACTGCATCAAGTGATTTTGAAGGGCATGTTCGATTTTTGGATTGGGTTCAAGATCCATATCTACTAACCAACAATACCGCTATCGCTGAGCTACCGAACGAAGTCAGAATCGAACCGCGAGTGACCATTCCAACCGCGATGCGAGATCCCGGTGCAACGTTGGTCAAGACGATTATGGTCAACCGAGCCCCCAATGGAGTTTTGGTCGCCGCAGGAAACGATCGTGCAGAGTCGTCCGCAAAGGATGAAGCCGCAAATACGAATGGTCACGAGGCAAGCACAGCTACCTCGCAGACAGATGATGCTGCAGAACAGCGACGCTCTGTTGTTACTCTCAAGACGATCGATATCTCGATGATCCGCCGCAATGAACCGTCTCGTCCGTGGATGCGATCTGCCAGCATTCCAAACCCGACGGCGCAGCGAGATTCTGTATCGAAACAGACGCCTTCGGAGTCGGCAACCGTGGCTTCGGCACCTCACGTCAAATCGGAAGCGGAATCAAACAAACCGACGAGACGAGAACTTCGTGTCCCAGGAACCAAGCTGCAGCCAGTCGAGTTTCTTTTGGCTGCCAGCATCGGCGACCATGATGACCTCAATGCAATGGACGCGGATCAAATTCGGGAAATCGACCAAGCCATAAGCTATTACTCCGAGGACGATTCGTTTGAAACATGGCGTGAGACGGGCCTCTTCCCGGCCTCGTTTCTCACATCGAACAAATCTGTTTCAGGCCCGCATTTGGAGGTAGAAAACCAAACGTCGGATTTGTACCGAGATAGAAAGTCCATGCTGGCCCAGTTGAAGGATTTGTATTTCAGTCCAATGCAAGGCGTTGTTGCGTCCCACAAGGAAACTTGGAAGAATGCTGTCCGAACCGCGTCAGAGTCTGTGGCTGGACAAACGATGCTTGCCAGTTTGACCACGTTGGCGGTCCAGCATCGAGATATCAATGCTTTCGGCACAAAGTCGGCTTGGGAATTTGTGATAAAGAAAAAATGATGAACTCGAATGGAGAGCCATCCACCTACAGTCTTCGAAACTGCTTCCAGGTGATGAGCTTGATACCTTGGTCTTCGATCCACTTTTTGGTGTTGGGATCGCTAAAGATACGTCGATCCTGATCGCGTCGTGTCGAGCTACTGGTAATACCCTTGAGCTCATCGTTGTCGAAGCCGCAATGAACGATTAGTTGCGTAACCCCGGGCTGTAGCTTTGCCATTTCGTCAAAGTACAGTTTCTCTCGCAATTCAGGATTGTCGCCCACGTAAAACTGAAGCAGACCATCCAAGAGCGGCAGCTTCTTCTCAGTCAATCGTATCTTGGCTTCATCGAACCGTTCGGCAAGCGCCGGATACTCTCGCTTCAATTCTGGTGCCATATTTTTGAAGAACAATATCGGCAAATCATATTCAAGTGCCAATTCGACGTAGACGGCCACAAGGTCGGGACGCGTGATGATTGCTCCCATGTGCGTATCCAAGTGACTAAGCGGCACGCCGAAGGAAAGCGCTTTGTCGATCTGAGCTTTGAGTTCAATCCTCACTTCGCTGGACTTAGCATGCATGGCAACTTGTTTGGAGCCATCCCAAAGAAATCCCTCTGGGTCTATCAAGCTAGGTACACTGTCCTTGGATGCGACAGGGCCCCAACGATAATTGTCCCATTCGGAGTTGAGTGTTAGGTGGATTCCATAGTCGTATTGGGGATGGTCCTTGGCGTAGAGTGCGAACTCCTTGAACCAAGCGCACGGTACCATCAAACTGGCGGAACTGACTGCCCCCGATTCTAAAGCGATTTGGGTGGCCATATTGACCGAATGTGACATGCCAGCATCATCGGCATGTACGATTAAGTACCGGCTGAACTCTTGCCCCTGAGCAATCGAGAGGCAGGGCCCCAGACATACGCACGCGAGCCATCCAAACGTTTTGCTGTTCATATTGTTTTCTGCAATCGGGATCTATTATTTTACTGCTGCTATCCTAGCATGGCGTCGCGTGCCCGTCGTCGTGCGAAAAAACTGATTTACGTCTCGAAATATGATATTCTCTTCGCCAGCGGTTCAACATCAGAGATTCTCCCTTGGGAAAGAACATGAGTAGCGAATCACGCCAGGACTCCCCATCCATGGAGGTCGGGGTTGCGATACGAACACGTCGATCGGTTCGAGGCTTTACCAGCCGAAGGGTCACGACCGAAACAATGCAGTATGTTTTTGGGTTGGCCCAGCTTGCTCCATCGAATTGCAACATTCAGCCGTGGCGAGTCTTTGTGGCATCTGGAACAACTCGTGACCGGTTGCGGCAGGCCATGATGGAGCAAGTGAGACTTGGAACTCCTCCCAATCCGGACTTCATTTATCCCGACAGATTTGAAGAGCCGTTCCGAAAACACCAGATTGCCTGTGCGGTTACCCTTTTCAATGAGATGGGGATTAGCCGAGAAGACAAGACACGTCGAAATCGGGCGCATCTTCGCAATTTCGAACTGTTCGATGCACCTCATGTCGCCTTTATTGGAATGAATAAGCAATTCAAAGAACCGGTTGCACTCGATCTTGGAATTTATCTCCAAACGCTCATGTTGGCCATGACGTCGGTTGGTATCGCTTGTTGTCCGCAAGGGAGCATGCGAAGCTATCCTGATATCGTTCGTAGCGAGTTTGGATTTCCAGACGAGATTGGCATCCTTGTCGGGCTTTCGTTTGGTTACGAAGACCCTTCGGTCGCTGCCAATCGCACTCGCATCGATCGATCGCCGCTGAGTGAAAATGTAGTTTTCAAAGAGGACTGAACCGAACAGCAATCGGAAACAGCTCAAACCATAACAAACTATCGGAAACATCGTTGATGTGGATCATTGCCGTACTGCGAATCACTGGATTACTTGAAGGCATTTCTTTCTTGGTACTTTTGCTTATCGCGATGCCGTTGAAGTACCTTGCGAACATGCCATTGGCCGTAAGCATTGTTGGTGGGCTGCACGGGTTTCTGTTCGTTGCTTACGTGGCATTAGCGATTATTGCATCGATCGTGTTCCGATGGCCCGTTAGAAGATTGGCGCTGGCTATCGCAGCATCGGTCGTACCGACCGGAACATTTTGGTTTGATCGAAAACTCCAGTGTTTGCAATCGTCCGCTCGATAGCCGCAATGCCCTGACCCCTCATTCAGGGCAGTAAAGAAAATGCGATATTGTGTTGCCTTGCGGGCTAGGCTTGGGATAATGCCTTGTTGGTCGTCAAGCCATGGAAGCGTTCCGTTGCCTGACCAATCCATCTAGACCGGCGTCTAGTTTTGTGAATTCTTTCGAATCTATGGAGCTGAAGTATGTTGCGACACAAATTGGCTTTGACATTTGCACTTTGCGCGGCGATGCCGAACGCGATTCTAAGAGCGGATACCGGTTTTAAAGAGGGAGCGCCCGACATCAAGCATGCTGGACCATTGGCGTTTGCTCCGCATGGTGTGCTTCTCGTCGGCGATACCCTAAGCGCAGCAATCTATGCCATTGACACTGGTGACGGTCAAGCGACTACCGGCGAAAAAACCGTTAACATCGAAGGGGTCAATCAAAAGATCGCCGCCATGATAGGCTCCGATGTTGCCGAGACCGTCATTATCGACATGGCCATAAATCCGCTCAGCGGCAATCTGTATTTGTCGGTTTCGCGAGGGCGTGGTCCCAACGCGGCACCGGTTATCTTTAAGGCGGATGCCAAAGGAACTCTTTCTGAACTCAATCTAAAGAAAATCAAGTTCAGCAAAGCCGCCATCGCCAATGCGCCCGAATCCCAAGAGGGTCGCCGCAATCCACGTATGAGCGCCATCACAGACATGCAATACAGAGATGGCAACGTGGTTGTCGCGGGTCTGTCCAACGAAGAGTTCGCCTCCAAACTACGTGTACTCAAGTATCCGTTTGATGGCAGCGGAAAAGCCACCAGTGTTGAAATGTATCACGGTGCTCACGGCAAAACCGAAACCGCTTCTCCGGTTCGCACGTTTACGACTTACGAGGACACCGTCCTTGCTGCGTACACGTGCACACCGCTCGTCTCTATTCCCGTCGATGAATTGAAGGACGGAGCTAAGACCAAGGGGAAGACTATTGCCGAGCTCGGCAACATGAACCAGCCCCTCGATATGATCGTGTACAAGAAAGGTGGTCAAGATTACTTGCTCATGTCCAATTCCGCTCGCGGTGTCATGAAATTGAAGCTGAGCAAAGGAGACATCGATTCGACGAAGGCCATCGACTCAAGAATCGAAGGAACCGCTGGACTCCCTTACGAGACGCTCAAGGACTTGAAGGATGTTTTGCAACTCGACAAGCTAAGCGAGACTCAAGCCGTCATGCTCGTTAACAATACCGGTCGACAGGACATTCGAACGATCGACTTACCGTAGTGTAGCTCGGCACTGAATGCCGTTTCTCATCAAAGTAGCTCGGCAATCCGTACCGAGTTACTCTTTATTATCGCAGTCGGGCCAGATCATTTCTCAGAGCCTTCCTATGTGCAAGTTAGTTATCATTCTGCATTGTTTCATAGTCGTCCTCATGCTCAGCTGCGCGCTGCAAGCAGACGACACTGCCAAACCATCGGAGACAATTTCTCTCATCTCCAATATCGGCGGTTCGATGCGGCTTGAACTCCGCGAGTCCAGGGAATCATCAACAATTGCAATTCAAGGACTCACTAAACTCAGTCTGCTGCAGAAAATGGAGCCTGACGACTTACGTAAGCTGATGACCGTTCGGGTACTTCAGCCAGGCGACTCAATCGAAATGCCTGCCTTGCTTGGTACCTATTCCGCAACCGACACCGAATTGCGTTTCTCGAGCAGGTTTCCACTCAACCGTTCGATCGACTATCGAGTTGAATTGGACTCATACCTTGTTGCAGGCTCTAACGAAAAAGTAGAAGTCGTTATCTCGAGGCTGCCCAAAAAGAGGAGCCCCACCACATCGGTTTCGGCCATTTTTCCATCGGCGGATGTTTTGCCTGAGAACCTTCTCAAGTTTTACATTCACTTTTCGGCCCCCATGAGCCGTGGCGAAGCATACAAAAGAATCCACTTGGTCCACGAGGGCTCAGAGGTCGCGTCTCCTTTTCTCGAGTTGGGCGAAGAGCTGTGGGATGCGGAACAAAAGCGATTTACTATTTTTATTCACCCAGGTCGAATCAAAAAAGGGTTGAAGCCGCGCGAAGACAGCGGAATACCCATGACCGAGGGACAAGAGTACACCCTGGTGGTCGACCAGGATTGGCTGGATGCGGATCAACAGCCGCTCGGCACAGCCTGGAAGAAAAAGTTTCGGGTGGTCGGTGCAGATTCGAAACAGCCCGATCCAAAGCGATGGAGGATCTCGGCACCAATCGCCAAGACAAACCAAGCACTCAAGCTTGCCTTCGACGAATCGTTGGATCATGCGATGTTAGAGCGAGTGGTGAACGTTGTCGATGCGAATGGCGCAACGCTGACTGGTCAAGTCTCGATTGCTAAAAAAGAAACCCAATGGGCCTTCGAGCCAACAGAGCCCTGGACGTCAGGAAAGTACTCGATCGTGGTCTCAACCGCGATGGAGGATCTGGTCGGAAACAACCTAGTCCGGCCTTTTGAAACACCAGAGCATGAAACGTTCGGAAGCGGCCCCACCGTATTTGAGAAGGAAATCTCCATCGCGTTTGTTGTGCCGTAGTACACTCGGCAAGTCGCATCGACGTTCGTTAAGTAATCGGCACGGAGGGCCGTACTAAATTTTTCAATACAATTGCCCTACTGCAGAATCGTCGCTTGAAACTCCGCTTTGCAGGCGGCTAAGGCGTTTTGCATTACCGAATCGGCTTGCTCACTCGTTAAGGTTTCTGTAGCACTTCGCAAATGCATACTCAACAGCACCCGCTTCTTGCCATCGCCGTCTTTCTTTGTATCGCGATAGATTTCACGGAATAAGATTCCGACACAAAGTGGACCTGCCGCCTTTTGGATGGCATCCGAGATCGACTGCCACTGCGTCGCTTCGTCCAAAATCAAATTCAAATCTCGTTCAACGGTTGGGAACGGAACAATTGGCTGGAGCTGAGGCACCAATCGGGCATGCTCGAGAAGCATGTCCAAGTTCATCTCGCCAAC
>JANMNR010000489.1:0-4831 GCA_031368325.1 Pirellula sp.
GATACGTACCAACCCGCTTGCGCAACGGTCATCCATTCATAAAGACCCGGCGCGTCGGAGACGTAGCCAACCTGTCTGCGTATCTCAAGCGGCTTTTTCAGAGGGTCCATTCCGCAGACCGAAATGTTGCCGCTATCGACCTTGACATACCCGAGCATGCTCCGGATGAGCGTCGACTTTCCAGCTCCGTTTTCACCCAACAACGCAAAGACGACTCCAGAGGGGACTTTTAGCGTGACGTTGTCTAAGACAGTTCGCTTGCCGAATCGTTTGCTGACACTATTGACGTGGATGACTTCGCTCATGACTGTTTCTCTCCCGTACGAATTGCGTTTTTGAGTGCCTTTTCAAACATGGTGCGCAAGCGGTCTTCGTCTAGTCCGCCGCCGATCGCTTCGTCAAGAACTGCTGCCAACCGCTCAGCCAGAAGCTGCTGCCTATCGGCGACGCACTGTTTCTTGGCTCCTTCACAGACGGCGACGCCTCGCCCGCGAAGCGACGTCAATACCTCTTCGTTCTGAAGCTGGAAATACGCACGCTGGACTGTGTTGGGATTCAGCGTCAACTGCTTGGCCATTTCCCGCACACTCGGGATGACCTGGCCGGGGACGAGAACCCCCTCGGCGACGGCATATTTGATTTGCCGCACAAGCTGTTCGTAGATTGGAATGCCGTTGTCCGGCTCGATAGAAAGCTGCATTGCACGTGCCTCACTTAGTTGGCGAAGTGAATGGATGTTACCAAGTACCCACCCATCCACCGCGAAGAGTGTCAGTGTGGTAGCGTGATAATACAGCAGGCAAACACGAGAGTCAACGGAATTTGGAAAAGATTTTTCAATCGAGTTGCAAGGCGTGCCAATCTTGGGAGTAAAACAATCGCAAACTCATCGCACTTGGCCTTTTGCGCGAATTGCCTCTAGAAAGCCCGTCAGCTCTTTGACTTTTGCGGGCTGTTGCTGATAAAGATTGTTCTTTTGTGCTAGGTCGCTTCGAAGATTGTACAGCTCGCCAGGCTCCGTGTTCGGTTTGTAACCATTGGCTTCATCAAACCAATCCGGTACAGCACTTACGGCGCCCGTCTTGGCTGCGACGAGAACCCAATCGCCATGTCGAATTGCGTAAGAGTTTGCGTTGGTGTTATGAACCAAAGTGTCGCGTGCGCTGACAATTCCACCTTGAAGAAGAGACAACTGGTCATAACTATCGATCGCCGAGTCCGATGGAATATCGCTGCCGACGATGGCAGCAATCGTTGCAAAGATATCGATCTGGCTCATCAACCCATCGTTCACTTTGCCACTGGCCACAACACCAGGCCAACGCACAATAAACGGAACACGATGCCCACCCTCCCATATATCACGCTTGAGCCCCCGCAATGGCCCCATACTCCGATGGTCAAATTTCTTGACACGTTCATAAGCGTATTTCTCAGGACCATTGTCGGAACTAAAGATCACGAGCGTATTCTCCGCGAAGCCGCCATCTTTTAATGCCTTGAGCACACGCCCCACGGCATCATCGGTTTGCACCATGAAATCGCCGTAACCATTGGCTTTCGATTTACCTACAAATTCGTTGGTGGGAACAATGGGAGCGTGCGGCGAAGTGAATGGGAAATAGAGAAAGAAGGGCTGCTCCTTTTTCTGGTTGCCGATCCAGTCTACGGCCTTCTGCGTCAGCTTGGGCATGACAGCCCAAAAATCCCAATCCTTGACCGACGGGCCCAGACGTGCTTCCCATGCCCCCTCTGCTGTCCTAGCTGGGGTTACGAGGGGGACCGTCGGCTCTGTGATGACGCGGTCGTTTTCAAACCAAGCATACGGAGGGAAATTAGGAACATCGTCTCCGAAGTAGTAATCGAAGCCATGCGATAATGGGCCTCCGGGAATCGGCTTGCTCCAATCAAATGCTTCAGGTGGAAAGCCTTGCTTTCCCTCCCCTGCCTTTGCACCTTGTTTTTTGATCGCGTTCCAATCCCATCCTAAGTGCCATTTGCCTATACAAGCCGTTCGATACCCCTTGGCCTTCAACATCTCAGCGATCGTTTGACGTCCATCATCGAGAATCGGCTGGTCGAATGAATTCACAATCCCATGAAACTTTCGCCAGTGATACCGCCCATGCAACATTGCATAGCGACTGGGCGTACAAACGCCAGACGAACTATGCGCATCCGTGAATCGCATCCCCTCGCGCGACAACTGATCAAGATGTGGGGTGGGGATCTTCGAATCGGGATTTTGAATGCCAAGATCGCCGTATCCCATATCGTCTGCATAAAGTATGACGATGTTCGGCTTCGAAGGTACCAAAGGCTCAGCAGCGACAAGATTCGCACATAGACCAAAAGCAGCGACGACAAGCCATAAAGAAAGCAGTTTCATAGTTGGATCTTCGCTCTGAAAAGTGGATGGACCAATCAATAGTATCCGAGTTCGAACAACAACAGGATTCGAAAGGCTTTCCATGAAGTTCATTCGCAGCCTTACTCCACCCATGTCGCAGCCGCGGTTATATCGCAGCGGCGGTACGATTTGCAATGCGCCGTCACCCAAGGAAACGCCAACCTACCAACTGTCACGTGCAAACTAGCATGTGGACAACCGATACTAAACAACGGCAAACGATGCAAACAATGGCACTATATAGCAAATTGCAGCGCAAGAAGCATTAAAACCACTTCCCATAGCGTTTACCGTAAGCTTGCACCGCGTTATGATCGAATAACAATCGCGTCGCGCGTTATACAAACGAGCATGACTTAGCAACCGCAAACTGACTTTGCATCCCTGCCGTTTGTCTCGAATGCGCATCATCACAGCTTGCTTTTTGAATTTGGGAGAAGAGTAATGAAGACTTCTGTAATTGGACTTTGCGTTTTTGGTTTCGCAACTTTGTCTGGGGCCGTTCAAGCACAATGCGGATGCCGCTCAATTCGCCATGCACCGATGACATACTCTGCACCGATGTCATACGCTGCACCGATGGTTGGTTCGGCGCCGATGACTCAATCCGCGCCAATGGCCGTAGGGTCAATTTCTTATGTGAACAAACTAGATGCGCCGGTTGATCGCGGAACCTATTCGCTTCTTTATGCCGTTCACCTCACCAACGGCCGTATGCTATACACCGATGTATTGCCAACTGGATTTAGCGTACGCGGCACCGAGGCATACAGGTCGGGTCGACGAGCGAACTTGAATGTGGGCCCGGACGGTCGGCTTAGCATCAACGACCCCGCGTCGAATCAAGTGATTGCGATTATTCAGCAATAATCTGTCCGGCTGTTGCAGGCGTATGGCGCCTTAAAATAAAAGACCGCGAGAGCAAGTGGTTTCGAACTGAGATCACTTGCCTGCGCGTCGCATTACGGTATTTTTCACCAACGAAGTATGGAAGCGCCCCAAGATAGTCCGGCACCGAAGCCGCAAAGCAACACCAGATCGCCACGCTTGAGCAGTCCCAATTGGTTCGCATCGTCGAGTGCCATCGGTATGCTGGCTGCAGAAGTATTGCCGTATTTGTCGAGATTGACAAAGACTTTTTCTCTGGCAATTCCAAAGTAGCTGATCGCAGCGTCTACGATACGGATGTTCGCTTGGTGTAGAACTACGAGATCGATGTCTTCGGGTTGCAATCCAGCAGAAGCCAACAAATCTCGCGAACAATCGTCGACAACACGAACCGCCCATTTGAACACCGTTCGGCCGTCCATGGCAAGGTATTGTCGACCGAGGCTTAGGGATTCGACGGTCGTGGGTTCACGTGATCCACCTGCTGGAACGCATAGTGCGTTCGTGTCTCCCTCGGATCCCAAGGTAAATCGAATCAAGCCATTGGCAATTCCGTGACTTGGAGCACAGGGCTGGAGCAAAACCGCCCCCGCACCATCACCAAAAAGCGGATATGTTTTGATGTCCTGGGTATTCACTGTTCGGCTCATCACCTCAGCCCCCACCACCAGTGCATTTCTGGCTGAGCCACCTCGGACAAACTGAGCGGCCGTGATTAAAGCGTACATAAATCCTGAGCATGCGGCACTCACATCAAACGCCGGTGCTACACAACCGAGGCGTCGTTGAATCAGGCAAGCAGTGGACGGAGTAACGTGATCCGGCGTCATCGTAGCGCATATCACCAAATCCACTTCGCCTGGCTCAACCCCTGCATTTCCCAAGCATTTTATGGCTGCCAAGTATGCTAAATCGCTCGACGCTTGATCGTCGGCTGCTTTCCGCCTCTCAAGAATTCCCGTTCGCTGAACAATCCAGTCGCTATCGCATCCAAGCGCCGCAAGTTCCGCATTGGTAACAATTTGATCGGGAACATAGGAGCCTGTCGCCGCAATAAAGATATCAGGACAGGTGCCAATTCGACTTCGACCACTTAGGCTAAGGGGCGTTTCGATTGCCGTAAGGGATTCGTTGGTCGACAAGATGTGAAATGAAAATGGTGAAGGGGTGAACGCGCCGCAGCAAGGTTAATTTGATGGAGAGTATAGCAACAACATCCCATCACAACATGGTCGCATCTGTTAGACGCTGCCGTTTAGGCAATTCGGGTAGCCAGCGAAGCACTCAAAGGACTGGGGGTACAGAATTTTTATTGACAAGTATTCAACAATTTATGCCCGGACATCCTTTTGGGGGGTGACTACTAACATGCCAGGACGTTAAATTGTGTGGACTTGCGAGCTGCAGGATTGCACTTTGTATGTGTGATTTTTTGCCTTTACGCACGGCTCGATTCGTAAACTCCAACCATAGAAAGTGCTGATGTTGCGATGTGCTTACTAGCCATTCAATATCGCGTGGTTTCCGAAAGTC
>JANMNR010000502.1:0-5916 GCA_031368325.1 Pirellula sp.
TTCTGGCAAGCCCGAAATCTGCTACCCCACCTCAAAAATATCAAAGCCGCAGTGCTGACGGTCGGCGGATGGTACGACACCGAGGATTTGTACGGACCACTAAAGACTTATGCCGCTATTGAAAAGCAGAACCCGCAAACCCACAATCATTTGGTGATGGGGCCTTGGTCGCACGGACAATGGAGTGGCGATGACGGACGAAAACTTGGCCAAGCAGACTTTGGCTTTGCTACGTCAACTTGGTATCAGCAGAACGTGTTGGTTCCGTTTTTTGAATCCAACCTTCGAGGCAAGGTGGTTGCGGAACCCGCCGAAGCGACCGTTTTCGAAACGGGAGCAAATCGATGGCGACAGTTTGATCATTGGCCGCCAATAAATGCGAAGCCGACGAACTGGTACCTTGGAGAAAATGGCCATATCAGCCAATCGGCTCCGGTTGCTACGGAAGGATCTGATAGCTTTGTGAGTGACCCAAGCAAACCTGTGCCCTATACGACGGAGATCACAACCGGTTGGGCAAAGGAGTATGTCACCGAAGATCAGCGGTTTGCGTCGTGGCGTCCGGATGTCTTAGTTTACCAAAGCGAAGTACTCAAAGAACCGCTTACCGTTGCCGGACCGATCCAGTCGAGCTTATGGGTGACAACGACGGAGAGCGATGCGGACTGGGTGGTCAAAGTGATCGATGTTATGCCCAGTGCAGCTCCAGACGGAAACCGCAACCGAACGGCCAGTAAGGAGCCGGTTGCCAATGGACGTCACGAGTTGGTGCGAGCCGCCGTGATTCGCGGGCGTTTTCGAGATGGTTTTACAAATCCAAAGCCGTTCGAATCAGGAAAGCCGTCGCTAGTTGAGCTTGAGATCAGCGATATCCTACATACGTTCCAGCCAGGGCATAGACTCATGGTACACGTGCAGAGCACATGGTTTCCGTTTATCGATCGCAACCCGCAGCGTTATGTACCGAATATATTCGAGGCAAAGGAAAGCGATTTCGTTCGAGCGACACACAGCATATTAAGATCCAAACAGTATCCAAGCTTGCTCAAGCTACCGATATTGCGGTAAGAGAGTAAAACGATTGTCCCAATCGTTCTCGTTGGAAGATAAAAATCCGCACACAAGTAAACTGGCATTACATCACCAGTCGACGCAACGGGGGAAACGAACAGAGATTTGCAGGGTGTACTGGATTGAAAACATCCTGTACATCTTGTTCATTCATGTTCATTCATTTTGTTCGAAGACCTATGCAACGCTGCTTACTTAAGCCAATCGGCTTAACCGTCGGATTAGCCATTCCATCGATAGGCAACCGACGATTAGAGCCATCAAGATGCCCATCAGGCGTTGCTGGAATTCCCGGTCAGGAGAACCAGGCAAATAGTTGGTCTGGTCTCGCGACTCAATCGATTGCGGCAACGTTGTGCCTGACACAGCAGCGGCATTGACGGTTGCCGCGGGGCTTGGCAAAAGTGAATCCATGCCGATCCAATACTTCCCGCCAGTCCGATTCGCCAACTCACCCAGCAATGGATCATTTCGCTGAGGTCTTTGGATTTCTAGTGCAGGGACTCGCACCGTGACTTGCTGCGTCAGAATTTTCTGATCAGCTAGCCCACCCACCGGCAGCTGCACTTCGTATGTCCCTGTGGCCTTGGTAAAGAACTGGCCCAAGTAAACGCCGGGCTGCGAAGGGTCTGGAATTGGAGTCAGAACCAAAGGCGAACTACGTCCCGACGGTTCGATCAGCTTGGCTTTGACGTCAGGCAAAATTGTCGGTTGGAATTGTGCGTCTCGCAAAACAGCACGCACCATAACTTGTTCGCCCATGATCGCTTGCTGCTTGTCGAGCAATAGAATGCCACGGTCGGAATCTCGAAGCAATCGCCCTTGGCCCGCCCATCGCACAAGCTTTGTATAGTAGGTATCAAAGTACCCATCGCCAACTTCTCTCAGTCGCCAGAACTCCCCGCCCCCTTGAAACGCCACTCTTCCAGCGCCATAAAACTGAGTCGCTAGATAGATCGGTTTCTTTCCGCCTGTCATCGTACTCGGGTCCGAGAAGTATGCGATAGGAGTCGCACCCGGCTTGGGCTCATCGCAAGCAAAGAAGCTATACAAGCCACGGAATCGCCCCCATATGTTTCGACTTTCTTCGACCGACTTGGCAACTTGGATAAAGTCGGTTTGCCAGGCGTCACCCGCGAAATCGAGCGGCCATGCCGTCTCCGATTCGAATCGGCCTATCGAGACCATGCGTGAGCCACGCGTATTGACGACTACTGGCGACAAGTTCCTGATGACTTCGACTTTTCGATTTCCATTGCCTGAACTGCCCGCCCATTTTGGAGTCGATACCGGACCTGCAACGATTACCAAACCGCCCGCTTGTTCGCTAACCCATTTCTCTAGCACATCCACTTGTTCAAAATCAAGCGCCGTCCAATCCGCATCAAATGCAATAACACAATCGTATTGGCTCATCTCGACACGTGTCTTTGGGAACTCGGTCAAGAGTTTCTTGGATTCTTGGGAAACACCGGGGCCACTTGTTTGCAAAAAAACGTGTGACTGAACGGTCGGATCTCGGAAGAGCAAATTGCGAACAAATTGATACTCCCGAGTTGGTCCGCCGGCGATAATGAGCACCGTCGACTTGGGCTCAACGACTCGAACCTCGCTCTCAACGGAATTGTCCATAGGATTCGAATCCTGTTCTGGCGGCAACGCTTTGACCTCGTAGATCCAGGAGCCAATTTCTCGCGGCTGGATATCGAACGCCAAACTGGACATCGTATCGTCCGACTCAAGCGTGATCGTCCGTTCCTCCTCAATCGCCATGCCGGCATTCTTTTGGCCGCCAGGTCTGCGACGAAGTTGCACCGTGATCTGCTTGCCTTCCAAACCGGAGGCCTGCAACAACGCCGTCAGTCGGAACCGGTCGCCAGGAAAGACGCGCTTGGGTGCTTCGATATCGACCGTTCGAACATTGAGCGGATTCTTGGCCGTACCCATGCCAACTGTGTGGATTGGGACTCCTTGCAGAGTCGCTTCGGAAACGGTCATCAAGGGATCGACACCTGCGTTGCTGCGGCCATCTGAGATGACCACGATTCCGGCTAACGGGGAACCTCTCTCTTGTTCCAATATGCTGTTGATCGCGTCGCCCAATCGCGATTCGGTACCCGTAGCGGCCAACTGCGTGTCCCAAGCGACCGCATTCGGCTCTACTGGCAGGACGGCTTCGCCCTTGGCGCCAGTTGGGTTCGCAACAACACTGGTAGTGGGCTCTGGCGGTGTTAAACTCCAAAGACTTCGCCACGGGATTTGGTCAGCGCGGAGGATCGCAGTTGACATGATAACGAAGCCAGATACGACAGCCACCACGGCCCCTACCAAAACATAGGGCCAGACGGGTCGCAGATCGCCGTACACTCGTGCAATGAGAGACGCCGCCATGAGCATTGCACCCAAGACCGTCAACAGAGTGCCGAGGATGGCGAATCGACTGAGCCAACGCCATAGTTCGACGCGGGCCTCGTCGGACTCCATACCGGTTTTCGTCAGCTTGGGTTTTGCGAAGGATGCCACTGCGCTCGGTCTCGCGCTTTGATCAAAGCGAAAGACGCTCACATCGTGGCGATCTTGCAGTTGCTTGAGCAACTGCGACTGCGAAAACGATTGTTGCACGGCTGCGATCCTACTCACGCCGGTCGCTGCCGAGCTCGAGGCATCGTCTTGCTGGGGCATCGACATACTCAAACTGGTATCAACTAGCACCGCCAGCTTGGACGACCGGGTCACTCGCTGTTCGGTTCGCTTTTGCAAATCGAAGAAGAATACCAAGATGCCTAACAACGCCAAAAGACGGAGGCTAAGCAGTGTCCAGCCAATACTCTTTGGCAACTCCACCCAGTCTTTTCGGTACCAGTAAACAACATAAGACACCAATCCAACCAAGCAACACGCCAACACAAACCAGTGTATCCACTGATCCATTTGCTCCACGCGCATCCACTGATAAAAGACACGCATGTCTTCTTGGGCAAAGCAGTGAAAAGTGTCGAGAGTCATGGGGGGTAAGGCTAAAGGTGTAAGGCTAAAGGTGAAAGGTGTTGCTGAAAACTTAACGCTTACACCTTACCGCTTTCCGGGTAGGTGGTAGGAGGCGCTCCAGGCTAACCATTGTTCAAAGAGCAACAAAGCTAATAGGAGCGCCATCAAAAGCATGTTTCGGTTCGCGAAGCCAGCTAGCGCCGTATTGGCACCTAGCGACTCCGAAGATTTGTAAGTGAACTTCACCCCGCTCAACGTCCTATTCAAATCGACAAGAGCAATTTTCTCTGTTTCGCCTTCGACGGGAGGCGTGTTTCGTGCAAAGTTTTTGACAATACGGTCCCCTTGTATGGTAGTTCCCCACCATTCAAAATTCCCTGAGGCTGTAATGGCTCGCGTCGTTTCGTCGGTGTCCTGATTGGATTGAGCGTTTAGCGATGCTTGAAAGGAGGTGTCGCCAGCAGGAACGGCGTTGATGTTCAGTAACGACTTCGCGCCAACACCGTTGGGAGGCGGGCACAGCACCTGAATCTCTGGCAACATCTCTTGCGATGAAAAATCCCATCGCATGGGAGTTCCCGCCAACCGAGCCGCATCAGGTGTTCGAAACGAAGCTAGATAACCGACCATTTTGAGAGCGGCTACCACGAAGGTCGGGTCCTGCGGCCAATTTGTCCATTGACGATCGAAGGCCGTAAGGCCAAACAGCACTCGCCCCTCGCCAACCGAATGGTCGATCAAGATTGGCTGGCCATTGCGTAGGGTTGCGACCGGCTTCCAATGGGAGAAATTGTTTTTTGCGGTTAAGTTCGCCGATTCGCCCAACTCCTTTTCGAGTTCGATAAATCGTTGGATTCGAACGAACTGAAACGGAGAGTTGCTCAATCCGAAAAAGGCGTCGAACACAGGATGGTTGTCGGCAATCAAGTCGGGTTTTGTGTCTCCCGCAACTTGCACAAGATCCGCTGGACCCTTGATAGTAAAGGGCATAAGCGGAATTGTGTTCTCGGCTCCCGGAATTGGTTTCGTCCAAATGGAGTTGTAACGGAGATAATCGGCTTGCGACATTTGTTCGCCAAAGAACAGTGCAAGTCCACCACCACGTGAGACATACTTGTGTAAGTTTGCTAGCGCGCGAGGATCGAGCGACGGTACCGCTTGCATAATGATGCAGGCATAGTTTTGGATGGCTGCCAAATCCGCGTCTCGCAGGAATTCGGATCCCTCGCGAGACATGATGAGTCCTGTCTTTGCATTGCCCCCTGGGTTTAACGCAGATTCAAGAAAGAAGGAGTGCTTTCCAGTCGATTCGCCATCGATGAGCAGCACTCGGAGCCCATCTTGTAGATCCAGCACACATCGAGCATTATTGTCCGCGTTTAGGGAATCGGGCGGCAATTGCGCCTCAACGACATGAGACCCGCTCTTGGGGAAAAGTACTTGGACATGTCGCGTAGCCAACTCACCGGGCTCAATTCGGTCGATCAACACCGGCGGCAACTCGGTGATGGCTCCTGAAAACGCAACGGTCGGAGCCGCGTCGAGTTGTCGATTTCCATAATCGACGGATTGAATTCGAATGGTGACGTTGCGCACCGGTGCAACTCCGTTGTTGCGAACGGTCACGTTGATCATGGCGGGAACACCGGCAGCCAATACTTCCTGCTGAGGCAAAACCGAAACGAGAGTCAAGTTTTCATGCCGCTCTGGCGCGCAATCCACCAACTGCAGTTCTACGTTCGCATTCGGCAACGATTGCAACTGCTGCTTGAGCACCGCCGGATTACTCCAGTCCTTACTCCTGAAATCGCTCATCAAATAGACCATCGCCTTTTCAGACGTCGCTTGTTGCAGCAA
>JANMNR010000522.1:0-20371 GCA_031368325.1 Pirellula sp.
GCCTATGTCCGACTACTGCAGCATCTGCCTGCCGATATGGGGGTTGCCATTGTCATCGTCAACCACGTGAGGACCTTTGCGACGTTGCTACACGAGATTCTTCCTCGCTATACGAAGATGCCGGTTGAACTGATCACAGAACGCTTGCTCATTCAGCCAAACCGAGTATTTGTAATCCCCGAGCAGCGCGATCTGCACGTCATGGACGGGCACTTTCGCTTGAGACCCATATCAAAACCTCGTGGATGGCCGGACGTCATCACGGTCTTCCTGCATTCGCTAATCGAACACTGGGACGGCCAACTCATCGCTGTAATTGTATCTGGGTACGACGGTGATGGGGCGGCAGCACTTTGCGGCATAAGAGATGTCGGCGGGATTACCATCGCCCAGAGGCCTGACACCGCCAAACAGCCCGATGTGCCAGAAAGCGCTATTGCTAGTGGTTGCATAGACTTTGTTCTCGCCCCGGAGGAAATTGCAATGGAGATCTTGCGAATCACGAATTCGACCCCATGAACAGACACAGACATTGTTAACTGGATGCCATCGATTGCCGCTATGTTTACCTAGCCACATCCAGTGCAGAGTCCCTCTTCCGACTCTTTGCTTGCTCTGGAGCGATCGCTTAGGTCCCCCTTGTATTGGATCAGAATTGCATGATGTCACGAACGCGATCAGTTTGAAACGTCGAGGCCGAACTGTGCATGAGTGGAAGTCCAGGCCTGATCATCCGGATATCGACGCTCCGGCGTGCCAAACGAATGGCACTTAGTTAGTGCATTAGTCGTTGCTGTATTTCGCTTTTAGCAATGTGTCTTGGCTTGGTTAGCAGGTCATAAGCTCCGTCGCGTCGTTTTCGAAGTCTTGGTTCAAACCGGTCGGGCCGATTCCCCACGCGACGCATGGGAATTGCATCGAGCACTTGGTGTTGGATTTCGGTCCTTTGTGTGTTGCGGTCACAGCAATTCGCTTGTAGCCATTGCCCCAACTTCCTTAGAACGCAATGAGGTGGTGCCGCTGTTCGAAGAGACTATCAGGCTCCAGAAGGCTGAACTCGGCCCCGATCATCCCGATACCCTCGTCAGTATGGGCTACTTAGCGATGGGCTATCAGGTGGCCGGCAGGCTGGCCAAGGCCCTGCCACTGTTCAACGAGGCAGCCACCGGGATCGAGCTACGTCGATTTCAACACGAGCATGTGAAACACATCATTTAGAACACTATCACCGCCTACGAAGCGGCCAAGCAGTTCGACAAGGTAGAGGCGTGGCGACGGAAGTGGCTGGCAATGGTTACGGCCGAGGCCGGAGCCGAATCGCCCCCCTACGCCCTGGAATTGGCGTCGCTCGGATTGCTGCTCTCGAAACTGAGTCACTTTGCCGAGGCAGAAGCAGTGCTGCGTGAGTGCCTGGCTATCCGTGAGAAGACGCAGCCGGACGTATGGTCCACCTTTAACATCTATTCGATGCTCGGCGGCACACTTCTGGGTCAGAAGAAGTACGCCAAAGCCGAGATGCTGCTGCTCAAGGGCTACGCGGGGCTGAAGCAGCGCGAGGCCGCGATCTCCAAGTCAGGCAAGATCCGCCTCGACGAAGCTCTCGAACGGCTCGTTGCACTCTACACGGACTGGCATGCCGTCGAACCGGACAAGGGCTACGAAGCCAAAGCCGCCGAGTGGCAAATGAAACTGAACGAACACAAAGCCGTAGCGAACGCTGAAACTCCGGCAACGAACACCGGCGTCAAGGAAAGATGGACGAACGCTAACTCTCAATGTGGCTGTATAATTGTGGGCTCGTTAAAACTGGTTCCTGAAAGTTTCAAATTAAAGATGCGCAACTCCCGATTTCTAGATTTGGTCTGCTCTACGCTACTTCTTCTCTTTTTTTTGATGTTGTCACTTCGTCAAGTGAAAGCGGACGACAGCATTCCGAAGATCCTTGGCATGGCTGACACACGACCACCGTCGGGCCCGTTTGTTCCAATCGATGAGGGCAAAAAGGGCTACATGGTTCCTTATGTCCAAAAGCTTGGCGATAGTGGCGCTTCGTTTGAAATTATACCGGTACCTGGTGGCCGCGTGACGGTTGGATCACCCCAAAATGAAGTTGGGCACCGGCCTGACGAAGGCCCAACGTATTCGGTCGAGCTCGCTCCATTTTGGATAGGAAAAACAGAGGTCACTTGGGGCGACTTTGAGGGCTTTATGGAATCCCATCTCGTTTTCAAAAAACACGCAGCAAATAGGGTTCGGCAGGTAACGACGTCAAACCGAGCGGACGCGGTTACTGTGCCGACACTACTCTATGCCCCTGCCCACCACAAGGAATTTGGTGACGATCCCAAACATCCAGCCGTTACGATGACTCAATACTCGGCTAAGCAGTATACGAAATGGCTAAGTGGAATCACCGGAGTCCAGTACCGACTGCCGACGGAAGCCGAATGGGAGTATGCTGCCCGAGCGGGTTCGCAATCTGCATACTGTTTCGGGGACAGCCCGTCGATACTCGACGAATATGCCGTCCACTCCCAATCCACATGTGGCTTGGTGGCTAGCAAAAAACCTAATCCGTTCGGTCTCTACGACATGCACGGAAACGTTTGGGAATGGACCATCGAACAGTATTCACCTACGGGCTACATAGCTCACGCGGGAAAGTCCTACGCTGGCTTGGAAGCAACCCAATGGGCGACAAAGCTGGACTTGCAGTGTGTTCGGGGCGGTTGCTGGAACGATGCACCCGATCGAGTTCGATCGGCATCAAGAATGGGTTCGGATCGATCGGAATGGGCAATGGAAGACCCTGAGATACCGCAAAGTCCGTGGTGGTATACCTCCGATCCTTCTCGCATGGTAGGCATGCGATTGGTTCGGTCCGCAACACCCTTGAACAAAAAATGGATCGACCGATTTTGGGAAAACGAGATTCCGGAACTCCAAGATGATATAAACGCAAGCGTGCAGGAGGGGCGAGGGATTGAGGGATTGCCAATTCCCGCGTTGCTAAAAGAACTTAAATGGAAGTGAAGCTCGAAATCAGCGCAGCCATTCATCGCGGTTGTTTGCAACAAAGGCATCGTCATTAAGAAATGGATAAGCGAGATAGACGCGATCAATCTCGGCGAGTTGACCTTGACTGAGTGTTGCATTTTCATCCAGACACCAAACTCCTTCCAACAATCCTTGTCGTCGCAACACTTCATGCAGTCCAGCAATGCAACCGCTGAACCCGTTTGCGGCATCAAAGAAAGCTGCATTGCTATCGGTGACTGCGACTCCTAGACGCATTAGCTCCGGAGTGGCCTGTGCGTGACGGCATCGCTCCAACAACTCGACCGCTCGCCGAGTCCAAACCGACCAATGACCAAGCAGGCCGCCAACGAAACGACGTTCTTTGTCGGAGAAACGAAACGGCGTGAGCAGGTCTGTGACAATACTGTCGTCATTACCAGTGTAGAGCGCGATATCCTCACGGCCGGCTTCGATAACCGCGCGCACAACGTCTTGAGTCTGATAACGATTGAACGGTGCGATCTTAATGGCGACGACATTTTCGATTTCCGCAAATCGCCTCCAGAATGAATAACTTAGTGTCCGACCGCCGACACAGGGTTGAAGAAAAAATCCGACGATCGGGATGACCTCTGCCACAGTTCTGCAATGAGTAATCAGCGAGTTGTCATCGGCGTCACGCATCGCTCCTAAACTAAGCAGCGCCGCGTGATAGCCGAGTTCATTGAGGAGCGTGGCCTCATCTACAGCTTGTGTTGTTATGCCACACACGCCTCCAATACGAACCAGCGATCGATCGGCACGGTCCATCTCCTCGGCCACGATTTGCAACACAGGTTTGAAAAGACCAATCCTTGGATCGCGAATGGCAAACTGCGTGGTGTGAACACCGACCGCGAGACCACCAGCTCCCGCTGCAATGTAGTATCGCGACAACGCTCGCTGTCGGCGTTCATCCAGTCGGCGTGACGAAGTGAGGGCGAGCGGATGCGCTGGAATGACCAACCCTTGTTGCAGGTGCATGCGGAGATCTATTTTCATAGTTTCACAGCATAGTGGATTTGGCGACCGACTTCGACAAAACCGCAGGCTGGATACAAATGCTGGCCAACCGGGTTGTTTACCATGGTTTCGATCATCACAAAAGCCATCTGCTCGCTTCGGAGATAGTCCAGCGCGTGTTGGATGAGTCGACGTCCGATGCCGCCATTTCGTGCCGACTTGTCGACGGCGAGGTTCGGAATACGCCCTTTGCTGGTTGCGCGATCGATGCGTGTGCTGACATAGCCAAGAATACGCCCCTCCTGTTCCGCTACGAAGAAGCCGTTTGGATTGGCCGCGACGTCTTCCTCTACATGGCGTGCTTTTCGCCAACGCCAATCGTGTGTACCAATGACACCTAAAGCTACCTCCACGTTTTGGTCAATTGCCGTACCCTCGAAGCCTTCGATCGTGATACGTTTTAGCTCTTCGAGATCGGTCCACTGAAAGAGTCTTATGTGCATACTCAGAATTGTCCGTTGGTTGTTTCGAAGTGGGTTGGTTTGCCTAAAATGGGTCCGCCCTCAAGATGCCATATTGCCGTAGCTTGGATCATCTCCTCCAATGAAACGGATGGCGGTCCGAACAACTCGTATGAACGCGTTGCATCCCAGAGCCAAGAAGTTGCGATTTCCTCCCCGGTGACGATGGACTCTCGTTGCAACAACTCACCGAAACGTTGTGCAAGCCAGCGAATGGACACGCGTTCCATGCCTGTAACGTTCAAAGCGATCGGCGGTGAAGTCGAATGGGCGAGGCATTGGATAGCACGCGCATTCGCGTCGCCCTGCCAAATCACATTCGTCGCCCCCATCGACACGTCAACGGGCAGCCCTCGGGCAACCCTCCAGGCAATGTCGCAGAGCACTCCATATCGAAGATCGATTGCATAACAAAGTCGGAAGAAAAGCGCGGGTGTACCGTACCGCTTGGCAAAATGCGTAAAGACTCGCTCTCGCCCAACGCACGAATTTGCGTACTCGCCTGGAGGTCCCAAGGTGTCGTCTTCATTGGAACCAGGTCCATCCAATGCAACGAACGGATAAACACAGCCAGTTGAGAAAACTACGATACGAGAGTTGGCGAATCGCTCCGCTACGATGGCTGGTACCAGCGTGTTCATCACCCATGTCAGCTCGGGTGCATCGCTTGTACCGAACTTCTGGCCAGCCATGAAGATGATGTTTGGTACCTCCGGCAAAGCCCATACGGACTCGCGATCCGTCAGGTCGCATGCGATCGTCTCCACTCTATGCTGCACTAGCGACTGCTCTGCGATCGCCGACGAAAATCGTGACACTGCGATCACGCGACGCGGCTTTTGACCGATCGCATCCATGCCCCGTCGTAACATCCTTGCGAGTGTTGGTCCCATCTTCCCACCCGCACCAAGCAGCATCACATCGCCATTTAGCTCACGCAGTGTGTCCAAAACACCTTGCGTTGGCTGACTTAGTGCGTCTTCCAGATGTTCAATGGTGCTTATTGGTTTCATGAACAATGATCAAGAAATATGCGAGAATCGTGTGAGGGCTGATGGGGTTTGACGCGTCGACAAGGAGAAAAACAAAGGTATCGTGTCTTAAGTTCATCGGCGAACGGAATTGTCCGCTACATGGCCTGTGCTGCGTTGTTGGATCCTGCTTACGGTTGGATCTCTATTAATTGATTAATTGCCACCAACTTCTTCATGTCCAGGCGAGGAGGGGCCACGGTGCTACCAAGCATCTAATCGGTTTTCCAATTTACCGCATATAGAGCCGCGAGAGCAATACCCGCGCTACGGTGACTGCGAGTGCATGCGTCCACGAGATCGCAAAATCGAGAATAACAAGCGTTTCACGCATTGCAGCAACCTGAATCAACGTGTTGAGCGAATAACCGCGAGGCAAAAGGAGAAAGCGCATAGCAGAATTGCCACATGCCGGAGCGCTGGCGCTTTTCAGATTCCTCGAACCGGTTTGGGTGACCGGAGCAATGGCGTCATCGCAGCTTGCATTGCTGTCGTCACGGGCCGGTGTCTGAGAAATACTCGCAGACGCTCTGGCCAATTCCTCGGCATGCAAACTGGATACAATGGGTGAAGATTGATTTCGCCAACGGCTGAACAAACACAAGTTGACTGGAGTATGTAGCGTGGTGACGCCTTTGGAAACAAAGTATGGGCCAAGCGACGGCCGCCCATTGCGGCTCGCGGCCCCTGGATTCACCGGCGCTTGCGTCGCCACCGAGGTGCTCGTATGAAAGATTCGCCTGTGATCTATCGAGTCGCATTCGTCTGCTTGTGCCTAACGCTGTTGATCCACGTTGGTCCGGCCGAAGCGTTTGGCCAGCAGGGGCTCAGCGCCCTCAAGGCCGATGGTGTCCGGCTGCTAGGGAACAGCTTGGCGCTGCACGGCCCGAAGGCCAACATTGTTGTCATCATGGCGGACGACTTAGGGTGGCGAGATCTCCGCTGTTACGGCAATGAGATGTTGGACACGCCGGCGCTAGATCAGCTGGCCGCGGAAGGGATGCGTTTCACGAATGCGTATGCCGCCTCACCGGTTTGCACGCCGACGCGGGCTGCGATGATGACCGGGCAATCTCCAGCGCGATTGCGAATCACCAACCACGCTCCCGGGAATCCGGTTGGCTTTGCGTTGACGGATACTACTCTGCAGGAAGCGGAAAACATCCGCCATCTACCACTCGCCGCCACCACCATCGCCGAGCGACTCTCTTCGGCTGGCTACGCCACGGCTCACATCGGCAAGTGGCATCTCTCTCACATGTCGCGTGAAGGACAAGCTGTTACGGAGAAAGAGCTTCGCCCGGAGAAACAAGGCTTTGATCTCAACATCGGCGGTGACTCCGGCGGCGGTCCGCCAAGTTACTTCGCGCCCTATCGCATTTCTGCACTGCCGAATGGAAAGACAGGGGAGTATCTGCCCGAGCGACTCGCCGACGAGGCTATCGCCTTCGTTCGACAAAATCGCGACGGTCCGTTCTTCCTGAACTGGTGGCCATATTCCGTGCATTACCCCATGCAGGCACGCGAGGAGACGATCGACAAATACCGCCGGCGCGGTGGTCTCAAGGACCCTATCTATGCGGCGATGATCGACGATATGGATACCGCCATCGGACGGTTCCTCAAGGCGCTCGACGAAGCCGGGCTGCGCGAGCAGACGCTAGTGATCTTCAAGTCGGACAACGGCGGCTACCACGGCGACAACAGCCCGCTGCGGGGGTTCAAAGGAACGCTTTACGAAGGCGGACTGCGGGTTCCCTGGATCGTCCGTTGGCCGGACAAGGTTCAGCCCGGTACGACCAACTCCACGCCCGTAATTAGCACAGATTGCTACCCGACGCTTCTAGAAGTCGCCGGGCTGCCTCCGACGCCGAACTATCCCCTCGACGGCAAGAGCTTGCTTCCGCTTCTCACGCAATCGTCTGCATTGGAGCGAGACACACTTTACTTCCACTATCCTAACTACGCCTTTCACAAACAGAACCGCCTCGGCAGCGCCCTTCGCGAAGGCGATTACAAGCTCATCAAGAACTACGATGACAACTCACTCGAGCTTTACGACCTGCGTCAGGACCCCGGCGAAAAAAACAATGTCGCACCGCAATCGCCGGATCTCGCCAATCGCTTGGCGGGCAAGCTCGACGCCTGGCTCCGTGAGAGCGATGCCAGATTGCCGGTCAACAGGACGGAAAAGTGATGAAGCAGCACAGTACGATGAAAGCATTGCTCACCCGTCGAATCGCACACCGTCTCGTCGACTTCCCAATTGGAACTCAGACAACTTGCTCTACGGCCAAGACGAGCCCGCTGCGCTCACGTTTCGCGATGTGCTCATTAAGCCACCTGACGCCGTTCGCTGAACCATAGCGATTGGGTAGACTGACTGCGACAAGGATAGTTACCGACATCGATACAGCAACCGGCAAGGCTTTGTCCAAGTTCGACTTCTTGAAAGGGCAGTCGGGAATTTCCCTGATTGGAATGTAGTGCAATGCAACTGCCTGCATAAAGATGATATAGTCTCTCGCCGGTAACTACTCGTGCTTGTCGCTATCTTATGAAGCAGTTGGTGCGAGGTAACTCCTGCTGGCTAAATGCAGTCGTGGGAATCCTCACGTAACCAATGCGCGATACGCGAACCGGACCACGTTCAACATAAGTTAGCTAAAGTCATTAAACGGACAGTAAGTGATGAGAATTTTAAGTTGGGTTGCGGTGCTGGTCTTCATCCAAGCGGAATGGATTGCTGCAAAGGACCTTGTCGACCAAGTGGCAGCTCTTCCAAGACTACAGTCCAGTGTGGATGGCGACTGGCTTATCAACGCCAACACTAGCCCGACGGGTGTTTTCTCAACTGGCCAGCCTGGTGAAATCGTACTGGACAATGGGCTCATTCGCCGATCCTTCTTGGTGTCTCCCAATTTGGCATGCATTGAACTAAAGCAATTACATTCCAACGAGTCCTTTTTACGCAGTATCCGCCCAGAGTGCCGTTTGACGATCGACGGAGAGAATTTTGATGTGGGTGGTCTGAAGGGGCAGCCATTCGATAACTTCTTGCGCGCGGAATGGTATTCCAAACTAACCAATGACCCCACCTCCTTCCAGTTAGTGAGCTTCACCGTCGCTCCCATTCAAGCTCGATTTGCATGGAAGCCGCGCGCCGAGTGGATCTCGGGTCACACGGACTGGCCGCCGAAGGGGACGGAAGTGCAATTCCATTTCAATGCTCCACAATCGGAATCAAAACGGGCGTCCGCCAACGGTGTGAAAATTGTTGTGCACTATGAGATTTACGAAGGTCTACCGCTGATCTGTAAGTGGTTCTCGCTGAATAACGATTCAGGTCACTCGATTCGAATGAATCGTTTTACCAGCGAAATCTTGGCTTGCGTCGAAGCCTCCAGCCAAGTCGAAGATCTTGCAGAACCTTATTTACCCAACCTCCATGTAGAGACAAATTTCACAACTTGTTCCATGAACGGCGCTAGTGCGCAAATAGATTCAGTCCGCTGGGCAGCAGATCCGACTTACAAAACGCAAGTCAACTACCTGATGCAATCCAAGTGCATACTCGAATGCCGACCTCCCGATGGCCCCGATGTTGACATTGCCAAGGGCCAGTCCTTTGAGTCCTTTCGAACTTGGATTCTAGCCCACGACAATCGGGACGAGACTCGCAACGCGTTGGCCCTAGGACGCATGTACCGCACCATTGCCCCTTGGGCTTTGGAAAACCCGCTACTCCATCACGTCCGCAGTGCCAACCCGGCTGCAGTTCGTTTAGCCATCGATCAAGCAGCCGAAGTCGGTTTCGAGTTGGTGATCATGACGTTTGGCAGCGGGTTCGATATCGAAAACTCTTCCAAAGAGTATTTGCAACAAATTCGAGAGTTGGCGGACTATGCACATTCGAAGAAGATCGCTCTTGGTGGTTACTCGCTGCTGGCAAGCCGTTCGGTAAGCAAAAAAGACGACGTGGTGAATCCGAAAACTGGACAACCAGGTGGCTTTGCTCGTTTTGGAAACAGTCCGTGCTTGGAAAGCGAGTGGGGACATGCCTACTTTGCGAAACTTGAATCGTTCTTCAAGGAGACAGGATGCGATGTGCTCGAACATGACGGTTCGTATCCAGGTGACGCATGCGCATCGACGAGTCATCCAGGTCACCGCGGTTATGAAGATTCCCGATGGCGACAATGGGAGCGGATCAGCCGTTTCTACCAGTCATGCCGCAGTCAGGGAATTTATCTCAACGTTCCCGATTGGTACTTTTTGAACGGTTCCAGCAAGATTGCCATGGGCTATCGCGAAACCAACTGGTCGCTGCCTCGCGAGTATCAAGAGATTATCGAACGCCAGAACATCCACGATGGAACGCGTTACAAACTGCCTACGATGGGTTGGATGTTTGTTCCGTTGACTGAGTACCACGGCGGTGGACCTGCGGCAACGATCGAGCCATTAAGTGAGCATCTCGATCACTATGAACGACGGCTCCAGAACCTGTTGGGAGCGGGAGTGCAAGCATGCTTTCGCGGCCCACGTTTGTACGACACCGACGAAACGAAAGAGATGGTTAAACGTTGGGTTGATTTCTACAAAAGTCACCGTTCCATTTTGGACAGTAGTCTAATTCCGCTGCGACGAGCCGACGGACGCGACTGGGATGGTTGGATGCACGTGAATCCAGAACTTGACACTCCAGCTTTCGCGATGCTGTATAACCCCCTCGATGAACCGATCACGAGAGAGGTTACGTTTCCGCTACTCTACAGTGGTTTGATGCAGAAGGCTCAATGCCAGATCGAAAAGGGTGAGCCGCAGAGTGTAGCTTTGGATAGGAACGAACGAGCAAAGCTTTTGATAAAGATCCCGGCCAGAGGTGCAACTTGGGTTGTTTTCGCGAAGTAGCGAAAATGCGTCAGGGCTAGCTCCCCGTCCGGGAAAGGTACGAACGGCTTCGAGTAAAAGCGGATTAGAAGATTTCATGACGAATCGCTGCTTCGCTGAGATTGACCTACGCGAAATTTGTTTGTGGGAATCTAGCTTCGGTTCGGCAACCCGTAGGTAATTTTGTGAAACAGGTTCGACGCTTCTGTTTGACACGCGTTTGACACGCCGGTGCTGCGGATATCCATCGGACGTGTCTAGTCCAACGCTGTTGGCCTCGCTCGAATACGCGGCGTTGGCTCACTTGCCCCACGGGCTCTCATGTGGGACGTTGCATTCCGTCCAGACGGCCTCATAATGCTGATCGTCCGTTTCGACTGCCCGCCTCGCCTTGTGGGAAAGTGATTCGCTTCCGTGGTGGTTGATTTCTTCGTGCAATGCAAATGGATCGGTTTCCTATGGTGCTGCAAAAATCCAAGCGTGAGGATATTCTTTTGAAATACGTGTGCATGAGCCCTCAAAAGGCATTATCCTGGACATCCTTTCTGTTCACCGTTGCTTTTGTTCCAAACGCAATGTTTGTTGGAACGCCGTCGCATGCTGCAGCGCAAAGTCCCTGTCCCGCAACATACTCCGCGCGGCTTGACAGGTACTTCGCCGCCGAAGTCTGGCCAAAAGTGGGAGGGGCCGAATGTCTGAAATGCCATAAGCCTGGAGGCGATGCCGAGGACACGCACTTTGTTCTCCAGGATTTGAGCCAATCTCCGGAATCCGACCGATCCGCCTCGATGCAACGCAACCGAGATGCATTTGTTCGGATGGCAATTGAGGATGTAGACGGCGTGTCACTGTTGCTCACCAAGGTGATCGGTGGTCAGGACCATGGGGGACAGGAGGTACTAAAGATTGATTCCACTGGCTATCGCATTCTAAGTGAGTTCGTGCGGCGCGTTACCGCTCCGCATTCGGTTTCCGCGAATGAGCCGATGGTTGATCGGAGCGAGCCACCCTACTTTCAAGACGTAGTGATGCTGGATGATCGCAGACTGCTGAGGCGGGCCACGTTGTCGCTTGCGGGGCGGCTGCCAACCAAAAGGGAGCTAGATACCATTGCCGCTGGAGGTTTGAAATCCATGCCGGGAATCCTTGACGAGTTGATGGCGGAAGATGCGTTTTACCAAAGGCTGCGAGAAGGCTTCAACGATATTTTTCTTACCCAAGGCATCGACGGTAACGCGGACGCGACCGTGCTCTCCTACGAGCACTTCGAAAAATCGCGACTCTGGTATCAGAAGCACGATCTGACCCACATTGCAGATGAAAAGGAGCGTCTGCAAGCTGGTTACAAACTGGCGAAAGACTACCGCGCCGCGCTGCTCGATGAGCCGATGAGGCTGATCGATTACATCGTGCGGAACGAACGGTCGTTTACGGAAATCGTCACGGCCGATTACATCATGGTTTCGCCCTACACGGCGCGCGGCTATGGGATCCTTCACGAAATCAAGGAACAGTTTACCAACCCCGACGATCCGTTCGACTACATTCCCGTCAAGCTCAAGGCGCTGGTCGGCCGAAACCGTTCGCAAGATCAGGAATCGGCCACTGGATTCTACCCGCACGCAGGGATGCTCAGCACGTTCCAGTATCTGAGCCGCTACCCGACAACCGAGACCAATCGCAATCGCCTCAGGGCCCGTATGTACTACCAACATTTTTTGGGGGTAGATGTACTCGAACTAGCTGCGCGAGGATCCGACGCAGCCGCGGTTACCGCGAAGTACGAGATTCCCACAATGCAAGCATCGGAGTGCGTCGTGTGCCATAAAACACTCGACCCGGTCGCAGGGCTGTTCCAAGATTACTGGCGATTCGACGCAAACTTCGCCATCTACGGACGACGCAAGGAAGGGTGGTTTGGGGACATGTTCGGAGCCGGTTTCGAAGGAGTGGACCTGCCCGCCGACGAGCGTTGGCAGGCGCTGCAATGGCTTGGCGAACGAACCGCAAAGGATCGTCGCTTTGCAATCGCTATGGTCGAACACGCATACTACATTTTAACGGGTCGCCGGCCGTTACTATCGCCCAAGGATCTCGACGATCCGTTCTACGATGCACGGCTTCTCGCCCATCAGCAGCAGCGTCTACAGGTCGAAGCCATCGCATCGCATTTCACCAAAACCGGCTTCAACTTCAAACAAGTCCTCAAGGACTGGGTGCTGTCCGACTTTTACCGGACCGATGGGATGGCAACGGACCAGGTTTCGCCACAGCGACTGGTCGAACTAGATGACGTGGGCGTGGTGCGGATACTCTCACCCGAACAGCTCGAGCGCAAGATCTTCGCGGTGTTCGGTACACGCTGGCGTGGGCTATCCGAACAAACGGCGATGCTCTACGGCGGCATCGATTCAATGGAAGTCACCGAGCGGGCTACCGATCCCAGCGGTGCGATGGGAGCGATCCAACGAATACTCGCCAACGAAGTCGCTTGCCGCAGCGTCGCCCTCGACTTCAGTCGGCCCCTCGACCAACGGCGGCTCTTTCCTGACATGGAACCTGACGTGCTCCCGGGTGCTAACTCCGAATCCGACGGCCGAATTCGCCGAGCGATCGCGCATCTGCACCAGCATGTACTAGGCCAATATCACGACGCGAATTCACCCGAAGTCGAGCGCACGTTTGAACTCTTTTCTGGCATCGTTGCCGACGCCTCCATGCAATCGGGTATTGATCGAGAAGAGATTTGGAGTTGTCGCCAAGGATTGGAGAAACCGATCCCCGATCCGCACTACACCGTCCGTGCTTGGCGGGCTGTTGTGACCTATCTGCTGCGACAGCGTGAGTTTTTATATGAATAAAGGAGGGCCCTATGCGACGTGACTTTCTGAGGTGGTGTGCATTTGCTGGACTGGGGTTGGCAGGGACAACGTGCTGGCCACGAACAGCGTGCGCCGAGCGGAGTCAGGAGCTACCTGCGTACGAAGGACCATATTACATTGTCCTGAATGCGGCCGGGGGCTGGGACACGACCTATCTGATGGACCCCAAAGGTGTCGGAGGGATCAATCGCTTGTATCAAGAAGGGGAGATTCTCACACGCGGTGCGCACAAGTTTGCGCCAACCGCAAAACACAAACAAGGCGGACTGAGCAACGAGGACTTTTTTGCGGAGTTCGGCGACGAGCTGTTGGTACTCAATGGCCTGGACTATTCCGTCAATAACCATTCGCCTTGTTCGCGATACATGGCGAGCGGCAAATTGGACAGTCTGGGATACCCGACGTTCGCAGCCTTGGTCGCCGCCTGCAAAGGGACGGCTTGCCCGTTGTCTTTTTTGACCTTCGGCAATTACTCGGCGACCGGCAACCTCGTGGCAATGTCACGTGTTCCCTACGTCCCTTCACTGAAACGCATCGCCAATGCCGATGCCATCGATGGCAACGAACGATCGCCCTACCACGATGGATTTGCCATGGCGCGTATCGAGCAGGCGCTCAGTCAACAACGGGCCGACCATGCGACACAATCTTGGTTACCTCGCCAGCAGCGCGCCGAGAACATGCTTTACGCGGCCCAGGTCAACTCCAAAGCCCTTGCGCGCGTCACACCGCATATTCCAAACAAAATCCCCAAGCAACGGCTCGCGCAGCAGGCCGAGATTGCTTTGGCGTCATTCAAAGCCGGAGTGTGCGTTTCAGCCAATCTATCCATTGGCCAATTTGATAGCCATGCGAATAACGACGTCGATCAGATGAAGCTTATTCCTGAGTTTTTGGAAGGCATCGCGTATGTGCTACACCGCGCCGAGGAGTTACAAATCCGCGAGAAGCTCGTGGTGATTGCACAAAGCGAAATGGGCCGAACGCCATCGTACAATAACGGCAATGGCAAAGACCACTGGTCCATAGGCTCGATCCTATTCCTCGGGCCAGGAATCAAAGGCAATCGGGTGATCGGCGCAACGGATGAAAAGCAGTTTGCTGAGACGCTGGCCCCGAAGACACTCGCCATCCACAAAGACTCGGGCATCCGCGTGCGGCCTGAGCATATTCACGAAGCCCTCCGCCAATTCGCCGGAATCGCCGACCACCCCCATACGCTCAAGTTCCCCGTTGGAGTCAAGGACGAAGAGCAATTGGAGGGATTTTGGGGATAACCTCCCCACGCCACCGTACATTCGGGGCCGCATACGGCGGTTCAACGAAATTGAGCAAGCTCTGCCCAGCCGCAAGGCGTTGAGCAGGGAGCGAGTTGTCACTTGGATTTCAAGTAGGACTTCCTATCTGACCGCTATCCGCCAAATCGTCCAAACATCAAAATGCGCGCGCGGTTGGTTCACGTCGCCAAGGCGAGTTCACCGACTACCGAACGGCAGTCCAGCCTACGGGAAGGTCCGCCAATTCAGACATTGACGGGTGTAGTTCGACGATTTCATGCAAACAAATGATTCTTCCGTCTTCCGCAGAATGCGTCGTTCCGCACAAAAATTGCCAATCGCCGGCTTTGTCATTGCTTATCCGTAGAATTGGATGCGATCCATCAAGAACTCGGTTTGTAGTGAAGACCGCTCTGTTTTTTCCCTCTGCAAATATCCAGCCGCATTGTTGTGCCAATATTGGCTGTCTATCACGAACTCCAGATTGGCAGTCAGGATGCCAAGGAAAGCGATGCTGGTTGTCGGGCCAAACACACTGAAGGGCATGAAAGGGATTGGGATGATAGTACCACATTGCATAACCGAAGAAGTCTGGATAGACATCGAGAGGCACTGTACGAAACATGCAAAAGAACCCCTGCAATATTTGATCGCTTTCGTGCCAATCGTGAAATCTTGCGCCATCTCGAATTTCTTCGCCGATGGTGTTGATTAAATTCATCATCAGGGTCGCATTGTCGAGTCCAAAGATGATGATCTCAGGATGGCTCAATGTATGCTGCATCCCGATTGAGTATGCGAAAGCAGGCCCTTCCGCGTCACTCTCAATTCCGACGATATGCCAACCGACTCGATGAATGTCGTCGACTACCCTTTGTTCGTATTCGTCGACACCTTTTGTTTGAACCATTTAGACTATCCATTCCACTTTCAATACAGGTCCTTAAGTCGATTCAAGGAAATCAGCATCGCCATCGCACCTGCTTGCTTGAGCATGTGCACGACTTGCGTTACAGCAAATGGAGTCGGTGCGCTCAGCAACACCTTTGCGTTCGAATCTTGTATCGTTCGAATCATTCCAAGCTACGGGTATTCTTGTGAACGATGTACCATAGCTTAAACCAGCCAACGACTATTGGCGATACAATACTGCTGATCGTTTGACATCGATTCTCTGGCCTGAACACGTTGGCTACTATGGAATGGATTGCAGGGCGGTTTGGCTGACTGTATTTTGTGGACAGGCAAAGTGGTAATATGAAAAAAGAATCCAAATCAGAAATCGCGGTGCCGCTTAGGATCGTCCTTGTTGATCCTCCGCCCGGAGTGGACTTTGGTATCCAAGAAGGAAAGGGCAATGATTACAAAACCATTGCAATCCAAAGATCAAAGGTTGGCAAACTTACTCTCGCAGGCACCATCCATGTTAAAGGGAATTGTGCTGATGGATCGCCCAACTTTGCTGGCCCCATCTCGCAAGGTCCACCAACTGGTCGGTTCATCTACATCGACATCGGTAAGTCGGCTGGGCAGATTGACAGTTGTTGGCAGCGTCGTATCAAAATTCCCTTGGACGGAATAACTTGGGAAATGATCAACTTGGTGGCGGAAGCTCCAAAACGATTACTGCAAGCTACGATTCCCGGAACCGGCAAAGATGGTGGTCCAATTTGTGCTACAGCAAAGCCTATTGATGGATGGAAGGTCGTGTAGGACGACGAGTGCGTCGTCAAAGCTAATTCTTAAGGTACGACGGACTTCCAGTCCGTAGGCAAACGTTGAAGCCGATGGACTGGAAGTCCGTCGAACAGATTAATTTCACCCTTTATTTCAGGGGTGAAGAGGTACTAGGTAATGCATGCAATTGCCCCGATGCAATTACATTGACTTTTTTCCTCCGTTACTGAAAGAACGACGGCTGTTGGATTGTGTCTAAGGTCACTGTTGCGGTAACTTGAACTTGGATCGATGACGTCTATTCGATGAGGGCGTCATTTTTTTTCAAAATGGAGATGAGCTATGAAATGGAAATTCCCGGCTAGCGTTGCGATTGGATTTGTATTGGTTTTGGGCACCGCCAGCGGCCTTCGGTTGTTTGGCCAACAGAGTGCCAATGGAAACGGACCGGACCGTCCGAACAATTCTGGCCCCCAATCGTATGGCCCAATGCCTTCGGGTCCTCCGCAGGGAAGAAATCAACCTGGCCCTGACGGCTTTCCTAGCTTCCATCCAGTGCAACAAGGCTGGAACCCAGGCTCAACTTATGGGAGCGGACCACGAATGGTTCCGTATGCCTACACCACAAGAGCCCCCGATGGTCAAACGGTTACAAACACCGTCATGCGAACGGAAGAGGAAGTGAATCGGCTGAATGCCAGTCACCAAGTTTTGCGAGAGGCGCAAGCGAAACTTCGATCACCGGATGCGACGGATTCCGACAAAAAGGATGCCCGGGAGTCAATTTCCAAGTTCCTCAAAGAAGAATTTGAACGAGATCAAAAAACACGTCGGGAACAAGTCGAAAGATTAGAAGAACAAGTTTCAAAGCTGCGCAAGCAACTCGATAAACGGCAAGAGTCGCAAAGCAAAATCATCGAACTTCGAATGCAGCTTCTGGAGAATGAAGCAGAGGGGTTGGCGTTCCCTGATGCATTCAACGATTTGAACGGACCTTCGAACGGTCCGCATTTCTATGCGCCCTATTCTGTTCCATCGGCAATCGCGTCGTACCCAACCTACAGCCCGATACAACCTATCCCGCTATACCCTTCACCTCAGACGCAATACGGATCTAGTTTAAATCTTGGTTATCCGCAAACGCAACCCGGCATGAACGGACCGCAACAGAAGCCGATTCCACCCAAAGAAAGCCAAGCTGGCAAAGCTACTAAACCAATCGAGCCCCCGACTCGATACTAATCGAAGAGAATGATGTTTGCGCCGAGGGCGATGGCTTTCGGCGCATCTAGCTGTTCTGCTTTTGGCAACGGTTCCAGACTATTTGTCAAGCCATGACATGAGCGTGGCGACATCGCGACCAATGGCTGCGAGGCGTTGATCAAGTAGATTGGGATCGGCGTGATCGATTTGCTCGGTGTGCAACGATAGTACGCTTGGCAACCCATGTTTTTGCATGGTCTCAAACAGAGATTTCGCCGCGTTCCCCTTTCCTAGATCGACGTCGATGACTTTGCCACGTTCAACAAGCGCGTCTTTGACAAACACGGCACCCAAGTGCGGCTTGGCTACTGCATAGAGAAGAGGCCAACTGTTCGTGGCCTCGATCGTTGTATGCCGAATGTCCATCGCGATTGCCATCTGCGATACCGGAATTCCACGCATCACCTCGACGAGATCGAAGATCGGTGCACCGACGTAGTTGTTGCCGGCATGATTTTGATAGAGCGCGGTCATGCCAAGAGTTCCGCAGAAAGCAGCTAAATCTTTTGCGTCGCGCGCGAACGCCTCTAGTTGTGGCAGAATGGGGCGATCCAGTTTGTATCGGTAGTAGCCCATTCGGAAATGACGAATGCCAAGCTTCGATGCTCGTTGCAAGATAGACTCTGCTTCGGAACTCTTGGCCGTATTGATGTTGGTTGCCAAAATAAGGAATTCGCGAGCGCGCTTCGCGAGTGCTTCATACAGCCGAGGCAATTGCTCGTCGACTTTGGCCGGGTCCACTTGACCTCCGGATCGCACCGTCGCCTCAAGTCCATCGACCGGGTATTTGGCGAGTAAATCCGCTGTCTGTTCGTACGACAACTCCTGTATCGGTTTCGCAAAGATGCAAATCTTGGGATGGGGCTTCTTTGCGGGCGCTGCTGCAGCCATTGGCAAAACGGCTTTTGCCTTTGCGCTGAGTGCGATCGCGGTCGTGGCGGCACCACCTGCTAGCAGCGCGCGGCGATTCAATCTGTTGTTGGTTTGCAAGTCGTCGTCCTCATCGTTTCTATTGTTTAATCGTCGCTGATGCTTAGTCGACACGAGACAAGTGTAACCAACTGGTCGCGATTTTCCTGCCCTTCAAATGTTGATTCCACCCAAAGAAACTTTTCGATGTTTGCCACGTACGTTGCCGAATGCAACGCTAGCGGCTGGGTTTTCAGCAAGTGTAGTTAGGGTTGTACGGCAGGGTCGGAAGTTTTGTGGACCCAGTCTCTCAAAGCAGCAAGGAGTCTGTCAGTGTGATCGCGGCACGATGGGTCGTCGGCAAGGTTGCGAACTTCGTCAGGATCTTGAACGAGGTCGTAGAGTTCAAGCCGAGGTACGTTGCCATCGAGCGACTGCGGATCCAGTTCCGTAAGCATTCGATACGCTTCGGGAAACTGATCTTTCACTCGGATCGTTTCAGCATAACTGCGATTGCCCCAAGGCTCCCATGCTTTACTATCCGCTTGGACCTGTCGCCATCGCGTCTCCACTTTCTCTCGATAGATCAAATGCCATCGTCCGTCAAAAACGCTTCGCTCTTGCATTCCACTATTCGGAAGTGGACCCAAGTTGAAAATTTCTGCGAACGAATACGGTCGTGAACTTGCGTAGTTCTTCCCATCCAACATCGGAGCGATCGAAAAACCATGTGACTTTTCCAGCGGAGGTAAATTCAGAAGTTCCACGATCGTTGGGAAGATATCGAGCTCAGTGACCAGTCCGTCCTGCGTCTTGTTGGCGGCAACGTCGGGCCCACTGATGACGAAAGGAACACGCAAACCCAGATCATAAAGCGTCATCTTGCCATGAACAAAGCACGGGCCATGATCACCCAAGAAGATGACATACGTATTTGCAAGTTGGCCGGCGTCGCGAAGAGCCGATATTGCTTCGCCGACAAAGCGATCCGCTTTTTCAATAGCCGCCAAGTACTCTGCCCAATCCTGACGCACAACTGGCGTGTCAGGGAGAAAACTCGGTAGCTTAACCTCTTGAGGATCCACACGAATTTTTTCTTTATCGCTATTTGGGAAAGGGCGATGTGAATTAGGAATATTGAAAAAGAGATGCCACGGCTTGTTTGCTTGCTGGGCACTCGCAATGAAGTCTTCGACCACCTTTCGATTGCTGCCATCCATGAATTTGTCGTAGGAAAACTTGCTATTGGGCAAAACGTGCAACTTTGAAGTGACTCCCTGATAGTATCCTGCGTCTTTCAATCGTTCGATCAGCGTCGGAATGCCTTCACGAATGCGATTGGAAAGAGCCAGCGGAGCCTTTCGTTCATCAGGAGTAACCGCGCTGTCAGGCTTATGGAGATTGAGGGTGTTATTCAAAATCCCATTGGTGTGATTATGGAGGCTGGTATAGATCGCAGCTTTCGAAGCCGAGCATGCCGGATACGCTACGAAAGCGTTCCGAAAGAGCGTTCCCGACTTGGCGAGGGCATCCATATTTGGCGTTTTAATGCCCGGGGTCCCGAGCGCTCCCATGTGAGCCCCCTGGTCTTCGGTGAGGATAATCAGCAGATTTGGCTTGGATGCAACCTGCCCTTGGTGCATCAGCGATTGCCAATCCGTCGCCCCGATCGTTTTCAGATAGGGATCGATCACCGCTGATTCGTTGGGTGTCGAAAGCGATTGATACAGATACCAGATCGGTTTCTTGCCGAGCGGATCCTCGACGTCATCAGGAAACTTCCGGAGACCAATGCGAAGGCCCTCTTCCTTGCGGTGGTCGATCCAGTTGTGGTCGTGCCACGTCTCAATCGACGAAAGCGGGGGAAGCTTGTTCCGAGCCCAGGCCATTCCTGCCGC
>JANMNR010000534.1:0-14484 GCA_031368325.1 Pirellula sp.
GTAACGATTACGCCAGGGTCAAGACGCTTTCGACTAACCCGATAACCGTTTACCTTGGTGCCATTTCGGCTATCCAAATCCTTGATAAACCAATATCCTTGCTCTAGCGTCATGCGGCAATGTTGCCCCGAAACATTGGCAAATCGCAGGACAATGTCGCAATTGTCCCGACGCCCTATTACGATGCGGTCCTTTTTCAGCGGAATGTCTTCTCCACCACCGGTTGGAACTAGAAATCCATAGTCTGCCATAACTGCACCGCGAAAGAGATCGGAGAGAAAAGACGCGTTCCATTTCGTAAAAATTCAACACTTCATCCACTGTACGTCCCAACAAAACCCACGTCAATAATCCGCTTAAGATTACGAACGGGACGGAGATAAATTCCTATCGAAAAGGTTGCCTTTGAATGCCGAAAATCACAATCGTATTCGGATTGCTGCTTTGCGGACTTTCCGCTGCTGTGTTGCTTCTGAAGCAAGAGTTTAAGTTAGGGACTTGGCTGATTCCCACGGGGGTTGGCCTACCGCTCGTCATTCTCGGTATGGTGGCCGCCACGAGTGCCCGATCTAGAATGCATGTCATGCATGCGGCAGTCACCTTGGCCTTGTTGGGCGGCTTACTCGCCTTGGTCCAGGGCGTTCGCCAAGTAATCGCCTATCTGTTTCAAGGGAAAGAAATTTTGCCGCTGGCCGCTGGTATGATTTGGGCGATGACGATTCTATGTTTTGTTTTTGTGGGCTTGTGCGTTCAATCCTTTATCGCTGCTAGAAAAGCTCGGGAAAAGGGCCAACAGGCTGGCAGCTAAGGACCATTTCAAAAAACCATTTCGCGGAAAGATTTGGCATCATGACAGCAACTTGGATTTCAATCAAACAAGCACGTCAATCGGAGTCGGTTGGGCTTAAGGCGGAGGTGCGTGGGTGGGTTCGTACACGTCGCGATAGCAAGGGCGGCTTTAGCTTTATCGAAGTCAACGATGGCAGTTGTTTCGGCAATTTGCAGATCATTGCCGACGGAACACTCTCGAACTATCTGACGGAGATCACTTCGCTCTCCGTTGGAAGTAGTGTTGTTGTGTCCGGGGAGATTAAAGCAAGCACTGGGCAAGGCCAAGCCACCGAGATGTTTGCGTTGGATGTCAAGATCACCGGGGTTGCAAGTGCGACGGACTATCCATTGCAAAAGAAGCAACACACGTTCGAGAAACTTCGTGAGTGGGCCCACTTGCGGCCACGAACGAATACGTTTGGGGCAGTCGCTCGAGTGAGAAATCGATTGAGCTTTGCCACGCATGAGTTCTTTCAAAATGATGGCTTCCTCTACGTCCACACGCCGATCATTACGGATAGCGATTGCGAGGGCGCGGGACAAATGTTTCGTGTCACCACTTTGCCGTTGGATAATTTACCGACGGTCAATGGTAAGCCAGAAATGGCCAAGGATTTTTTTGGCAAGTCCACCTACTTGACCGTGAGTGGACAGCTTGAGGGGGAGGCTTATGCGACGGCCTTGGGTAAGATCTATACCTTTGGGCCGACGTTTCGGGCTGAGAACTCCAACACGTCTAGGCATCTCTCTGAGTTCTGGATGATCGAGCCGGAAATGGCTTTCCATGAGCTTTCGGACAACATGACGCTTGCTGAACGATATCTCAAGCACATGATTAAGGATGTTCTATCCAACTGCACAGAAGACATGGACTTCTTTGAGAAAAGAGTTCAACCCGGAGTCATCGCGGCTTTGCAATTGGTTTTGGACAAGCCCTTTACCCATATGTCCTATACCGAAGCTGTCGACATACTAATCAAGTGCGGCGAGAAATTTGATTATCCGGTTACCTGGGGAGTTGACCTACAAGCGGAACATGAACGTTACATTACGGAGAAACACGTAAAAGGTCCGGTTATCTTGTACAACTATCCAAAGGAAATCAAATCGTTCTACATGCGAATGAATGACGATGGCAGGACGGTGGCCGCGATGGACGTGTTGGTACCGGGCGTTGGCGAGATCATTGGTGGCAGTCAGCGCGAGGAGCGACTGGATGTGTTGACGGAACGAATGATTGCTGCTGGCCTAAAGACGGAGGATTATTGGTGGTACCTCGATCTGCGACGTTTTGGGACCGTGCCGCACGCCGGCTTCGGATTAGGCTTGGAACGCATGGTTCAGTATACGACAGGAATGGCAAACATACGTGACGTGATCCCATTCCCTCGATCGCCGGGAAACTGCGATTTTTGATTTTGCCGCTGATCTGATTTTTTCGAAACAATGAGTGACATCTTGCTGGCTGATCTGTTTTTGCTTTCGTCCATAGTCTCTTACTGAAGATACTGATTGAGTGGGTTATGTCCTCATTGTTTGCCCGTGCCAGCGGTTCTCTACTTCATTTGACATCCTTGCCGGCTCGATCCTTAGAAAGCCAGGTGAACAACTTGCCAGGCACGGATGGCGTCTGGAGCTTGGGCGATGTCGGCTCCGGAGATTTGGGGCCATCGGCGTATGAATTTGTTCGCTTCTTAAAGCGAGCAGGTCAGCGATGGTGGCAAATTTTGCCGACTGGGCCAACTGGTTATGGATTCTCCCCATACCAATCCCCATCGTCGTTCGCCGGCAACCCGCTACTGATTAGCCCAGCGCTTTTGGCTCGAGATGGGCTGATACGGGTTGAGGATTGGCATGATGCAGTGCATTCGAGTTCGTCGGGCTCTCATGAAAGCAGCTCAGCAAATTTTGAAGTGTCGTCGGGCAAACGCATGGAGTTGCTGCGTATGGCATTTCGTCGGTTTCAAAATCACGGAACTGAGCTGCATGCCCAACTAGACGAGTTTCGTCAGTCTCAGGGGAATTGGCTAGCGGAGCATTGCTTGTTTATCGCGTGCAAGAATTTTCACAACGATCGAGCTTGGAACGATTGGGACGTTTCATTGAAGCGTCGAGAACCGCAGGCATTGATCGCTTGGGCGGATAGGCTACGAGTGGCGTGTGACTTTGAAGCATTCATCCAGTTCTTGTTCCAGCGTCAATGGCAAGAGCTTCGGACGTACTGCATTGAAAATGGCGTTGGGATCATCGGCGACATTCCGATTTTTGTCGCAATGGATAGCTCGGATGTTTGGTCGCAGCAGCATCTTTTTGAGCTGGATTCGAATGGCGATCCCACCGTGGTGGCTGGTGTCCCACCGGACTATTTTGCAGTGCTCGGCCAGCGGTGGGGAAACCCGTTGTACCGTTGGGAAGAACACCGAAGATCGGGCTACGAATGGTGGATTCGTCGTTTTAATCGGATGTTAGAGTTGTGTGACATGGTGCGTATCGATCATTTTCGCGGCTTTGAAGCTTACTGGGAAATCCCCGCGCATATGCCCGATGCACGCGTTGGCCAATGGCAGCCCGGTCCACGTGACGATTTTTTTCATGCGTTACAAAAGTCCATTGGACAGAATTTGCCAGTCATAGCCGAAGACTTGGGCTTTATTACAGACGAGGTACGTGGGTTGCGGGATCGGTTTGGTTTTCCGGGAATGAAGATCATTCAATTCGGTTTTGGCGGCGGGACGAGCAGTTCATTAGATTTGCCGCACAACTATCCCGTTCACTGTATTGCTTACACGGGAACTCATGATAACGACACGACTGTAGGTTGGTTCAATAGCCAAGCTGGCGAAGGAAGCACCCGTTCACAAGGCGAGATCGGCGCGGAAAAGGCTTTTGCTTTGCGGTACTTGAACTGCGATCCGTCCCAAATTCACTTGGGAATGATGCGAGCCATTTGGAGCTCGGTGGCCTGCATCGCGATTGCACCAGTGCAAGATGTCCTCGGTCTTTCGGCAGCAGCACGAATGAACACCCCTGGAATTGCGACGGGTAATTGGACTTGGCGGTGCGAACAAAACTGGCTGACCGCGCGCTTGGCAGATTCGATGCGAGCAATGTCCGAAGTGTTTGGCCGTTCCACCTGACCCTATTCTCCAGAGAGGACGCTTCACTGGGGAAATGGCCGCGGTCCACCACACGCGCATCTCTGATTGTATGACTTAACGTCAATTTGGCGGTTGAATCGATTGTCAGGAATGTAGAAATCGGTATCGTGGAACCGGTTAAACGGGGTTTGAAACGGGGGAAAATTGGCTGAAGTTGTTACTTCCGCTATTCGGTTCAAATTACCATGGAACCTACACGTGCGTTTGAGTCCAGTTCGAGGGAAACATCATGTCTGTGAACATGTCCGACATCATCGAGATCATCTTTCGTCACAAACTGAAGATTTTGTCGATACCCATTCTGGTCGCGGTGGCTACGGTGGCTGTGTTGTTGTACTTTCCGCGAACGTATCGATCCGAAGCGAGACTATTTCTACAAGTTGGTCGTGAGAGCATGGGATTGGACCCCGCCGCAACCACGGGCGGCCCCACGGTTGGTCTCATACAAAGCAATCGTGATGAAGAAGTGAAATCGGCAATTCAAGTGTTGAGTAGTCGAGGCATTGCATCGAAAGTGGTAGAAGCCTTGGGGCCGGAATACATACTCAACGGAGGGTATGCAGAGACCTCCTCAAGTTCTTGGCCCAGTCCAATCAAGGACTCCATCTCCTTTGTCATAGGCATGCTAAAGTCGCTTGATCCAATCGATGCCGCTGAAACGGCGGTGATCAATATTGAGCAGAATCTAAAAGTGGAAGCCGAACGCAACTCAACGGTGCTCGCCGTTACGGTGGATTCCAAGGACGCTGTTGCAGCTCAAAAAATTCTGGAAAAACTAGTGGAGACCTACAAGTCTGAGCATCTACGGATTCACCGTAACCCAAATTCAAATGAGTTCTTGGCCCTTCAAACCGCAAAGCTGAAAGAACAGTGGTTAAAAACCAAAGACGAACTTGCCAAAGCGAAGAACAAGTCCGGGGTTGTCACTATCGTAGGTCGCAGAAGCAGTCTTGAAACGCAATTGCAGTCAATTGAATTGGAGCTGTTGTCGAACTCGCAGGCACGCGGGCAAGTTGATGCAAAGATTTCTCAGATTGAATCGCAACTCGCCACGACTGCCGAACGACAGGTCGGATCGAGTCGAAGCATTCCCAACAACGGGGCCGATTTGATGCGAGACAAGCTTTTCCAGAATCAAATCCGCGTACAAAACTTAAGATCAACACTCGTGGAGGGGCATCCAAGGTTGGTTGCCGCGATGAGGGAAACGGAGGAGGCGGCGAAGATACTATCCATGGAGACGGAGAGTAGGCAGGAAAAGATGGACGATGTCAATCCGATTTTTCAAGAGCTCAAAACGGAACGAACTCGACAACAAACAGTTTTAGCTGGGCTTAAGGCAGGACAAGAAAAATTAGCCAGTCAAAAAGCAGAGCTGCAAAAAGCCATGGAGGGATTCAACGACGGCGAGATCGATATCGATCGACTGGAGCAAGAGGAGCAAATCGCTCGCAACAAGTTTAGTCAGTACAACAGCAGCTTAGAAGAATCCAGAATGAGTCAAGCATTAGAGGATAGCCAGATTTCGAGTATTAGCACCGTACAAGAGCCCACGCTTTCTCGCAAACCAGTCAATCCGTCCAAAGTATTAGTGTTGTTGGCCGGATGTTGTATCGCATTTGCGGGTGTCATCGCTTCGGTGCTTTTGTCGGAGCAGCTTGACGACCGAGTTCGAAGTGAGAGCGTGTTAGCGGAACTGACAGGCCTGCCCGTGTTGAGTTCGATCAACGAGAGTCCATCGAACAAAAAGCTGCTCCTACGCTAGATTCAACGGAACTAGGAAAGATCCATGACTACTGTAATCACGGTACATCCCACGCAACTAGTGGAAGCAAATACTCCCGCCAAGCAAACCGGTCTTTTGAACGAATCCAGTTCGGACCTAGACGTATTATTGTGGCGATTGCGCGCACGTCTCGAGACCAGGGAAAGCTCGGGAACCATGATCGGACTTACAAGTTGCGGATCGAAGTGTGGCGTCACGACATTGGCAACAAACCTGGCTATCCACGCTGCCAACAATCATATGGGACCCGTCCTAGTGATCGACGCCAACATGGGTATGCCCCGTCTACACAGGATTTTTCGCCAAGAAAAGAGAATTGGCCTGGCGGACCTTCTGATCGGGAAAAGCACACCTGAGGAGTCAATTCGACCAACAAAGGTGGAGGATTTGGATCTGATGCCCGTTGGCTCAAAGGAAGCGGTCAGAGGCGGCAGAATTGTTCCTGAAAATTACGGGGATATCGTCTCTTGGATCCGAGATCGATATCGCACGGTATTCGTTGATCTTCCGTGTATCGATTTGATGCGGCACTCTCTGTTTCTAGCCCGATTGCTTGACACCACGATCGTGGCAGTGCGTTCGGAAGCCACGTCCCGAACTAAAGTGGAGTCCGCAGTCCAGCGTATGAAGGACGATGGAGTCACTCTAGGTGGGATGGTACTGACCCGCCGGAGAATCTATACGCCTCAATGGTTGCGCAACGCATAGTCTGACTATGTCCGAACAATGAAGATGACCGTTCAAGACTATTCACTAGGATCCATTTCATGTTCAGCGTAGTTACGCCAGCATATAATGCTGAAAAGTACATTGCGCAAGCCATTGAAAGCGTCCAAGCTCAAGGTTTTGAAACGTGGGAAATGATCATTGTCGACGATGGGTCGACGGACGGCACCCTTGAGGTTATTCAACGATACGCGAATAGCGACGCGCGTATCAAAGTAGTTCAGAATAACCACGGCGGAGTTTCGGAAGCTAGAAACACAGGTATCAAGCTAGCGAAGTACGAGTGGATTGCACTACTTGACGCAGACGATGCATTTTGTCGGAACAAGATGAAAAAGCAGTTTGAGGCTTCCGAGAAAGATCCGGACGTCATTTTGTGGGGTACGTTTGCTTACAATATTGGAGAAGAAGGCAAGATCTTTGATGTCAACGAAGACGGACCACCAAGCCGAGACGCATTTCACAAAATTCAAAGAAACGCAGGTATGGTTTCTCTCAAAAACTCATCGGCATTGTTTCGGGCTTCGTCCTTTCGGCTCCTAGGCGGTTTTGATTCACAATACGATAGCACCGAGGATGCTGAACTGTGGAATCGAATGGCAGAGATAGGGACAGTATTGGTAATACCTGAGCCGCTAATATTATATCGCTTTCACTTGCAGAGTTTGTCTGTACGGAAAATGCGTTTTCAATATGAATGCACGCGTTTTATCCTTTCGAGGAACAAAAAAAGGCAGATGGGTGAAGATCTACTTCTCAAAGACTTCTTGGTCGCGTATCGATCGCGGCCGTTGCTCGCCAAATGGTTGGATGAAAGCATCATGCATGCAAATGCTTTTTGGCGATATGCGGGTATACATTTTACTAACGGACAGATGGCCAAAGGAATGGCATGGCTAACTCTTTCATTTCTGACCAATCCTCCCATGATTGTTTGGCGATTTTTTTTGAAGCTATGTAGACGATTACGCTATGCTCGAACTCAAGTGAGCTAATTGCGCGATGACGATGAGGGACGGATCAAAAAGACTTAAGAACGGCCTGCTGGCGATCGCAGACCAAATCGTCGTAAGCGCTGGTACCTTTTTGTCTGCAATGATTATTTGCCGAAACACTTCCGAAGCAGATTTTGGAAGCTTCTGTTTGGCTTGGTCTGTGATCTCCTTTCTACGGGTCTTGCAGGAACGAATGATTGCTGCGCCATACCTGGCATTCACTTTTCGAGCTAGCTTCGACCGAAAAACCTATCGAGGCAGCTCTATCTTCCATCAGACGCTGTTTGCCATTTTTACATCTGTGATTTTCTTGTTTGTTTCCGTCGTGGGTTGGTTACTAGGTTACGGCGCTGAGAATCTGCTACACAGTACAAGCCTCGCGGTTGCGCTCTTCTTAAACCTTGCACGCGATCAAATGAGGGCTATTTCGTTCACCGACTTTACTTTTCTGCGGCTAGTCTTATTGGACATAGCGATTGTCGTAACGCAAGTCACTTGGCTTTTGCTCCTCGTTTGGTTGGACATGTTTTCTCTGATCTCAGCCAACTTTTTGATTGGTTTCGGTTGCATTGGCCCGGTTGCTGTCTGGCTTTGGCTGACCAAGAGTTTGTACTCTTTTGAGTTGAAAACAATTGCGTCGGATTGGTATCAGAACTGGAGCTACGCACAATGGCTGGTCGGTTCCCGAATTTTAGGAATTGCTCCGCTGGTAATTGTTCCGTTAGTGATCGTGCAATATGAGGGACAAGTGGGGAATGGTATTTATGGAGTTTGCTGTAGTCTCGTAGGTGTTTCAGCGATGTTTGCAAACGGATTAAACAACCTTTTTCAGTCGCGTACTGTTTTGGAAATGCAACGGAGTGGCACTCGAGGGATGCTCTTTGCGGTTGCGGAATCCGCTGCAGTCGTTGGGACGGTACTGACGTGCCTTTCGGTCGTGTTTTTGTTCTACGGCGGAGTTTTACTCAATATCTTCGGGAGCCAATATGTGCAGTTTGGGTTTTTAACTTTTTTGCTGAGCGTTTCAACACTAGTTGTCAATTTTTCGACAATGTTTAGCAACGGCTTGGCTGCACTCAAGAAATCTCGTGACTTCTTTTGGGGGGAAGTCTCTTGCGGAGTTGTTTCGATAGCGTCCGCTCTTTTGCTTGTGCCAATCTATGGTTTGCACGGCGCAGCCTACGCGACGATTTTGGGTGGATTTGCCACGACATTAATCACTGGTTTGACACTGGCAAGAGGAGTTCGGATTTATCAACTCCATTCGGACTATAGAACGGTTGCGCCTAGTTCAGCGACAATGAAGAGCAAATAGGATGTCTAAAAAGATTGCGGCAAGATTAGGAGCGGAAGTACCTGAAACGGATGATGGATTAATCACCCCGTTTGCGTTGTTGACCGCCTTTGTAATCGTTGTTTGTTTCTGGAATATCGGTCATAGTTGGGATGCGAGTACGGTTGCGAATGCGGCTGCTGAAAATTATCGATTTGGCGATGAGAATTTCGCGGCAGATAAAATTAAGCAGGTAGGAGTCGTTTCGACGATCTTTAGGTTGTTGTTTGCATCCTGGGGCTTTTTCTGCTTTGCCATCGCGCCTGAATCACGGCTTAGAACATCTTCGTTCTTTTTGAGCCTCCTGATAGCTGCCATGTTTCTTACAGCAAGTGTTTTCTGGAGTTCCAACCCAACGCAAACCAGCTTCAAATTGGCAGTGTTATTTGCCGTTGCGATCGGCGCGGCAGGAATTGCCGCTAAGTTCTCACTGCGTGAGTTTTTATCGATTGCCGTCTGCGTGTGCATTTCATTCAGCTTGCTGGGGATTATGGCAGAAATTTCGGGGGGGAATTTTCGCCCCGGTTCTAACTATCGATTCGTTGGCACTACGCACCCAAACACGGAAGCGATATTTGCGTCATTTCTGTGTTTGATCGCACGCCAGTTCTTTTCCAAGCTGGGAACAAGTAATTTTTGGGGGCTTGCGATCTTCTCTTTTGGAATGGCTGTCGTCCTATTGACGAAATCGAGAACGACACTCGCGGGATTGCTTGTTAGCCTGGTCATCGCGCAAACACTGATTGTTCGGGGGGCCAATCGAGTATTGCTCATCCTTTCCATGCTCGCCCTCGCAAGCTTGGCCCTGGCAGGCTCGTCAATGATAAGCCAGGGTAGTTCTGGAGAACTGGGCAGAGTCGCGAACCTGGGACGCGGTGATGATTCGTCCACCCTATCAGGACGTATCCCGCTTTGGGAGGAACTGCTTGTTTCAATCAACAAAAAGCCAATTCTGGGTCACGGCTACTTAGCCTATTGGGATTCAAAGCGAGTTGAGTACTTGTCCGAACGCCTAGGATGGGAGATTCCACACGGTCACAACGCATTTCTGGACATACTTTTGGATGTTGGGATTGTCGGGTTGTTGTTGGTTCTGTTGGCGATTCTGCTGGCTTTTGTAGAGGCGGCTCGGCTGTACACAGTCCGCAATCAAATTGAGTATGCAATTGTTTTTGGACTGTTGGCTTATGCTTTCATTAACGGGCTTGCTGAGTCTACTTTCAAGCTTCCCGGCTTTTACTTTTTCGTTATTGCCACATGTTGCTTTTCGATGCTAAAAGAACCGCCCAAGCCCAAGCAATAATGACACTATCCATTTTTCGTTCTGGTCGCGAACTACAAGACCGTGTGCACGTTTCGTATCCAAGTGCGATAGGTAGTTTATGGGCAGCTTGGAACACTATTGGGGAGCGAACAAAGCGTAATGCCGTCAGCGACATCAAGCCAAGCTAAAAAAAATCCGATCCGAGTGGCCGTTTATCTGGCCGACCAAAACCCGCATCGCGATCGAAGTCTAGGGATCACTTCGATGACTAAGTCACTGCTTGGCGAGTTGGGGCGACGTCAAGAAGTCCAACTCACCTTAGTTACATCGAGGAGCTCGTTCGGTTCATCGGGGCGTGCGGAACCTCTGATTCGTTTACCGTTTCGGTCGGATAAAGGGTTGGGGCGTATTATCTGTGATACCATGCATCCATTCCTCGCTCGTCCTGCGTGTGATCTTTGGTACTACCCCAAAGGATATTTGTCATTGTTGTCCCGACCCTCCGTTCCCACGGTTGGGACCATGCACGATGCAATCATTCAACACTATGCAGACAAATATCCCGAGACCAGGTCGCCCCGAGCGTTTCGCTACTGGATTGGTGTAACAAAGAACAGTCTAAAACGGCTCGATTCGGTCATGACTGTATCGCAGCACGCAAAGACTCAACTGCTCCAGTTTTGCGATCGATATCAAGTCACTCCACCACCTATTCACGTCACTTTTGAAAGTAGTTCCTGGGAGATTCATCGCGATCGCCATTTCACAAAGCGTGACGAAGTGATCCATCTTGCGTCTACAGCTCCCCACAAAAAGACCAATCGTTTGCTGTCGATTTGGCACACACTGCAGCGTGAAGGACGCGATTTGCCTCGGCTAAGCTTGATTGGAAACGTTGACGGAATGGGCAAGGGAATCCTAAACGAATTGGAGCACGTTTCAATCGCTCCACCGCTAGATGATGACGGCTTGGTGGAAGCTGTTGGGTCAGCGCGCGCATTGTTGCTTGCGTCCGAAATCGAGGGTTTCGGTTTGCCCGCGTTGGAGTCCTATTACGTCGGTACACCGGTATGCTATGTTGCCGGTACATCGGTAGAAGAGGTCGTAGCAGAGGCTGGACAGTTTGGTTCGTTCACCTTAGATGATCCTGCGACGTTTTACGTCGCTGTCCAGTCCGCACTTGGACAAAGCAGTAGCCAAACGCGTGCGATTTCTCAGTCCTTGTTTGACCGTTTTTCGAATCAAAAGTACGCCGATCGCGTTATCGAGTCGTTTTTCAGTGTCTTGAAGCAATAGTTAGTTGCGCTGGACTTTATCGACTCAACACCCACGATTTCACGAGGCCATGTAATTGTTCTTGGAGTGGTTCGTTTGAATCTTCTAGGTACGATGTGCGTCAAGACGATCCTCTTCGATTGTCAATTAAGTGTATAATGTCTCTGGATGTATCCAGAGTTACATTCTTAACCGAGTATTGAACCATGCACGTCATGAACAAGACAAACTATCTCCTTTCGATGGTCGCTGCGAGCTTGCCTTTGCTATGCAACTTCGTAACGTACGGCCAAGAAGATTTGAATGCGTCGCTTCGAAGCGCATTGACCTTTCACGCAACCTTTGATGGCCAAGCCGACGCAGACTTTTCTCGCGGCGATCGCTCGATCTGGCAGGCACCAACCATGAACAAACGAGCTGAGGCGACTAAGGGTTTACCGGCTGGTGGCGAAGTCAAAGTTGCCAACGATTCTGGTAAATATGGTGGTGCCATACGCTTCAGCAAAAGCAAAGGACCGATGGTGTTCTTTAAAGCAGAAAACAACATCAAAATGCCATCGCCCAATTGGTCTCAGACGGTTTCGTTTTGGCTGAGTACTGATCCGACAAGTGAATTGCCCGATGGCTTTTGCGATCCCATACAGATTACCTCTAAGCAATGGGATGACGCGTCAATGTTTGTTGAGTTTGAAAAAAAGGCGACGAGTATCCCATTTCGACTAGGAGTCTACGCGGACAAAGCGGCATGGAATCCCGAAGGGAAGAATTTTTCCGATATCCCTGCCGCAGAGCGGCCGCTTGCCGCCGTGGATAATCCGCCGTTTGCAGCTCGAAAATGGACGCATGTAGCATTCGTGGTTAGCAATTTCAATACATCGAGAGCGGACGGATTAGCGATCTTGTTCCTTGATGGTACCAAGGTTGGCCAGATTGCATCTCGGACTCAGACATTTACATGGGAACCGAAGCAAGCAGCGATTATGCTCGGACTCAACTATGTTGGAATGATGGATGACTTGGCCCTGTTTGATAGAGCTTTGTTGGAATCAGAGATCGTGCAACTTTATGCACTTAAGAATGGGGTCAGCGATCTCATGGCATCGAAAAAACAAAAGTGATGAGACATAAAACTAGCTGGCAGAAAGTCGTTGTGCGATGATATTCAATTCGCCCGCACGCCTCCGATTGACCCTCGCTCTTTTGGCATCGTTGCTTTGTTGCACGGCGTTTGCCGATAATCCATCGCCTTCTTCGACGGAGCTAGCGGGGCTCATGGGGTGCCGGTTTCTAACTCTCAACACTGTAGTGAGGGTTCGTCAGATCGAGGTGACCCGTGACACTGCGCATGGCCCGGACGAATCGACTGTCCACACGCCCGCAGAAGCCCGCACGTTCCGCGAGGCCATCGACACGGCTTGGCCTGGCGCAAGAATCACCTGGGCTTTTAGTTGGCTCGCACTACATGACACTCGCGATAGCTACCGCGAGTTGCGTGAGCTGATTGTTGGTTATCATCGAAAGTTCGGTGATGAAATCACTTTCATTCCCGGAGCGTATTTCTCAAACATGTATAACACGCGCGAGCAAGTCAACCGCGATCTTCACGACGGCTTGCGGCGTGTCTCCGAAATCGTCGGCGACGGCTACCGGCCAAAGAGCGTGATCGCTGGATTCCTGTCAGCGGACAACTTGCGATACCTTGCCGAGGCAGAGGGTATCCATGTTTGTCAGGGCAATATCTGGAGCCAATACGCGGTCGACAACGGTGACGGCGACGGCTCGATCTGCTACCCGTACTTTCCGTCGCGCGAGCACTTCTGCAAACCATCTAGGGGAGCAGGGGACTTTATCGATATCGTGAATCTCGACGGCTGGACAGTCGATTTTCTATGTGCGCGTATACCTGGTAGGAAAACGGTCAATGGCGAAACTTGGCGTAGTCGTCAGGGAGTTGGACCTATCGAAACGTTGCTCGACATGGGAACCGAACGTGGATTGAAATCGATACTGGCCACCACCGCAACGCATTTCGACGATGGCTTCCAACGCAACGGTTTTGCTTGGGTGACCTGTGGCTGGGAATTGAGTCTGGTCGAAGCACGTAAAATTTATGGTTACGGAGGCCGCAACGGCATGGAGGGGCTCCAGCTTTGGCTCACCGAAACTCGTAATCGCTGGCCCGATTGCAAACTTGTCACCCAAGGAGAGTTCGGCGAGTTATGGCGTGCGCATTTCATGAACAACGAAACGATCAACTACCAGTTTCTTCATCGTGGCTCTGGAATACGAGCGTCGCAGGAAGATCTTGAGATACGCTGGTTCATGAACACGGATTTTCGTCTCGCACTGCTTCGAAACTGGAAGGAAAATACGGTGCCCATGGTAATTGATTTTACTCGCTACGATTTCCAAGCTAAGGAACCTTCCGACCCCGAACCCAGTGGGCACTCTCGCAACTGGAGTCTGATGAACCGGATCAACCAAAAGGGCTCCCGTCCGCAAGACCGGCCCATCCCGTTAGCGGAATTGACCGCAGAGGAGCAGGCGCTTATCCGGAAACACTACCCGACGTTGTTGGATTCCATTGGGAAATAGAGAGTTGGGGAAACATTCTGCTTGCCAGTACAAAACTTGCTTGCAATTTGCAAACTGGAAGCTTTCACGAAGTCAATTACTAAAGGGCCGATTGATGAAACGCAGAACCTTTCTTAACGCAGCCGGCGCAGTTGCCGCCAGTACGGCCTTTTCTCGGTTCGCCATCGGCAAGGCGGGTAAAGCCGCCAACAGCAAGCTCAACGTTGCATTTATTGGTTCCGGCGGTTGGATCGCACAACAGCCCTACAACCAAGGCTGCTCCGAAGAGAATCTTGTCGCCTTCTGCGATGTCGACAGCAACCTCTGCGCAGAGAATATGAAAAACTGGCGGACCGACCAACCATTCTTCGACGACTTTCGTGTGATGCTCGACAAGATGTCCAAGAAGATCGATGCCATTGTCGTTTCAACGCCTGATCACACGCACTTCGCAGCCTCGTTGGCGGCCATGGAACGCGGCATCCACGTTTACACTCAGAAGCCCCTCACCCACAACATTTGGCAATGCCGAACTCTGGTGA
>JANMNR010000070.1:0-12773 GCA_031368325.1 Pirellula sp.
CCGGCGGTCAGCGAGGCGATCGCCATGCCCAAAAAGAATCGTCGCATGGAAACCCTCCTACGGTTTGTTTTGCGGGAAAAACGGCGCTTTGGAGCTGTTGTCTAGTACCTGAGCACCTGCAAACTTTCCTGACCGGATCGACTGCGATTGGTACCCTATGTTCATGCGAATATCTGCTAACATTGCTGCTAGCGAACTCGCCGAACGGGGCCCCCCTCGTACGACCAGACACCTGGTTTGCGAATACCGTATGTTTCGGCAGAATGGGCCGAAGAGCGAAGTGTTTTTACCAATTTTGAGGCGCTTCGCGATGAATCCGAAGAATCGCTTTAGTTCGGCACACGCAAGGATTCTCCAGGTCCGCTAGGGTCCCTGATGGCCATATTCGAGACGATCGTTACCACTCGCCAGCTTTACCTAAGTTAACAGTATGCCAGTCCACGTTCTGTTCCACCATTCCGAGGCCGCGCGAAAATGTGATGTTTCGCGACTTAAAAAAGCGATTCGCTCAATCGCAAACGACTACGGCTGGACGGATGGAGACATTTCGGTCGCCTTGATGGATGACGCTGAAATCCGAGAGGTGAACAACAAGCATCTTTCGCATGACTACGAGACGGACGTCATCAGCTTTGACCTTACCAGCAGCGACGATTTTTTGGAGGGGGAAATTATCGCTAGCATCGAAACGGCTGACCGTGAAGCCCGGGAGCATGGCTGGCAGGGGGATGACGAGTTGCTTCTTTATATCATCCACGGAATGCTCCACATCGTCGGCCTCCGTGACAAAAAGCCGAAAGAGACGAAAGCCATGCGGGAGGCGGAACAGTACTATCTCACCAAATTCAAACTGTCCCAGGAGTCCTAGGTCTTTCAACCGATTCGAGGCAATCGCTCAACTCCTGGCATAGCGAATCCGAACCCGCCGCGACCAATTCTCCATCCCACGGATCAAACTCCTCGCCATTTTTTTTCTTGATTGTGGCTCCGGACTCGGTTGCAATGAGTGCCCCGGCCGCAATGTCCCAAACTTTGAGAAATCCAGCCCAGTAGGCGTCAAGCCGACCTTGCGAAACGTAGCACAGATTGAGGGCTGCCGAGCCGAGTCGGCGAACGCTCTGACTACGAACGAGCACCTCGATGAATTGCGCGACTTCGACCGACTCCCTCTGGACCTGCGGGGGGAAACTGGCAGCAACCAGGGCAGATTCTAATCGGTGGCATTCGCTGGATTGAATTCTTTTGCCGTTGAGGGTCGCTCCGCCACCGATTCTGGCTGCATAAAGTTCCCTGGCCATCGGATCAAAAACAACTCCGAGCACGGTTTTCCCTCGATTCATCAATGCAATAGAAACGGCGAAATTAGGCATGCGGTGGACGTAGTTGACGGTTCCATCCAACGGGTCGACAACCCACAACCACTCTTCCTTGGCCAAAGCGATTCGATCTCGATGCGACAGCAGAGACTCTTCGCCCAAAAAATGATGCGATGGAAATACGGCCAGAATCCGTTCCTCGATGCACTTTTGGGCCGCAATGTCGGCGTCGGTCACCAAATCCTTGGGTGCTTTTTCCCGAACCGCAGCTGTTTCCAGCATTTCCCTTAGGATTCCTCCAGCAGCCTCAGCCGCTTGCGTGGCGACTCCCATCGCATTTGTTAAGAAAGAATCCATGGTGTCGTTTTGATCCAACGAGTAAGTATTGGTTGTTGCATCGAGTCTCGCTTGCTATTGTTTAACCTAAATTGCAACAGCGACTCGCAAGAGTCCTCAATTTGTTTCTCGCATCATACAGAGTTTAGGTCGATGAGTTGGAATCTTCGAGAGTGCAAAGCAAAATGGGCTAGCCATCCATGGTCCATCGACGTCAATTTGTCACCCGCGTCTCCTCAGCCGTCGATCCAAATTTTCGATGCAGCCAATCATTCCGTTTTGGAAATTGCAGTAACACCTACGGAACAAAACTTAAAAACCCAGGCACTTGGCATACTAGTCGGTGAAGCCTACGTGCGACAAAAAGACCTGATCGCATTCTTCCCAGAGTCCAGCCCGTGGCGATTCGGCTATCAAATCGACATGCGGGTGCTTCCGTGTGATCTGCTTGGTACTTTTGCGTTGGAGATTTGGCTGAGTGTTCAAACCTCACTGCTCGACTCCAATCCGCAGCTCGAGTTGCAATTTCGCGGAGAGCCCTTTGCGTTGACAGAGCATTCCTGTTGGACGAGCGAGTCCTCCCGATTGGGGGTGCTAGTTCATCCACTTGACCAACAGGATTGCCATGTTGAACCGATCACGAACGGCCTCATGATGCGTGTGTTTGGTCGATTCATGGAAAAGGGGGTCATTCGCAGAATGCGGTTCCAATTAATTGCGACCTCACAGAATCAGGCAAGCGGCTATTGGCAAGAACGATTCCAAGAGTTTTCGGATAGCCCGCTGCCGCTGACCGCGTAATCCATCTACAATCCTCATCGTTAACTCGATTACGATTCTATGGGGAGTGGATATTGGCTACGAAAAACGTTGCAACGCGAAAAACTGCTAAGAAGACAAACGTAAAGAAATCTGAACCAAAGACCGCCGCGAAGACTGGGAACGCTAAGACGACCAAATCGGTGTCCGTCGCCGAGACGAAGCAGGCAGCGACCAGGCCTAAAGAAACCAGCAAATCTGTTGGGGCTATCGCATCAACGGCCAAGACGGCCAAGACGGCCAAAAAGAAGCCTGCTGCCGCGGTGTCTAAGTCGACCTCACCGAAACAGGTTCGAAATGAGACCGTGAAGTCATGGTACGACTATCCCCAACTTTATGAGCTTGGCTTTTTAAAGGAGACCCCGAAGGAGTCCAAGTTTTGTGAGGACGTTTTCAAAAAATACGTTCCATTTCCTGTAAGCACAGTGCTTGAGTTGGGGTGTGGCTCAGGTAGACTCGTGTGTGACATGGCAACTCGCGGTTTTGCGATGACCGGTTTGGATCTCAATCCAATTGCACTAGAGTACTGCAAGAAGAAACTCAAGAAGCTCGGTGTTAAGGGTGAGACTGTCGTTGGTGACATGACGAACTTCAAGTTCGATCAACCCTTTGATGCTGCAATCAATTCCATCAATACCTTTCGGCACCTTGAATCCGAAGAAGCGGCGCTCGCGCATTTGGATTGCGTTGCCGAACACCTCAAGCCGGGTGGCGTTTTCATTTTATCGCTTCATTTGCTTCCCGTTGACGGAGACTTGTGGGGCACGGAACGCTGGGCCGCCAAGGACGAGGATCTATCCGTCTACTATGCTTTGACCGTAGTCGAAACCAGCATGAAGACGCGATTGGAAAAATTGCGGATCTCCATGCTCGTCAAGAAAAAGCAAGAATCGTTCCGCCTTTCCGACCATATCACACTTCGAATCTACACGGCCCCCCAGCTAAAGAGCTTGTTGGCAAAATGCAAGAAGCTCAAACTGGTTGCTGTGCATGATTTTTGGTACGACATCGAGTCGACGCAAAAGCTTAACGGCGAAGCGGTCGATTCCATTTTGGTGCTCCAAAGGGTTTAGGAACTCGTAACGCAGGCTGCCAGCTTGCATCCACAAGCATGCGCACGCCAACGCCTGAAGACAGCGACCCGACGCCCCTCTACCGGCTCGATATGTCGACACTTCTCGGCCTGGTCGTACCACCGGAATGCGTGCCAGGAATAGAAGCCAGCGCCGAACTGCTAAGGCGCCACGCCCGCAACGTTGAGGCTTACGTTTATTCGACGAATGCAGATGAGGATGGAGAGCCGGAGTCGTGAATCATTCCGCATCCATCCAAGACATTGCAAAGGCAGTAAGGTCCGGGGCGGTCAAATCGCTAGATCTGACCATCGCAACGCTGGACGACATCGCGAAACGGAACGGTGAAACAAATAGTTTCACCCGTGTGCTGAATGAGAGCGCCATCGCATCGGCGCACGAAGTCGATCGCAAAGTCGCAAAGGGAATCGATCCTGGCCCGCTGGCCGGTGTCCCGTTTGGAGCAAAAGACTTGTACGATATCGCTGGGCTACCGACAACCGCCGGTGCAAAAATGCGTATCGGTGCAGCTCCAGCCGAACGGGATGCGGTGGTGGTTGCTCGGCTCAAAGCGGCGGGAGCCGTTTTGGTTGGCACCTTGAATATGGACGAGTACGCTTATGGCTTTGCAACAGTAAATGCCCACTTCGGAACGACTCGCAATCCTCATGACTTGAATCGGTTGGCGGGCGGCTCATCGGGTGGTTCGGCAGCGGCAGTCGCTGCTCGACTCGTCCCGTTATCCTTGGGCTCCGACACCAATGGTTCGATTCGTGTTCCGGCAGCACTTTGCGGCATCTGGGGAATTCGGCCAGCGGATGGTGCCATTTCGGTTAAGGGGACGTTTCCTTTCGTCGAGATGCTTGATACCGTCGGACCTTTCGTGCGATCTGCAGCGGAACTTGAGTTGGTTTACGAATTGCTCTCGGGTGCAGAACTCGGCGATTCGAAAACAACTCCTCGCATTGCGAGGCTCGATGGCTGGTATGCAAGAAATGGGAGTCCTGAGGTGCTCGACGCGCTGGACATGCTCATGGCCCATCTCGGCGTAGACGACGTGGCCGAAATGCCCGAAGCGGAAACGGCTCGCTCGGCTTCTTACTTGATTACAGCCGCGCAAGGCGGTGCATTGCATCTCGACACAATGCGTTCTCGTGCCATGGAGTATGACCCTGCGGTACGCGATCGACTTTTGGCGGGTGCGATGCTTCCCACGGCTCTTTATCTCCGGGCGATGGAGTTTCGGAATTTTTTTCGAAAGCGGGTCAAACTCTTGTTCGAGCGATATGACATTTTGATTGCACCAACGACGCCTGTGGTCGCACCTCGCATCGATCAAGCGACAATGATCGTGGATGGCCAGCCGGCGCCGGCTCGCGCCAACCTTGGTCTTTATACTCAGCCGCTCAGCCTGGCTGGGATCCCGGTCGCCTCGGCACCCTTTCGCGTTTCGAGTGGCATGCCGATCGGGCTCCAGTTTGCAACAGCACCAGGGCGAGAAGCCATGTTGTTCAAGCTACTGCGCGAACTGGAGAGCGATGGAATACTTAGGACGACAGAAACCAACAAATGAGACACTGGTCTCAGATCGCAAGTCGCAAGTCGGAGATCTCAAATCTCAAATTTGCAATCGCCGGTGCTCTTTAGAAATGACTCAAGGGACGGTTGGCCTTTCGACCAATCGTCCCTTGGGTTTTCCCCCTACCACTCGTTCACAGCTTTCGCTGTACGCATTTAATTCCTTTGAGAGCTGGTTTGCCAACCGAACTTGGGCTTCGAATCGTTGCTTGCACGTTTCTCGGGCAGGTTGTCGGTGGATCGATTCGGATTGGATGGCACCGCCTCTGGTTCTTGTTCTCGTGCTGGTCCACCCGGGGTTAAGCTGGCTGGTCGAGCTTGAGCGTTTGCATTGCCTGTGTGCTGAGTGTAGGTGCCGCGACTGAATACGCTTGGTCGGCTAGCACCGTAGTCCATGTGTCTTGCGGCATCGCGTTCCCTAGCACGTTCATGAGCATCCCAGTAGGCTTTTTCTGGCCAAATACCTTCTTCGAGGGCAATGTTGTTGTACTCCAAGAGCGAACCTTTTAGTGCATGGAACTCAACAAGCGACTTGTTGTACTCCGCAAGCGATCGGATATAGTTTTGTCCTGCGGATGCCCGAGTTTGTTGTGCTCGCAAGAGGTTGTCAACGACCGCATCTGGGTTGTCTCCACCTGCATCGAACTTGGCCTGGGAAACTTCAACCAGGGTTTGTGCCGCGCTGAGTGCTTGAAAGAGACCGGTCATTTGTTTGTGTTGACCGTCCACTTGTTGCCACAAAGCGGACAGCCTGTTAACAGCTGCAATTTCTTTCGCCTCAAGCACTCGGTGTTCTCTTGCCAAGGCAAGCTGCTTGTTTCGGACGTCGTTGAGCTGACGGCGGGAACCGAATGCATTGGGATTGAATTCCATTCGTATGCCACCTTCTTGGTAGTTGCCACCGAACAATTCTTCAAAAGCACTTGGTCTTCCGATTGGAAATGGTTCGTTGCCGCCATGGCGGTCGACGAGGCTGCTACCTACACCTAGCCAACGGTAGTTAAACTGGACGTTGACGTCAGGCAATGACTGGTTTTTCGCTGAGACTAGTTCTAGCTCGCGTTGTTTGATCGTCCACTTTTGCTGGCGCAGATCCACGTTGCGGCAGAGCGTCTCGCCACGAGCTGCTTCCCAATCGAATTCGGCCAACCCGACGGCTGGTTTGTCGCTCGGCCGAATCAATCGACCGTCGTTGGCCGCCCAGCCCATTAGGAGTCGCAGATTCTGTTCCCGGCCGAATAGACCTGGCTCATTACCATTCCCTCCGCCTGCAATCGCCGCCTGCAATTGAGCGTGGAATTGATGATAGGTAACGCGAGCCTGTGCCTCTGCGTTCGCGGCCGAACCGCCTTGGAGCTTTGCAAATACGATCTTGTGAGCAAGTGCGGCGCTGTCAAGCGCGGTGCGTGCCGATTCGACATTAAAGTAGGCGGCAAACAAGTCCCAGTAAGCGAATTCGACATCGCGAACCAAATTGCGAATACGTTCTTCGTACTGGCCAATGGCAATGTCCTCGTTGATTCGTGCTAACACGACTGGAATTCGATTGACGAGGGCACCGCGGCCCCGCAACAACGGATGCTGTACTTGTGCTTCGATGATTTGGGTGTAGTCGCTTGGAACGGCTCGACCAAAGTTGCCTGCACCTGCGGATTGCGTTGGGATATTGTTGAACGAGTAGATTGATTGAGATCGGATGGTAGCTACGCCACCGGTCGCCGTTCTTTTGGAGATCGCCATTTGCGAGGTCGTGTCTCGTCCCTGAAACAGCTGGGGATTGAATACGTTTCCAGCACCGACGTTTCGGGCACGGTCGGTGGTGTTGAATGACATGAACGAAGAAAACTGAGCGTCGAATTCGCTCAATGCATCTTCAACGCCACCGATCTGATTGGAACGCACGGAACCGCGAGGCAGGATTCGATTGCCGTTTTGGTCCACGACTGCGGGTTGGGAATTCGTTGTGGTAGCCGCAATGGCTACGTCACCTCCGGTAATTAGCTGGCCGGAAGGGCTGGAAAGAATGGTTGCTGCCATGTCAGCGTTCTGACGTTGAGTTCCGGGCAGCGCTTGTACCACTTGAGTATTGACCAACGCATATGCGATGCACTCCTCGAGGGAGAGGTCGATATGCACAAAGTTTTGATTATTGAGCGAGAAGGGCTCTTTGGATTGATCGGCTTCTGGAAGCGGTGTTGCGTCGAGATCGACATACTCGATCTGCTGAGCACGATCTAGATAGTGGGCTAGATCACCACGTTCGCCCAGAAAGAATGGCTGAGTGGGGTGGCAACCGGTTAGCAATACGCAGCCGATTTGCAATCCAGCGAACCATCGATAAAGGTAGCGTTTCATGAGCCAGGAGGTCCCGTCGGTCGCCGTGTCCGAGCCGCGGTGACGGAATTGCACCTATGGTTAAGTGGAATTCGTCCAATACATCCAACCAAATCGCCACCAAGCGATTCGGAATGCATGCATTCGCTTTTCGATACTTGAGTTAGGTACCCCCCTAACGCACTTATCGTTCACGACAGACCTGACGGTCCGGTTGCAAACTATTAGCACACGGTTGTTATCGGCCGGCAGGTTGGTTGACTTTAACGATAACGTAGAATTTTCCGGTGGCGTCATGCGTCCAAATTTATTCGTTCGTGGGCATCGAGCCCCAAAGGCGAGGACAGGGAACAGGCCCGATCCCTCTTGAACGTTGGATTGGTTGGATGGTTTGGGTGCCCGATTGCCGATGCGCGGGTTAAACGACGTAAAGCAGTGCGACTATTTGTCCCTTTGAATCGCGGGTAACAAAATAGCCAATAGAACGGTTGACCGAATGTCGAAAGATCCCGTTCCGGAAGAAGTATCTTTTCGATACTGCCTTCCAACAAGTCGGGAGAGCTAGTAAACTTCTCCAGATTATTCGAGCGCGTGCCGTGCGGCATCGCGATTGCCAGAAAGAAGCGATTTTAATCCATCATGCAACGATTTTTGTTCCCTCGCTGGACGAACAAATTCTTGGCTATGCTAGGAGTTTTAGGTGCTGCCGGTGGTGCTTATGCCGGAGTACTGTTTCTAGGCGCTACAAGCCCTGTTACTCTGAACACGGGTTACCGTCCTGAGCAACCTGTGCCGTTCAGTCATGCTTTGCATGCTGGCGAACTCAAGATGGACTGTCGGTACTGCCACAATTCAGTGGACAAATCTGCGCACTCCTCTATCCCTGCGACTCAAACGTGCATCAACTGCCACAGCCCCAAAACGGCTGCAGGTGCTCCCGCTCTTTCGGCGGTTCATTCCGACAGCCGCAAGCTTAAGCCGGTGCACGATAGCTGGCGAACCGGCGAGTCGATCGATTGGGTCCGGATTCACCGGTTGCCTGACTTCGTCTACTTTAACCACTCAGCACACGTGAACAGCGGCGTTTCGTGCGTAACCTGTCACGGCAGAGTGGATCAAATGGAAATCGTTCATCAGGACAAAGATCAGTCGATGACTTGGTGCATAGATTGTCACCGCCATCCTGAACCACATCTTCGTCCCGTCGAAGAAATTACAAATCTGGCTTGGTCTGCTGGTTCCGAAGAAGAGCAGTTTGCGTTGGGCACCAAGTTGAAAGCTGAAAAGAAACTCAATCCTCAAGTTAACTGTGCGGTCTGCCACCGATGAGCCAATCCGGTATTGATCACCAAAAGCGTTATTTTCGCAGCATAGACGAATTGCATCAAACGCCTGAGTTTGAGCAGTTTTTGTCTCGCGAGTTTCCTCAGGCTGCATCTGAGTTCCCTGAAGGCGTTTCTCGCCGTAGGTGGCTTCAGATGATGGGCGCATCGCTTGCTTTGGGGGGTGTGGCGGGTTGTCGCTACAATCGCGAAGAGGTAGCGGCGTTCGTGATGCGTCCTGAGGGGCGAATCCCTGGGGTTGCGGAGTATTTTGCCACCAATTTTGAATGGGCCGGTAGGTCTGTCCATGCTTTGGTTGCAAGTCTCGAAGGTCGCCCGGTGAAGGTGGATGGCAATGCGGACCACCCTGCCTATGCCAAAAGTCAGCCAACGGAGTTTGCTGACAACAATAAAAAATTGCGATCCGCTGGTTCGGACGCGTTCACTCAAGCTTCGATTTTGTCGCTCTACGATCAGGATCGCATTGCCGGATGTCTAAATCGCAAGGTTGTTGGTGCTGTTCCTGAGCGATTTGTCGCTGTGGACAAGAAGGCGGATCCGGACGATCACAAGAATTCGCTCAAGAGCTGGGAAGAATTTGGTAAGTATGTTGCTGCTCAGAGGCTTGCGCTCCAAGAATCGGGCGGTAGTGGGTTAGCGATTATGTACGAACCGACGCGAAGTCCGTCGATTCGCCGCATTCTGGCTGAAGTTGTAAAGAAATATCCGAAGGTTACCCTGGTTCGGTATGAATCGGTGTTCTCCGGAAATGTCGCTAAGGCGTTGGGTGCGGCTGGTGCTGGCAAGACGTCGTCGATGGTTTTCGATCTGGATCAGGCGAAAGTGATTGTCTCGCTTGATGCGGACCTTTTGGGTGCGGATTCGAATGCGGTTCAATATGCTCGGCAATTTTCCAATCACCGTGCGCCGTCCGGGGAGTGGATGAATCGCTTGTATAGCGTTGAGTCGCAATATTCAGTTACGGGTTCGGCTGCTGATTTCAGATTGGCTTTGCAATCGTCTCAAGTGCCGTATCTGCTTAAGAAGATCGAAGAAGCGATCGACGCGGGTAAAGTTGTTGAGGACAAGCAAGAAGAAGTTCCGTACAACAAGCTAAAGGGTGCTGATCGGGTTCAGCGTGTGATCGAATCCATCTCTAGCGATCTGCTTTCGAACAAGGGTGCGTCCGTTTTGGCGGTTGGCTCGCATCATTCGATGGCTGTTCAGCTCGCTGCGATCCGCATCAATGCCAAGCTAGGGAACGTTGGGAAGACAGTTAAGATTTTTGAGATCGAGAATGAGTTGGCCGGGGTTCCTGCGCTCAAGCTTAATGAGTTTGTAGGCAAGGCAAAAGATTTTAAATCGCTATGGATTTTGCCGCCGAACCCGGTCTTTACGGTCGCCGGTGACTTGAAGCTTGCTGACGCTCTGAAGTCGATTGGTGATGTTGTTTACCTATCGAACTACGACGATGAAACAGCTGACTACTGTGCGTGGACTGTTCCGGCGACGCATCCGTTGGAAGCTTGGGGTGACGTACAAGCGGTAGATGGTGTTTTGGGTATCGGTCAGCCGATGATTTCGCCGCTGCTAGTTGGAAGCAAGTCGCCAGTCGAATTCTTGTCGATTATGGCGGATTTGCCCGAAATCGACGGACAAAAGATTGTTATGGAAACAGCTAGGCTGTTGCTTGGTGGATCGCTTAGTGAGCGCGCGTGGAAAGAGTCGTTGCATATCGGGTATGTGGACGGTACCGGAGGAAAGCAATTTGCAGGAGAGCTTAAAGCCGATGGTAAGTCAGTCAGTGGTGGTGGCATTTCGACCAGTACCTATGAGCTGCCATCGGGCGAGATCAAATTAGAGCTAGATAAATCCAACATCGAAGTCGTTGTGCATCCAAGCGATGCTGTTTACGACGGTCGACTTGGCAACAACGGCTGGTTGCAAGAGCTTGCACAGCCAATCACGAAGCTGACTTGGGATAACGCTGCAGTCTGCAGTATTGGAACTGCGAATCAACTTGGATTGAAGCAGGGCGAGCTCGTCGCATTGAAGCAAGGTGCGGCTACCGTGAAATTGCCGGTTTTTGTTGTGCCGGGCCACGCCGAAGGGTCTTTTACCGTCAATCTTGGCTACGGTCGATCCAAGGCCAAGGGTGGAATCATCGGCGGTGCCGTTGGGACCAATCTCGCGTCGTTTAAGCGTTGGGAGCAAGCCGCAATTTACACTGGTGTTGAAGCCATCGGCACGAGCATTCCGTATCCGCTTGCAACCACCCAGGACCACTTTGCTCTGGAAGAAGGTGGCATGAAGGAGCAGGCAAAGCGAGCGCCGCAATTGGTTCGCGAGGGGACCCTGGACGAGTACAAGAGCGACCCACGCTTCACCTTCAATACAGTTGAGCACCACTTCGAAAACAAGTCGCTGTGGAAAGAGCCCACGGTTGACGAGAACTACAAGTGGGGAATGACCATCGACCTGAACAAGTGTACGGGTTGCAATGCGTGCGTGATTGCTTGTCAGGCAGAGAACAACGTTCCGATTGTAGGAAAAGAACAGGTGATTCGCGGGCGCGAGATGCATTGGCTACGCATCGACCGTTACTTTGAATGCGATCAGGATGCGATGAAGGAGGCAGGCCTTTCGTACAAGGATCCGATTGACGCAACAATCGTGACGCAGCCTATGGCATGTGCTCATTGCGAAACTGCCCCATGCGAAGAAGTGTGCCCGGTTGCAGCAACGGTCCATACCGAAGAGGGCATCAATGCGATGGCCTACAATCGGTGTATCGGTACTCGATATTGCGGAAACAACTGCCCTTATAAAGTGCGTCGGTTCAACTACTTCAACTACAACACGGAATACGGATACTTCTACGGTTGGCAAGATAACCGCGAAAAGGCATCGCAAAAGTTGCAATCGCTGGTTCTGAATCCGGAGGTTACGGTTCGTGGCCGCGGAGTAATGGAAAAATGCACCTATTGCATTCAGCGCGTCCAAAACGGAAAAATCAAGGCAAAGCGAGTCGGTGACGGTCGAGTTCATGACGGAGATATCCGATCGGCCTGCCAGGACGCTTGCTCGAGTCAAGCGATTATTTTCGGCGACTTGAATGACAAAACCAGCCGCGTTTACCAAAGCCAAAACGATCCTCGTGCATACGCAGTGCTTGAGGAGTTGAACATCAAACCACGGACCTTGTATTTGTCACGGATTCGAAACGTTCCCAAACGACTTCTCACCGCAGTACAACTGACACCAAATCGACCCGGCAAATCGCACGGGGCTGAACACTCAACCGAATCGGGTCACAATGGCGACCATAGCTAGCAGTTTTAACCCTCGCGAAATTGATAACACGGACGATATTCCGGGCCGGCGAGCGCCGCTGATTACCGGGAACCAAACGTATGGTTCGGTAACAGACATGGTTTGTCGTGTTGCAGAAGAACCGCAGCCTATGCTGTGGTATATCCTTTTTGGATTTTCGTCGTTGACGGCGTTATCCTTTGTAGGGCTGATTGGGTTTTTGATTCTGACCGGGGTCGGTATTTGGGGTAACATGAACCCGGTTTTCTGGGCATGGCCAATTGTAAACTTCGTTTTTTGGGTTGGTATTGGTCACGCCGGAACCTTGATTTCCGCAATTCTGTTCTTGTTCCGACAGAATTGGCGTACCAGCATCAATCGTGCTGCTGAGGCGATGACGATTTTCGCAGTCATATGTGCCGGTATTTACCCTGGCATTCACGTCGGTAGAGCATGGCTTGCGTTTTGGCTTTTGCCTTATCCAAGTTTGAATCTATGGATGTGGCCTCAGTTCCGTAGTCCATTGCTGTGGGACGTTTTTGCAGTGGGTACCTATGCATCGGTATCCTTGGTTTTCTGGTACATGGGAATGATTCCGGATTTGGCCACGTATCGTGACCGCAGCAAGTCGCCATTGCGCCGTATGGTGTACGGCATTCTCTGTCTTGGATGGACAGGGTCGT
>JANMNR010000579.1:0-5615 GCA_031368325.1 Pirellula sp.
GCTGTATCATCTGCAAGCGAACGGGCCATTTGACCCCGAAGCTGGCCAGTGGTTCGACAGCAATGCTCGCTTGGTCGATCCGTACGCCAAAGCTTTGGCTGGCTGTTGTCAGCACACGACCGATGGTGTGATCCGGCCTCCCAAGTGCGTTGTGGTGGATGATGCGTTCGACTGGGAGGGAGATCGACACGTTCGTCGCTCGCTCAGCGACAGCATTATTTACGAAATGCATGTCAAGGGATTCACCCAAAGCAAAACGTCCAACGTCCAAAACCCCGGTACCTATCTTGGTGTGATCGAAAAGATCCCTTACCTGAAAAGCTTAGGGGTAACGGCGGTCGAGCTCATGCCGGTACACGAGTTTCCGATCCTGGATGTCCATGGCAATTCGCCGGAGAGGCCAAACTATTGGGGGTATGACCCAATGGCCTTCTTTGCTCCTCACCGAGGTTATGCCTCGTCGAAAGAGCCAGGAGCACAAGTTCTTGAATTCAAACAAATGGTCAAGGCCCTGCACCAAGCGGGTATCGAAGTCATCCTCGACGTCGTTTTCAACCATACCTGCGAAGGCAACGAACGCGGACCTGTGCTCACATTCAAGGGGCTTGAAAATCAAGTCTATTATATCTTGAATTCGGGAGGTGCTCACTACAGCAACTACACCGGTTGCGGCAATACGTTCAATGGCAATCATCCGATTTGCCGTGAGCTCATTTTCCATTGCTTGCGACACTGGGTACACAATTATCATATCGATGGTTTCCGATTTGATCTCGCAAGTATTCTGTCCCGCGATCGGTATGGCAATCTAATGCCGCATCCACCGTTGGTCGATTTGATTGCCGAGGATCCGATGTTGGCCGACACCAAGATCATCGCAGAGGCTTGGGATGCGGCGGGTGCCTATCAAGTGGGTTCGTTTGGAGACTTGCGTTGGGCAGAATGGAACGGTCGCTACCGCGATGACGTTCGACGCTACTGGCGAGGGGATCCCGGAATGGTCGGGGCCATGGCGACTCGACTCAGCGGATCTTCGGATTTGTATGAGCAGTCGGGACGAGCACCTTATTGCAGCATCAACTTTGTGACGTCCCACGACGGCTTTACCATGAACGACCTGGTGAGCTTCAAAGACAAGCACAACGATGCCAACGGCGAGGGAAATCGAGACGGGGACAACAACAACTGCAGTGACAACTACGGAGTCGAAGGCCCAACAAAGAAGAAGAACATCGAAGCGATTCGGGTACGGCAAGTCAAGAACATGCTGTCGTCCTTGCTATTGAGCCAGGGTGTACCGATGCTATTGATGGGTGATGAAGTTCGACGAACTCAGCGTGGAAACAACAACGCTTACTGTCAGGACAACGACATCTCCTGGTTCAATTGGTCCAATTTGGAAGCTCATCCGGATATCTTTCGGTTTACGCAAGCGTTGATCGAGTTTCGAAAGATGCAACCCTCGCTGAGACGCGATCGGTTCCTAACGGGCCGACCACAAGACAATCGGGGCGTGCCGGACGTAAGCTGGTTTGAATCGACTGGTAAGCCGATTCATTGGGATGCACCGGACGGGACGTTGATCTGTTGGCTGGGGAGACCTGCGTTGGTGGACGATCCAGATGGATTCGGACGAGACATCTTGATCATGCTCAATGGAACGCCGGAGTCCAAGGTGTTTGCAATTCCGCCACAGACACGCGGAATCCGCTGGAGAATGTTTTTGGATACATCGAAAGAGTCACCAAAGGACGTCTATCCGAATCTGGATGGACCATTCGCCGCCGCCAATCGGCAGATCGAGTTGATGTACCGATCGACCGTCGTATGGGTTGGTGAAGACAAATAGTGTCGTTTTCGGGACACAGCCTAGACTGAAACAATGATTTATCGATCGAGGTCTTCAAGCTTCGATCGATACAATGTTTAACCGATCGTGGCGATAGCCTCGATCGCGAGCGTCAGGGAATTTCTCAGGTTGTCATTCGTGTGTGGAAAATGTAGGACACCGAAACTCCCTGCTCCACGCTCCGCGGATTAAACACAGTAGTCTACCGGGCTTGAACTTCTGCTACATTAGACGAGTACGGCTGCGATTTGATCCGCAGCGATAAACCATTCCACAACGTGACAGAAAGTAGCGAATGAGAGATTGGCTTGAGGTTGGGAGCAAAGCTCCGGCATTTACGATGGTTTCTGATTCAGGAAAGAAGATCAAACTCAGCGACTTCAAAGGGAAACCTGTCGTACTCTATTTTTACCCAAAGGATGACACACCTGGCTGTAGAAAAGAGGCTTGCGCATTTCGGGACGCAAACGCACAACTCAAGGAATTAGGGGCAGTTGTTCTCGGAGTTAGTCCCGACGATGAAGCTTCGCACGCTAAGTTTCGCGACAAATATTCCCTCAATTTTCCGTTGTTAGCGGACACTGGACACAGCGTTTCCGAAATGTACGGCGCGTGGCGTGAAAAGAATATGTACGGCAAGAAAAGCATGGGAGTTCAACGCAGCACTTACCTAATTGCTGTGGATGGCACGGTCGCTAAAGTCTGGAAAAAAGTAAGTGTCGATGGACATGATGCAGCCGTTCTAGAGGCCTTGCAAGGAATCGTAGATCAAGGTTAAAAAGGAAACGGAACAGCCCGGTGTTGGCCTCGAAAAAACGATCTCCAAGAACAGAACATGAACGCTCCTAATCAACTTGCTATCCATGGTGCCTCAGGCAGAAACGGGAAACGACTCATTGCCTTGGGAAGTGTCGATCCTGATGTCAAGATCGTGGCGGCGATGGTTCGGCCATCATCCAAGCATATTCGTGAAGATGCCGGATTGATGGCGGGTATATCGCCGCTCGGTGTTGAGGTAACAAGCAGTTGGCCTCAGGGGATTGACGTGGTTATTGATTTCTCTTCGCCAGAGGGATGCATGAGCGCGTTGGAGCATTGCGTGTCAGAGGCCATTCCGATCGTAATCGCATCGACTGGGCTTTCCGCATTGCAAATCGATGCCATTGCAAGTGCGGCAAAACTAATACCTGTTTGTTACGCGCCGAATATGAGTGTTGCAGTCAACCTGACTATGAAGTTGGTCGAGCAAGCTGCACGCGCACTCAAGGACGTTCCAGGTGGAGCGGACGTTGAGATTATTGAAAGGCATCACCGATTCAAGGAGGACAGTCCGAGTGGAACGGCGTTGAAGTTTGGGCAAATCGCGGCCAAGGAAATGGGAATCAGCCAGCATGTTCATGGCCGAGTTGGCCAAGTGGGAAAACGGCCTCACGCTGAGATTGGCTACCACGCGGTTCGAGTTGGCGATGATGCCGGTCAGCACACGATCATTTTCGGTATGGAGGGCGAAACGATCGAGCTGCGGGTGGCCGCGTCCAATCGCGATTGTTACGCGAGTGGTGCAATTGCCGCAGCAAAGTTCTTGGTTGGCAAGCCAGCGAAGCAGTATTCTATGTTTGATGTCCTAGGACTCTAGAATGGCTCGTTGCGATCAAGGGTATTTATGCCGAGTTTGTGGAACGGAAGTCGAGAATATCACAGACAGCCAACTTTATTTGAGCTTCGTGATCGGCGAAGTTGATCCTGAGACGCTTCATGCTTCACCGGAATGTCACCTAAGGTGTGCCCCGGCTTTTTCTCAATTTATCTCCGACCAACGATTCGAGGCACCGAACGAAACGGATGGCCCGTTTTCCAAGACTTATCTTGATCCAGAATACGTCGAGTCCCGGACAAAACTCGTTTCCCGCGGATACGATCGGCTTTGGACAATTCGTGAAGAGCGTCGTAAACCGCTAACGGTTGTGGAGTACCCGCTGCCAGAATTTCTAAAAAAATGGCGATAAAATTTGCTAGCGTTGTCCGCCTGAATGCAGGCAATGCGAAGGTCATTAGCTTGCAAAAGGAGTTCCTTGACCTCAAAGTCGACTTTACCGGCGCTTTTGCTACCATTGCAATTTGTCTCTTCACAATCGCCGGGATGTGACGGATTTTCCGTCTGGTGGCTTTTTTAGCTTGAATTGCTGAACAGCTTGGTTAAAATAAGCGGTCACTCGCCTGAGTCATTTACTTTGAGTAGTCATTGGAGGAGCAATCCCATGCAGTCGTCGGTTCAAAAAAACTTCTTGCGTTCACTTCTAGTGTTTCCGTTAACCATCGGCTTTGGTTTTGCACAATCGCCAGCCAACATTCCTGCCGAGTCGGTTTCCGTTTCGGCGGTCGCCAAAAAGGCAATGTCCGCACAGATGAACGATTTGTTCATTAGCCAATGGGTACAAGCGGATGACGCTGGATCCGTAAAGGGATCCGTGGTTACGCTACTTGGACAAGACAGCATGTCTCTGTCCAAGATTAGAGTGTCACTCAGCCAGAATGGAAAAGTTGTCGTTTCCGATGACACGGATGCCAATGGAGAGTTTTCAATTGAAAGAGTCTCGCCAGGTATCTACACATTGACGGCGGAAGGCAATAGCTCATTCGCAATGTTTTCTTTGGTCGTTATGAGCAAAGATTCCGGCAGTCATTTGGCTAGTGCAGTCGATGTTCGTGTAATTGGTACAAGTGGCCGAGTATCGGAAATTCTTCGAGGCCAAATGACACCGAAAATTTCTACGGCAGCACCAGCTGCGGTTGCTCCAACATCAGATCCGCTCGGCGCTGGTCGCCGATTTGCAACATCGCCCCAGGTTTTACTGGACAACCAAGGAGTTTTGAGTGGACGTCTTGGAAAAGCGGCCGCTTCTGTGGATATGAGCAACATGACTGTCTTTATAATGAAGGACGGTCAAGAAGTCAGCCGAGTTCGCGTTGCTGCGGACGGAAGCTTTGCAGTCGAAGGACTCGCTCCAGCATGTTACGGACTAGTTGCGGCCGGCGAACAAGGATCCGTGGTTACAGGATTCTGCGCGGTTGGACGCGGCGTAGTCAATTTGAAAAACGACGGAAAGGTTTTCGTTGCGAATACGATGCAAGCGGCAACCACGATGAACGTGGAAATTGGCGATAATGTTGCTCCTGAGCCTATCTACGAGGAAGTAATTGTCGATTCGTCAGCGGTTGCTGGCATGGGACCTGGTTTCGGCGGGGGAGCAGGCGGTGGCGGAGCAGGCGGCGGTGGAGTTGGCGGCGGTGGGCTGGGACTCGGCGGTATTGCTGCAATTGGTGGTCTGACCGCGTTGGGTATCGTTGCTGCAACCGACAACAACAATACGCCTGTTGCTAGTCCGATTGTTCCGAAACCGTAGCTCGTTCGGCAGATTCTTCTTTAGCCGCATATCTGCTAATTCAAGGCAGAATGCTTTTGCGGCCAAATGCTATCAAAAACGGGGCGGATTGCCCCGTTTATCTTGAGGCGGACAACGAGTTTTTGGTATGGACGTACTGGGCAAGTGCGCAACCGTTGCGCAGTAGCTGGTGAATGGATTCACGTACAGCGCGATCAAATGCAGTTTCTTAACCTAAGTCAGAGGGGATTCGAGCTAAAGACTAGCTTGATGTTGGCTTGGGTTATGTTCAGCCTTAATTGCTTTGCGAGTTCCGGTTGTCGGGGCTTTGTTCAGCAAAAATCCAATTCTCAACTGGTCGCTGCACGACAATTGTCGCTTCG
>JANMNR010000621.1:0-5585 GCA_031368325.1 Pirellula sp.
GAGTTCCCGTGGAAAGTACTTTTCGACTACCTCGTAAAACTGCTCTTGCGTTTCGACACGCACCACATTGGTTCGAAAATGCCTCGCCCCATGCTTACTCTGCGCATAGCAGCAAGCAAACTTGCGCATCAACATTGTCCCCTTCTGAATGCCAAATCGCTCCACCACCAAATCGTAATGACGAAGCATGCACGCACGCTGTTCGTCCAAAGTCGGCTCAGGCGGAATCGGCTTGCCTGCCAGCGCCGCCGCAGCCTGGGCAAACAACCAAGGTCGCCCCAAAGCGGCTCGAGCAATCATAACTCCATCCACCTTGTAATGTTGAAACGCGTGAACAACCTGTTCCGGGGTCTGCAGGTCGCCATTGCCAATCAACGGAATCTTTTCCAAGTGCTCTTTGATTTCAGCAATCCGGTTCCAGTCCGCAGAGCCCTTAAAAAAATCCTCGGCTGTTCGGCCGTGAACAGTCAGCGCCGAGGCACCCGCGCGTTCTACCGTTTGAGCAATTTGGATATGGTTCATCGTCTTGCGCGTACAACCAAGCCGGATCTTTGCCGTTACCGGTGTCGGATGACAGACTTCAACCAAACGCGAAATGATCGCATACATTCGTTCTGGATCTCGCAGCAGGTACGAGCCGCTATGCGCCTTCTCTGTCACTTGCTTCACCGGACAGCCGAAATTAATGTCAACAACACTGACGCCATACTCCTGTGCCAAACGTATACCAACCTTGGCCATGATCTCTGGATCGTTGTCCCAAATCTGCACGGCCAGCGGACGAGCCTCTTCTTTGACACCCCAAAGGCGATCTGGGTGTTCGCAGTCATGTTCGTCAAGCCAAACAAATCCTCTGGCATTGACCATTTCGGTTGCTTGCAAACCTGCTCCTCCGTACTCCCGCACGATTTGCCGAAAAGCAAAATTTGTGTAACCCGCCATCGGCGCTTGGAAAATAGGGGGATCCACCCGCAAGTTGCCGATCCACAGAGGCGCAACTTCAACGGCAGGACCGCCGGATTGCTTGGGGGTATTCAAATCAGTTTCTATCGTAGTACTCATCCCAAATATGCTAACGCAAAGAGATCCAATTGCCTACAGAAACTTTCATGGAACCGGTAGGCTCGAATTCTGTAATCCGTGCAAATCCGGTAACGCGGCCTTCATACGTGCCAATCATCCTTCGTTGCAAAGAATTACATCGAAGATTGATAGAGTTGATTGATAGCACCCTCATAGTAAGATTCGATCTTCTTTCGGTCCTGAGCCCCTTTGAAATTGACCAAGCCGTTCTCTCTGGTCCACGCCTCGTTTACGAGTATCAGTCTGCGTGGAATGGCGTGTCGTGGGAAGTCGCCCAACACGTGCTCAATCCGCGACATCATTTTATCGGGAAGCATTCGAGGTGGTCCCAATTCGTTGGGCTTCAAAATCAGAACGGGAAACGCTCGTTTCGTGCCAACCAAGATACACTGCTCTACCCACGGTTCGGCGAGGATCGTTTGCTCGATGGGCATCGGTTGAACTTTATAGCCATTGCTCAAAACCAATGTATCGTCTGATCGCCCAAGGATTCGAATCGCTGACGGAATGACGCGGTTCACGTCTTCGACATATTCGGCGAGATCGCCAGTATCCAACCAACCGTTCACGATCCTGGCATTCGTCCCATCTGCATCCTGCCAGTAGCCAAGCATGACGCCATCTCCGGATACCCATAACCGCCCGCCAGCATCGATTCGCGCGTTGATGCCCTTTACTGGTGGACCGACCTCAACCAAGTTGGCACAGCGCCCGTTCACGCCTTGGTCACTCTCTCCCGATCGATTGGAGCAAATGACTGGCGAACATTCGGTTAGCCCATATCCTTGAAATATAGGCAGTCCAATCGCTTCAAACCGACCTCTGACAAGTGCAGGCAGGGTGGCGCCGCCACTTGCCAGCCTACGAACCTGTCCGCCAAACAGCTCTCGAACGCAGCCCCGCAGGTCCTGCCTTGGATTGCGTTTCTTTTCGATAGATTCGTAAAAAACAGGAACTCCATTGATGAGCGAGGGCTTTGCGAATGCACCCCGCTGAAACATATCGTCGATGCCGTTCGCAACTTCCATACACGAGTTGCTGATAAGCCAGGTAGTCAGTTCACAGGTGCGTGCATAAGCGTGTGAGAAGGGGAGGAAGTTGAGTCGGTGGTCAGTATCAACCTGCGGCATGGCATCCAACTTGGCCAAAGCGTTGGATTGCAAATTCTTGTGACTGAGCATAACCCCCTTTTGAACCCCCGTCGTCCCTGACGTGAAAAGGATGTTTGCCAAATCGTTGGTTGCAAACGGCAATGCAATTCGTGCCAGCGGCTGATCGACGTGTGCTAAAGAAGTCAGCGCCTCGATTGTGGTTGACTCGGATGTCATTGAAACGTCCGAAAAAACCATAGTGGGTTTCACTAGCGCGATACAGTGCTGCTTCTGTGAGCTCGAAAAACGCGTGTCGATGGGAGCATGCACCGCATTGATTGCGGAGCAAGCCAAATCGAGTACAGCCCACGCCAGAGAATTGCGGCCAAGGTTTGCGATGCGGTCACCGGGCCTAACCGAATGGTCCAACAGAAACGTCGCGGCTGCCGCGGTCAGTCGCTGGATTTCAATCCAAGTCCAAGCCCTTGAGATACTTCCATCGTGATGCCTATTGATCCAAGCAATGGAGTTATTTCGTTCCGGTGCAAGTTGGATCAAGTAGTCAGCGAGGCGCATGCCACATGTCGCGTTAACCATCAGGCCAATACTAGGTGGCGGTTGTCGCTTGGAAATGGCCGTCAACAAATGCTTTCGCCATGGCCTTCGGCACTTCTGCCTCTGCCAAAACGAGATTTGCTCGGTTCTCGGCAACTTTGGCCTTCATGACTTGTTCTGAGGCGATGGCTTCTGAGCGGCGTTGCTCAGCTTGAGCACGAGCCATTCGAACGTCTGCTTCCGCTTGGTCTGCTCGGAGGCGAGCCCCGATGTTCTGGCCGACTTCAATATGTGCAATATCGATAGACACGATAGTAAAGGCGGTTTGATTGTCTAGTCCACGCTTTAGCACCGTTCGCGAGATGAGATTTGGGTTTTCCAATACCACCAAGTGTGTTTCGGATGAACCAATTGAACTGATGATGCTTTCGCCAACGCGTGCGATCACCGTTTCTTCCGTCGCTCCGCCGATCAATTGTTCGAGATTCGTTCGAACGGTTACGCGCGCCTTGACTCGTAGTTCAATGCCGTTGCGAGCAATCGCGGACAAGAAACCGCTGCCGCTATGCTTTGGATCGGGGCAGTCGATTACTCGAGGGTGAACGGAGGTCCGAACCGCATCAAGCACATCCCGCCCGGCCAGATCAATCGCAGCGGCACGGTCAAAATCCAAGTCGATGCCCGCCCGGTGTGCGGCGATGATGGCATTGATCACGTTCATGACGTTGCCCTCTGCAAGATAATGCGCTTCGAGGCGCTGGGTGCTAATTCCGTTTGCGCGATCGATGTCCAAGCCAGCTTGGGCAGCCATAATTTTGGCGTTTACGATGACTTGAGAACGCACTTGACGAAAGTACATACCGATGAGGCTAGACATCGAGACGTCAGCACCACTCGTCTTGGCCTGCAACCACAAGCTACCGAAATTCCAAAAGACCACCAAGCTGATTAAGCCACCAATAAGTGCGGCGATTAATAGCCCAATCATTAGCAATGTTTGCGTTTCGATTTGCTGGGCGAAAAATAGGTGCATGGTGATACGGCTTGATAGGGTATGCGTTTGAGTAGGTGGATTCAGCTATTGTGGACACAACCATCGTGAATTAGCAACAGGGGCTAGCCGGTTTTCCGGATCCAGCCGCACCCAAGTGCCCGCGAACCGTTAAAGAACGCGGCCAATTGCCCTGGGGATACAGCATAACTCGGCGTTCGAAAGTCCACTCGGAACTGTTTTTCCGCAATTCGCTCCACGGTGGCCGGCTCGGGCCCCGAATTGTATCGTATTTGCACTTCACCCTCCAAAACCGACCCCACCGGGAAATCCACCAGCCAATTCGTTTCGTCGGCTATGAGCCACGAGCGAGCCAGTTCGGTTAACGGACCAATTACCACTTGCGAAGTTTCTGGCAAAATATCGGTCACATAGTACGGCGACCCCATGGCGACTCCGGTTCCCTTACGTTGCCCCACGGTAAAGCCCTCGATTCCTGCGTGCGTGCCAACGACCGTGCCGTCGGATGTAACGATCTGGCCAGCGGTCGAAACACGAGACTTGTCTCGCACAAACTGAGCATGTGCCCCAGAGGTTACAAAGCAAATCTCCTGACTATCTTTTTTGTCAGCCACCCTCAGCCCAATCTCGGTAGCCATGCGGCGAATCTCGGCTTTTTGAAATCCTCCTACTGGCAAAAGCATTCGGGGCAGCAGCGAACTGTCGATCCCGGTCAACACATACGCTTGATCCTTGCCATCATCCAGGCCTCGATGAAGCTCTGGCGGTTGCCCCGCCGTGGCAGAGGGCATCATTTGCGCGTAATGGCCGGTAGCAACGTATCTGGCCCCGACCGCGTCGGCATAGTCAAACAACCGGCCAAACTTGAGCCAGTTATTGCATTGGGCACAAGGATTCGGCGTCCGTCCGTTTTGATATTCGTCTACAAAGTAGTCTACAATCCGCTTGAAGTCGGACTCTAGATCGAGCGCATAAAATGGGATTCCAAACTTATCGGCGACTCGCCTCGCATCGGCTGCGTCGCTCGCACTGCAGCATCCCTGCTTGTGATCTAGTCGCCCCTGCAAGATTGGAAGAAGCGGATTCGGCTTGCCAGAATCCAATTCGCAGGCGGCACTGGATTTTTCCCCGTGGCGCATGAACACTCCAATTACATCATATTGTTGTTCAATCAACAGATGAGCTGCGACGCTGGAGTCGACTCCGCCGCTCATGGCAAGCACTACTCGTTCGCGTGGCATGACAAATCGGGATATGGATGGTTGGAAAAATAGCTATGCGCACTATAACCGACAGGGAATCACTTTGAGGCTGCTCATACCCATGAGCGGCGTGAGAAGAAGGAAATAGCCGCGAAGTGCCTGGCAAAACTAGTGGCCAACCCGGCCCAAAAACACGGCCATCACCGTCTTAAATATCAGTCGCAAGTCACCAAAAATTGTTCTTGAGTCCGTATAACGCAGATCCATCCGCATCCAATCCGCAAAAGAAATTTTTCTCGATTTGGATATCTGCCAAAAGCAAGTGAGACCTGGTTTGGTGTCCAGTCTACGTCGCTGCCAAAGCTCGCATTTCGCGTCTTCATCACAGGGTAATGGGCGCGGCCCTACAATCGCCATATCGCCGACTAAGACGTTCCACAACTGAGGCAGTTCGTCCATCCCTGTCTTCCTAAGAACAACACCGATTCGCGTTACTCGCGGATCGTTCTTCATCTTGAATGCGGGACCATCGCGTTCATTCAACGCTTCAAGTTTGCTCTTTAGCTCTTCGGCATCGACGACCATCGTACGCAATTTGTAGATTGCAAATGCTTTTCCAAACTGCCCCGTCCGCATTTGTCG
>JANMNR010000654.1:0-17335 GCA_031368325.1 Pirellula sp.
TCCCTAATACCTCGGTTTGGCCCCTTTGTTCACCGGGCTATAGTGGGTCGTAATCTCGTGCTCATTATTGCTATCGTTTTTCATCTTAGGGCAAGAGGGTTAGTGTAATTCGCCGCACATCCATTACCGATTTTCCAGGAATGTCTAAAGCTCGCAACGTGAGTGGACCCTGGCCCGCTGTCAGCCGCATCTCGCCCAGCTCCAGCGTATGAAAATCCTTCATCTGGCTCTCGCCATCAGGTCTCGGTAATGTGTCTTGATCGGTGTAGAGCGGCGGATCCCAACCCGGCGTCACTTTCCCGTTGAGTGCCCCATTTAGAAAAGATAGCTCAACGGTCGCACCAGCATCCGCTATCTTGCAAGTGTAGTCGATCGAGACTTTGTATTGACCTGACGTATGGACATCCAGTAGCCAGACCATGCTATCGTCCCGGTCGGTCCAATTCACGAAATAGGAACAGTTTGGTGCGTTGCTGCTTCGCTTCACATTGCCACGCGGTTCGCCATCGCGCGCAGGTAGCATGGTAATTGGAAACTCGCGGTAGCCGACCGGAATTGGGCGTTGGTCCACCAGCAAAAAGCCTCGCAGGCTCTTAGTGCGTTCCGTCGAATTTGACTCCTTGGACTCGCTAGCTGCTACCATTTCCTGCCGCCATTCCTTAACTGCGTCGGTAAGTTTGGCCGCAACTTCAGGAGCCCGTTCGTTGATCGGGGTTCGCTGACCGGGATCTGCGATCATGTCGTAGGTTTGTCCTGCATTGTCCAATCGATGGGTTTGCGTACGCACGCTGACATTTCCTGACCAAGCAGAAAAGATCATTCGATCCGGCCAGTCGGTGGCTTGCTTCAGAAGCAACGGACTGAGATCGCGACCGTCCAGCGGTTTGTCCCCGACTCTTTTTACACCTGTCAATGCAGTTAACGTTGGTAGCAGGTCGATGGCGCCTGCGATTTGCGTGACGGTGTGTCCCGCAGGAAGCTTGGCTGGCCAGCGAAGATAACATACCGACCGAACGCCACCCTCATCGGTAGTGCCCTTTTTGCCTTTCATTCCACCCGTCCATCGCATTGAATTTGGTCCGTTGTCAGAAAAGTAAAGGACCAACGTATTTTCATCCAGTTTGTGCTCCCTTAGTTTCGCCAAAACTCGACCTACGTTTGCATCTTGGTTTTCAAGCATCGCCAATGCACATCGCGTTTCGTTTGCAACTTCCTTCTTGGGGTCCGTGGCTGTTTGAGTGATCGGCTTGTCTTTGAATCGTTCCCAGTCTTGTGATGGAGCAGCCCAGGGTGAGTGTGGAGTGGTGAAGGGCACATAGCAAAGAAACGGCTTGTCAAGATTTTTTTCGATGAAGCCAAGTGCCCGATCGGTGCACACATCCACGATGTAGCCTTTCGTTCGAATCATGCGGCCATTCTCTTCCAGTGGGGCATTGAAGTACTCCCCCCAATGCCCAGAGGAGTGGCCAAAGTATTCGTCAAAGCCGCGGGCCATCGGATGGTAAGGCCACTGGCTGCCGTTGTGCCACTTGCCAAACGCGCCGGTAGCATACCCCGCTGCCTTGAACGCTTCTGCAATGGTGCGTTCATCTAAATCCAAACGTTCGAGTCCGGTGGAGACTCCCCGCACGCCACCTCGTAAGTGATAGCGGCCTGTCAGAAATTCCGCCCGCGTCGGTGCACATACGGGGCAAACGTAGAAGCGATCTAACGACACGCCTCCCTGAGCAATGGAGTCGATATTGGGTGTTCGTACCTGCAGGTTTCCTGAGTGGCCATAGTCGCCCCATCCCGCGTCATCTGCCAAGAAAATCACGATGTTCGGCTGAGTTGCGTTTTGTTGGGAAGCGTTTAATCGGGTTGCCGCTGATGACGCAAGGCAAAGCGATTGGCAAATGACAAAAAAAAGACTGGCGGTTTTCATCTTTATTCCTTTTTGGCTTTTGCCGCCTCTCGCGGCTTGAGTTGCTCGTCCATTGTTTTCATCGCTAACTCGCTAAAGGAATCCGTTTGGCTTTGCCAAGCCGCTTCGAGTTCCTTGACTTTATCCGGCATCTTCGCGGCCAGGTTGTTTTGTTCGGCGCGATCTGTTTTGAGATTGTATAGCTCCCACGGTGTTCCTTTTGCCGCGACCAATTTCCAGTCGCCAACCCGAATCGCTCGATTCCCCTCATGCAGCCACCACAGGCTTTCTCGCTGGATTGTCACGTCGGTTGCGAAGGCTGGAACGAGGCTTCTGCCAGGTGCGGTTGGAATCCACTCGCCATTCGATTCGCGTTCGAGTTTCACGCCCCCGAGTTCTAAAATCGTTGGCACTATGTCAATAACATGGCCCGGAGTATGTCGAAGTTCGTTCTTGGCAGCGATCCCTTTTGGCCAATGGACGATCATTGGCGTGCTGTTGCCTCCCTCGTGGACCCACGTCTTGTGCCGTCGGAATGGAGTATTGCATGCGCTAGAGAAACCAGGTCCAAGGCACAGATAAGTCGCCGCACTGCCGGGCGCTGCGGATGGATCATGCCCTCCGCTTCGCACCATGATCTCAGCGCTCGCGCCGTTGTCTGAGGCGAAAAAAATAAGCGTGTTTTCATACGCCCCCATGTCTCTGAGCTGCTGAAGAACGCGACCTATCTCCTGATCCATTCGATCGACCATAGCAGCGTGGATGGCCATCTTGGTCGCTTGAAAACGTCGCTGTTCGACCGTAAGTTCGCTCCAGGGCAGTGGCCGATTAACTTCGCCCGAACCGAGTTTCTCCATCGCATCTGGAAATGCATACGGAGGTCCCACGTCGCGTTCCAATTCTGAAAGTGTGGTGCTGGTGATCCCCATTTCCTTTTGGCGAGCGAATCGTCGGTTTCTCATTTCCTCCCAGCCATCGAGGTACTTGTCTCGGTATTTTGCGATATCTTGCGGCAGTGCGTGCAAAGGGAAATGCGGCGCTATGAATGCGATGTATTGCAAAAATGGTTTGTCTCCGTAGGTGGTCTTGTGATCCTTCAAGCAATCGATCGCGTGGTCTGCCGTAGCTGTGGTTACGTAATAGCCAGATTCATCCGCTGCTTGCTTAATCGGTTTGTCATCTATTAGATTTCCTTTCGCGGTAAAGAAGTTACCATCGTTCCTAGTGTGAAGCGATCGGTCGAAGCCCCCCGCGAGTACATCGCCATCAATATGCCATTTGCCGCTGTGATAACTTCGATAGCCCGCTGACCTAAGCCGCTCTGGAAGCAGTTTAGCCCACGCTTGGCGGACGCCTTGGCCGCCGCCTGGCAGGTCGGGGAGTGCGTCCCGATGGATCTGCTGTGCGTAATACCCGGTCATCAATGCCGATCGCGTTGGCCAACACCTGGATGTGTTGTAGGACTGAGTAAACCTCAGGCCATTTGCAGCCAATAAGTCGAGGTTGGGAGTTTCGATTTCTCCACCGTAGCAACCAGGATCCGAAAATCCCAAGTCGTCAGCCAGGATGATGACCACATTCGGTTTGTCTGCTCCAAAGGCTGACAGGCCAAGACCAACGCAGAAAAGGACGGATAACCATTTGAAGGGCAAAGAGCATTTCATGCTAAAATCGTTCGCTTGGGGAGGTAAGCTGGCAGTCAATACCACTATCATAACGCGGTGTTGCACCGCTGGAATATTTTAATCTGTCCGTTCCAATCCGCTTCCAATCCACTATCATTCTGACTTGTTTGGGTATCGATCTTTCGTCGGGCGGAACCGTAGATAACCGCGTTCCGTCTGGTTGGCAGCAGGGCATTAAGCCCATGGTTTTCGGCCTAAGACAATATTGTTGCCATTCTTTCTGTCGCCAAGTCAGGACATTCCTATGGTTTTAACTCCTTGCAGTCTACTCCGATTTGTGGTTCTGTTGGTCTCTTCGCTCAGCTTTGGTGGCCTTGGCTGTTTGGGTCAGGAAAGCGATTGGGGGCGGATGAAGCTCATTGAGCCAAGAGGGTACGTATGCGGCATATCGAGCGCACCGCTCGATATTGATGGTCGCCTAAGCGAAGGCCCCTGGTTAGAGGCCCCTTGGACGGAAGACTTCGTTGATATCGAGAGTTCCGTTAGGCCACTGCCCCGATTTCGCACTCGAGCCAAAATGCTTTGGGATAGAGATTATTTCTACATAGGTGCGGAGCTTTCTGAGCCCCATCTTCAAGCCTCCATCACCGAGCACGACGCCGTCATTTTTCAAGACAACGACTTCGAGGTTTTCATCGATCCCAACGGTGACAACCACGACTACCTGGAACTTGAGTTAAACGCACTCAATACGACGTGGGATCTTGTGCTGCCTCGCCCATACAAAGATGCTGGTAGTGCCGACAATAGCTTCGAATTTCGCGGTCTGAAAACGGCTGTACACCTTCAGGGGACTCTTAATGATCCGAGTGATACAGATAACGGTTGGAGCGTTGAGATAGCTATCCCATGGTCAGCCTTCGGTAGCGGAACAAAGTCGTTCCAGCCTCCGAAAAACGGCGAGCAATGGCGAGTTGATTTTTCAAGAGTGGAATGGCAATTCAATATCGACGGCGGCAAATACAAAAAGGTACCCAATACCAAGGAAGACAACTGGGTTTGGTCACCACCGGGCATCATCGACATGCATCGCCCTGAACGTTGGGGCATCGTCCAGTTCTCATCTGAGATGCCTCGCAAAGCGGAATACAAGGCAGAAACGAGCCTAGCTGTCCGCGACCTACTCATGGAAGTTTACCATCGTCAAAAATCATATCAAACAAAGAACGGCAAATGGGCTACCAGTTTGGTCGAGCTTGAGTTTAATCCAACGACAATCGCATCTGCGTCTGAGCTGTCCCTCGTCCGAACCGAGGACGGTTATCAGGCATCGGCAGTCGTTATCAATCCCGACAAGTCTCAAGAGTTATGGAATGTTCGGCAAGATTCCAAAATTTGGAAAGCAACGGAGAGCAGTCTTGTTTCCGAAGCCCTCAATCGATCGGGAAGCAACAGAGCTCAATTGCGGCTTGCTCTGGACTCCTGCCCAATTGGACAGCGTGAGGGGATGGAGTTTCTCATTGCAAACATGCCTGAACGCGACTTGCTGAGTTTGACTGCCGAGTTTTTGCTCGAAGATGTTCGGTTGGCATATCAGTTGTGGGGAAAATCGGCATGGAAAGACAAAGTGCCAAAGGAAATTTTCTTTAACAATGTGCTGCCATACGCCAGCATTAACGAACGACGCGACTCATGGCGCAAGGACTTCAATCAACGATTTTCGCCACTGATCGACGGTGCAAAGACCCCTTCTCTCGCAGCGGCTCGCCTCAACCAAAGGCTTTTCCCAATGGTAAATGTACGCTACTCGACTCAACGTGCGAAAGCGGACCAGAGCCCCTACGAATCGATTAAGTCCGGATTAGCTTCATGCACGGGGCTTTCGGTTTTGCTCATCGACGCTTGTAGGTCGGTCGGGATCCCAGCACGATTCGTCGGCACGCCGCTTTGGTCGGATAACAGCGGCAATCACTCGTGGATCGAGGTGTGGGACGATGGCTGGCATTTTACTGGTGCTGCGGAACCCAATGGTGATGATCTGGATAAAGCTTGGTTTGTCGATCGCGCATCAACTGCGAAACGCGACAACGCGATGAACGCGATTTATGCGGTTAGCTTTCAGCGAACGCCAGTTCACTTTCCGCTAGTTTGGGATAGGTCCATCGATTACATCAGTGCAGTCAATGTCACAGATCGCTATATCGATCGAGCTGCCAAGCCACCTGAGGGGACTGCACAAATACGTTTGCGAGTCCTTGATAGCACAACAGGCAAAAGACTAGCTGCCATCGTGCAAATCTATGACGAACAAGCCAAGCTCGTTTTTGAGGGGACGACCAAGGACGAACGATTTGACGCTAACGACCACTTGAGCCTCCATCTACCCGTCGGCCAAAAGTACAACTTGGAAATCCGAAACGGAAACCGTATCAAGAAGTCGTCCTTTGTTTCTGAACAACGCAATGCACCGATTACTGAAACGATTGCGTCCGTTGCCGAGGATTCGGTCTCGAACAGTGTCCTTCCCAAGGGATCCAACGCACTCGCAGAGCTGACAAAGTATCTATCTCAATCCGTCGAGCAGCGATTGCCTATAAGCGAACAGGCCTTTGCAAAACAACCCATCTCGAAAACGGAAGCTGCAGAGGCGACGAATCTGCTTTGGACGGATCATGTGAAGCAGATTCGCAAGATGCGTGCCGAGGAAATGGCGTCGCGGGTTTTGGTTTTGGATTCGCTCAAGATGCCGTTCAGTTACGAAGTCTTTGGAGAAAAGCCCCCTACGGGGCGTAGCATGATTATCTCTATGCACGGTGGAGGAGGAGCCCCAACCAAAGTCAATGACCAGCAGTGGGAGAATCAAAAGAAACTCTACAAACTGGAAGAAGGAGTCTATGTTGTACCAAGAGCTCCGACAGATACTTGGGACTTGTGGCATCAATCGCACATCGACAAGTTTTTTGACAGGTTGATCGAAAACTTCGTCGCCTTGGAAGATGTCGATCCAAATCGAGTTTATATCATGGGGTATTCGGCGGGCGGAGACGGAGTTTATCAGCTTGCACCTCGCATGGCGGACCGTTGGGCCGCCGCGGCGATGATGGCAGGGCACCCTAATGAAACGTCGCCACTCGGATTACGTAATGTACCATTCACCCTGCATATGGGCGAAAAAGACGCTGCCTATAATCGCAACAAAACGGCCAGCGAATGGCAGCAGAAGCTCTCGGACCTACAAGGCACGGATCCAGATGGCTACGTTCATCTAGTGCAACTCCACCCGGGGAAAGGACATTGGATGGATCGGGAAGATGCCGTTGCAATCTCCTGGATGGCGAAATTCAATCGAAACACTTATCCCCAACGCATCGTTTGGAAACAAGACGATGTGGTTCAGAGCCGATTCTACTGGTTAGCGGTAAATCCCGTTGGCCTTAAGGACAGGGCTGAGATTGTCGCAACGCGGAAAGAGAACTCCATTGATCTGCAGTCCAAGGACGTTGAGGGAGTTGCAATTCGGCTCTCGGACGCGATGCTCGATTTAGACAATCCAATCGCCATCACCGGCAATAGCGTTTCACTCTATTCGGGTGTTGCAGAACGAACGATTGGGTGCATTGCAAAAACACTTGTCGAACGAGGGGACCCAAAAGGCATCTTCTGCGCAGAAGTGAAGGTGTCGCTACCAAAGGAAAAGCCTTAGTGTCGCATGGCAATTCGCAATCCAGCAGTGCTGGTGTTCCTGAATTTACTCGACGTGTTAGAGTTACGGCAAATGAGCCCTCGCTAACTAGGACGGAATTGGAATTAACTCAACTCCAGTTTTGAAGTAAACTGAAGGTTGGTCGCCAGGCACCTTCCTAACTCGTCAATCGGACTCAATATGACCATTTCTGCGTTCATGGAAAAGCACTTTCGGCATTTCAATGCACGTGAGACCCTCGCTGCTGCCAAGGCCTATCGGCATTTCGTGGATAAAGAACAGGGAACAATGATGGTTTCTTTGGCGGGAGCCATGAGTACTGCCGAACTCGGTGTTTCGTTGGCGGAAATGATTAGGCAAGGCAAAGTGCACGCCATCTGCTGCACAGCCGCCAACTTGGAGGAGGATCTATTTAATCTATTCGCGCACGACGAATACCGAGTCATTGAAAATTGGCGCGCGCTCAGCGTCGAGGATGAAGTGGAGTTGCGAGATGCTGGATACAACCGTGTTACAGATACTTGCATTCCTGAGACGGTGATGAAGCACATGCAGAGCCGTTTGGTGAAGTATTGGGCCCAGGCGGCAACGGAGGGCACCAGCTATTTTCCGGATGAATACATGTTTATGCTGCTGGACGAACCTGAACTGAAGCAACACTACAAGATTCCGGCGGAAGATTCCTGGATGATTGCAGCAAAAAAGGCTGGAATTCCGGTCTTTACGCCCGGAATCGAAGACAGCACTCTCGGAAACATGTTCACCGCGCGAGTTATTGACGGTACCGTTGCGTCGCATCAAGCTCTCAAAGGGGGCACGCAACAGTTGGCTCGATTGGCGGATTGGTATCGGAAATTCAGCAAAGACTGTGGTGTTGGTTTTTTTCAAATCGGAGGTGGCATTGCGGGCGATTTTGCGATTTGCGTTGTTCCGATGTTGATTCAGGATCTCGACGAAAAGGATACACGTCGATGGGCCTACTTTGCACAAATCGGAGATGCAGAGACCAGCTATGGTGGATACAGCGGTGCCGTCCCGAATGAAAAAATCACATGGAACAAATTGACGGCAGAATCACCTAAATTCATGATCCATAGCGATGCAACGCTCGTCGCCCCACTTATCTTCGCCTATGTTTTAGGGCAATAACGTGCCGCCAACCTCCGTTCAATTTTGGGAACGAGTCCATGCTGCAGCACTCGCTACCCCTGATGAATGTCGCAATTGGGCGATGCAGATTAGCAAGGTCGCGTCGCCGGAAAGCATGCAGGATTCTAGCAAACTTGCGGCGGAACTGATTCGACTAGGAAAGATAACGTCGTTCCAAGCAAACGTTTTATTCGCCAATCTTCCTATTCCGTTGTCCTTCGGTCCGTACCGTATCACGGAGTCCTTGGAATCAAAGCTTGGGCCCAATTGGTTGCTTGCAGTAGATTCGACACGGACCAAGAGAAATTCGCGATGGTGCTATCTTTTAACGCCACAGAATATGTTGCGTCCCGAGGTTCAAAATTGGCCGCCTAGCCTTGAGCTTGGCGACAAACAAGTGAGTGTGTCGCACCCTTCGGTTGATAAATGGCTCTTTTCGGGTGTTGACAACAACTGTTTTGTTTCGTTTTGTGAGGCTCTCGATGGTCAAGCGTTGACATCGTTTCTCATCGATCGTCCGCTGAGTTGGACTGAGTCTGTAAGCATGGTTGAGCAGATTGCAGCCGGACTTCAAAAAATGCATGACGCAGGCATAGTGCATGGTTGCATTTGTACAGACGCTGTTTGGTGTGGGAGCGACGGCGAGTTTTTACTGCGCCGAGATCCCGTTTTTCCACCGGCGAATCCGTATGTTCAAAGTCGGTACTCTGTCCTAACTAGTTCACGTGACGTTCCGCTTTCTATTGCTGCCCCCGAGTTGACACTTTCCAGTGCGGCGGCGTCGCTGCAATCCGATTTATATGCCTTAGGGTGCGTGTGGTTTAAATCGTTGACATGCAGCTCACCCTACGGCGATATCCAACGCGACACACCACAGGCATGGGCCAACGCGCACGCAACTCAGCCAATGAGAACGCTTCGTCCGACGGAGTTGCCATTGCCATTGCAACAATGCCTCGCGCACTTGTTGGCCAAGAACCCGTCAGCTCGGTTTAATTCGGCGTCCGAGCTGATTCGAGCGATTGAATTTGCAATCGAGCAACCGGAGAAGCAACCAGTCGGCTTCAATCCGCGAGAAAAGGCTTCGGACGCGGCGGTCGTCATAGTCGACAAACCCGTGCCCACGATTTCTTTGCCGCCGAGTCCTGAGCCCGTTAAAGCCCCATCTTCCCCAGTCAATTCAAAACGGGTCAAACCAGTGCCCCAGAAACCGCTGCCGCCTAGCACACCGTCCGTAAGTCCGGCGGCGATTGAATCTGTGCCTGTGTTGATGCAACCCGAGCCTGCCAAGGACAAGAAAGTTGCGAGGGTCGCAACACCTATTGCGAACCAAACACCCAATTCGGAAGTCGTGGTCTCTAGTGTTTCAGGGGAGAATCGCGAAAAGCAGAATGGTGGAGATGAGGAGCTGATTGCTAGTGAGTTGGTAAATCCAGCTGAAGAAACAGTGGAACCGATCACCCAGTCATCGCACGCATCTGTTGGCACAATCGAGTCAACGCACCTTCCGGTTGCACCAGTTTCGAAAACCACTTTGCCGTCAAAGCTGACGGTTTCCTCCTCCGCGCCGCCTATTGCAAAAGTCGCACAAGCAAAGAAGAAAAAAAGCCTAGGCGCGAAACAAAGTGGTGTGAAAAAGAAGTCCAAGAAAAAGAAGAAGCCTGTTTGGCTCATGCCGGCAATGCTGGTTGGTGCGTGTCTGGTTTTTGGTGCGATCATTACGGTGCTTGTTCAGAGCGGCGGTTCGAAAGTAGCGGTTGCCCCACCCCCAGGCCAGGGCTCGGTCAATCCTCCCAACACGGTCAAGGAGGCCGGAAACTCAAATTCCCTTGGATCTTCGTCGAGCGGACTGGGCATGGACGGCGGTTCCGGTGAGGCCTCGCTTCGCAAGCCCGTTGATTCGGTGAGCGAGTTTTTTGCAGTAGAGACCGACGATGGCAAATTGCTTTGGGCGCCACCTCAAGCGGGATCTCCCTATTCGCTGGAGATGTTCCCTGCTGGCGTTGAAGCCATGGTTTTCGTGACTGGCAATTTGTGGCAGCATCGTGGTGTTGCAAGCGGAATTGGAAAATGGTGGGTTGGGGTACAGCCTGAGCTAGCCAAGTTGATTTCAAGTCTCCCTTTGTTGAATGACGATCGGATACAGTCCGTTGGAATTGCTTTGTTCCCGAGCAAGACCCCAGGGGTGCCGCAGGCTGTCTTTAGAATTACTTTTGCGCAGCCAGTGTCCATCGAATCCGTAATGCAGCCCGTTTCCGGGTATTCGCTGCAGATTTTCGATCCGAAAAACAATGCGAAAAAGGGGCTTTGGAGCAACGAGGCGCTTTCCAATCCCATTGGCATCATGATGGATGAGATGCAAACGGACGGCGGTAGCATGATCAAGCGCGCGGTGGTGGGGCCCCAGGAGCTACTTGCCACATTGCCGGAATTGAATGGAGGGACCGCACCGCTTCGACGCCAGATGGAGACGCTTCTAAAGTCCACCGATAGCCGCGCCGACCTGACTATCCTTTTTGCGCCAAGTTTTCTGTTTGGCGATGGGCGAGAGTTGCTTGGGGCCACGCCAAAGATGCAGGCAGTGCTTCGCGAAGTGATCGATGAGTCGATGCAGGCTGTTGCCTTAACCACCACCTTCGAACCGCGTTGGTACACCGAGCTCCGCATGCTGAGTGCTGACACAAAAGATGCGGGGAAATTCGCAGCGTCACTGAAATCGAGTTTGCTAGGCGTTCCGGACGAATTTGAAAAGGGACTAGCATCGGGCAACGGATTGCACCCCTATTGGCGAGCCTTGGCGTTACGCTACCCGCAGATGATGCGAGCGTTCAATCGGTACGGACGGTTTGGACTTGAGGATGGCCAAGTCGTTGTGAATACCTACTTGCCAACCGATGCCATCGGCAATGTCGCGGTCGCGAGTTGGATGGCGTTGCAGAACGCCGCGATCGATTCTTCGATCGCTGTGGCAACGGCTTCCAAGCCAGCGATGAAGCCGCAATTGAAATCAATTGAAGAAATCCTAGAATCTAAGATCAACATTGGATTTGACCAAGAGTCCCTGGAATCGGCGCTTCAGCTAATATCAAGCGAGTTGGTAGAAAGTGTGTTAGCAGGTTCGCCTTTTTCGATGGCGATCAATGGGACGGCCTTTCAGAAGGAGGGAATAACACGCAATCAACAGGTACGGGCCTTTAAACAAAAGGATATTCCGTTGCGAGCCGTGCTGACGGATTTGGTTCGACGCGCTAACCCAGTCACCACGGTCCAGTCTCCAACCGAAGTGAATCAAAAAGTAGTCTGGGTGATACTGGACGATGCGGATCGACCTGGACAAAAGAAAATCGAATTGACCACGCGGAATTGGGCAGAGGCGAACAAAGTTGCGTTACCCAGGGAATTTGTTGCGGAGTAGCCGGTCGGTCCATGGTCCATCCTGCGCGACGGAGACTGAATACGAGTCCAGGAGTTTTTAATGCGTCTAGTAAACTCGTTTCAAGCTTTCGGCGCGAGGATTTGGAAGGCCGCGATTGGTCGACTCACTGCATGGCGTTTATCGCGTTTGTACCCTAAGAAAAATCCGGGCGAGTCGGTGGGCGATTACGGAGAGAGGATCGCTGCGATATTTCTCGAGCGTCAGGGGTATATCATTCTGGAACGGTCGTATCGACTCAAATCCGGAGAAATCGATGTCATCGCGGTTTGGGAGCGACAGGTCGTGGTGTTTGTTGAGGTTAAAACATGGGGCGCGGTACGAGAGAACAATGGGGGGCCCAGCGATGCAGTTAACGAAGCCAAGCAAGAAAAGATTTCCAATACCGCGATGGTCTATATGAAGCGGCACCGGTTGTTGGAATCTTCTGGAAGAGCGGATGTCATTGAAGTCGTCTTGGGAGGGGTACCAGGCAGGCCGTCGATTCGACATTTCGAGAATGCATTTGAAGCGGTCGGCAAGTATCAGATGTTTTCATAGCGTCTTGAACTGAAAACGCATTTCGATGTTGACTCTTGGGGGTCCCAATCCCCTTTGGCACGGGTCAAACGGTGGCGACTTGCCATTGCATTTCCCAGTCATTCTCTCCGTTTCCGGGCGATCTGGCTATGCGGAGAAGTCCGTTCGATTTGCCTGGCCAGGTTTGTCGAATGGATAATTCCAGCAAATCGATTTCGAGTATTTTCCATTGAATGGTTCCCGCGAGGATTTTTTTTACATGCCCTCTGCCCCCAGGTATGGGTCCTTCGTAATCAAGGTAAACGGGCCGGTGATCTGCCAAGCGTTTTGCCGGCAGGATGTGGTCAAACCATTCATTCGGCGGAGACAATACCTCGAAAGTTAAGAGTAGCGGGGGGGCGTCAAGCAGAGTTTCGTTGGCAGAATTAGGAGAATAAGGAGAATCGTGAGGAGGCTCAAGGAGAAAATCCCAATGACTTTTCCGCTGAGAGTGCAGGGGAACTTCATGGTGGAGGACAGCAAATCGAAAAGTAGTCAAATTTTTTCCGAATTCTTCAAGAGTTGGATTTCCACCCATGTGGTGAGGAACCTTTCTCGTGGTTTGGCATCCAATAGGGCGTCAAAGGCAGCAAAACCGTCGTGTTATGATGTTGATGACACGTGTAGGCTACAGGTTTTTGTAAATTATGCTGGTTTTTCTGACGCGTAGAACCGGGTTCGACCCATTCTTTAGGGTGGTTTCGGTCCATATTGGGGATTCTCTTTCGCGAAGGGTGACAGCACAAGTTTGCATCCAAATCCTACCCAATTATACTCGAAAACGCGTGTTCTCTTGATCGTACTTTCGTTAAGGTGGATTTGTCCACCCTTGCCGGGAGTGAGGTTGAGCCACCGTAATTCACAGCCTTGCGGGATATGTTCCTCGCGAGGGGTTCCTGGCTACTTTTGCACTGAGGGTTGGTGATGACCATCCGCCGGCTTCGCAACACGAGTTCTGCTATCAATACCAATACACGTAAAAAGGACCAAGCATCCAGCGGGAAAAAACGCGGGACGCTTCGTCGTTACTTGCTTGAGTCGCTCGAGACCCGTCAATTGCTCGCGGCTGGTCCGCAGCTGATAGGTGTTCAGCCTAACAATAGCGACTTGATCGAGAACGGGGTGATTCGCAACATAGCTCCGCGCGAGTTGACCTTTCGCTTTGACGACTCGCAAGTGATCGATGCCGCGACAGTAGGTGGCATTCGCGTGACGAGAGCTGGGTCTGACGGCTCGTTCACGCTACCGAGTGTTGCTTCGGATTTTGGTAGCAATGGTCGCGTCGATCTTTTGTTATCGAGTCGGAATGCTGCGGATCTTTTGGTTATAAATGTTCTGCGCGGCGATCTTGGGCCGACCGGTGATCCGACTTTTGCCGCCAGCGGCGTAAATATTACCATCACATTAAATTCGAATCCGAATGGTTTGGTGACGGCTCAGCGTCTGGTGGATTTGATCAACTCCTCTTCCGTGGTTTCAACTCGGCTTTCGGCCAAGGTGAATGGCGGATTGGCGTCTGCTCGGTTAGGTGCCGTTGATACGTCGACTTATAGCCCGATCCGTTTGACTTCGAACAATGATGTGGTCATACAGCCCGGTGCGGTCGTCATTGGCGATCGTCCGAACGAAAATGAAGTGACTTTGCGGTTTGCTGAGAATTTGCCTGACGACGTTTATCGTTTGGAAGTCTTTGGATTCGATGATTCAGGCCGTGGAATTCGCGGATTGCGAAACACAAAGGGAGAGTTGTTTGTTCCGTCGAATCCAAACACTCGTCAGGACACGATTGACTTCCGATTGGATTTGGGTTCCAAGGTGACGGCGGTTGTTCCGCAGCCTGTCGTACGAAACGCAAACGGTGGACTGGAGCAACAGCGGAACACGATTGTTGTTTACTTCGACAACGACAAGCTCTTGGTTGAGAACGGTTCAGATGGCAGACCGACAGCGCGAAGTGTTGAGAATCCAGCTTTCTATCAGTTGATTTACACTGCCGACACGGTTCGCAATACGGACGATTTACCGGCGTTTTTCCCGTCTTCGGTTGTCTACAACGCGGCAGCGAATACAGCAACGCTTCGATTTGACGGCGACATCGATTCGCTCCCAGGTCCGTTTTTGCCATCCAGCACTTTCCGCTTGAGAGTTGGTACGCGCGAGTCGGCTCCGATGTCGCCGGTTCGCACTGAGGCGTCAGCAACCGCGATTACAGACTTGAACACAGGTGGCAGGGCCAAGCTTCGATTTACGTCCAGGATTCTTGGTGAGGCGGGTGCTGGAGTAACGGTTTCGTTTGTCAGTGGTCCAGCGGCACCAGCCCCGACCGTTTCGGTCAATGGCAGAGCGATCACGGTCAACATTGGTAGCTCGACTGCCGTAGCACCAAACAAGGTGACGACGGTCAATCAAATTTTGGTTGCGTTAGAAACCGACCCTGCTTCGGCTGCATTGATCAAGACGATTTTGGAGCCAGGCAGTGATGGCGATCAAGTTGTCGGCGATCGTCCAATCAACTACTCGCCAGTAACACTGTACGGACTGGGTAGCACGTTTGATACGGCGACAAACTTGGGAACAATTGGTTCGACCAACGTCCCGCAAACCAGTTTGTTGTTGAGTTCGGCGATTGATCCTGAAATCAACGTTCTAGACTTGATTGGCGCAGCGGACGATCCAGCACAACGCATTGTCGGTGAGACGTTTGAGAATCATATTAACCCTGCCTTTGGCGGTGATCGCTTCGCCGGCATTCGAACGATCTATTACAATTTCCAGTCCATTTACGGAAACGAAGCTGGCGTCCCGGTTTCGAATGCGATCACAGAAAAGCAAAAAGCCAGAATTCGCGAAGCGTTCTCTTTGTGGTCGAACAAGATTGGCGTCCAGTTTGTAGAGACCCCGAACAGTGGTTTCACAATGGCATTGGGAACAACCAACGCTCTTGGCCTTGGGCAATTGCGAGTTGAGACGGTTGGTCCTTGGGGCGTTCGAATCGACCCGACATATCAAAATAGCCTTGCTGTGTTTTCGGCCAACAATGTTTGGAACGATAACTATGGCGAGAATTTTACACGAGCAGCAGCAACGAGTATCGGTTTCATGCTCGGTTTGTCGCGAGCAGCGAATTTGTCGCCATCTGAGTTGCTCAACTTGGACAACGGTTTCTTAACTTTCCCGTCGACCGCTGACCGTAATTTTGAGCCCGTGTTTCCTGGCAATCAAGACGTTATCCACGGTCAGTACTTACACCGGCCTGAGGGCAGCGACATCGATTTGTATCGATTCGACGTGGACTTCGGTCCTAACGGTCAATCGCGTGAGGGCGTGCTCGTCGCGGAAACGCTTGCCGAGCGATCTGCAACTAGCAGCCCACTCGACACTCGATTGGCGTTGTACCGTGAGGTCCTAGCGACCGCTTCATCGAATTTAGGACTGGGACAAGGGGTCAACCTGCAGTTTACGGCAGTTAGGCCAGGTAAGCTTGGAAACAACCTGCAAGTGTTTGTGACCCGCAGCAATCGCGGAGCAGGTGCATTGCCCATTGTTAACGTATTCCCGAACGCGATAACCGTAGATTTGAATTCGACGACGAATTTTGAGTCGACGCTTGGCGAACTTGTGACAGCTTTGGACAACGATCCAGCAACGCGCTCGCTTGTGAAGATCAAGCTTGTTAGTGGTGAACTCGCGACCAAGGTTGGAAACCGTGACATAAACTATTCCCCGATTACGCTTCGGGGTGGCGAACTGCAGTTGATTTCGCAGAACGACAACTATTTCAGCAAGGACTCGTTGATTCGGCAAACCCTTGCATCCGGAGTCTATTACATCGGTGTTTCGGCTTCAGGGAACGACGAATACGACGCGACCATACCAAACACAGGAACGGGTGGCAGGACTGAGGGTAAGTACGATTTGCGGTTGACGTTCCGAGCGCAGACCGACAGTTTTGATTCGATTCAGGATATCGGCGGAGTCGGGAGCGATCAGTCGATTGCGCTCGATGGTGATTCCAATGGTGAAGCCGGCGGTGTTAATAATTTCTGGTTTCAAACGCGTCCGCTCGATCGCGCCTTGCGATTCAACGCGGGTGGATCGGCCGAACTGGAAGGTAGCATCGTCACGATTCGCGGTGGCAATGGCGTGGATCGACGATTCGAATTCAGCAGTGACGCAAACGTTGGACTTGGAAACACTCGGATTTTCTATACGTTAAGCAGTACCTCAGGTGACTTGGCCGTTGCGTTGGCAAACGCGATCAACAGTCGCACTGCAGAGTTTGGCGTTTCTGCGCTGGCAAACGGCGCTCGGTTGACGTTGCGAGGCGAGCGGTCCATTCAACTGTCGGCGGGAATGACGGTCATCGACATTTCAGGCAAGACGATTTTTGTTGACAAGTCGGCCGGCCCGAACGCGGACGGATCGTTGGCGAGACCATTTAACAACATCTCCGCATCTGGCGTTGCGAATGCCTTTGCAGCGACTGTGCCAGGTGACATAGTTCGTATCGTCGGAAACGGTGGATCCGATCAGAGACTTGAAACAGTCGGGGATAACTTTGCCTACGAAGTCGGTTTTGGCCTTCTCGCCGGTACGATTTTGTCGGATGGTGCGACAATGGACGTGCCCAAGGGTGTGACGGTGATGATCGATGCGGGGACTGTCTTCAAGCTGAACCGCGCGAGAATCGGAGTTGGAAGCTCGACATTGGGTGTGGATCGAAGCGGTGGTGCGTTGCAGGTGTTGGGAGCGCCCATTCTATTGGATACCGCGGGCAACGCGAGAAAATTAGCCGATGGCACGACGGCCTCTGGCAGCGTGTTCTTTACATCGTGGTTGGATCAAAGTATTGGATTGGACAACTATGCTCCTCAGACCACACCGTCTGCGGGAAACTGGGGCGGACTTGTGTTCAAGCGAGATCTGGATCTTTCCGCGGGGCGCTTTGACTTAGAGGACGAGGG
>JANMNR010000690.1:0-9024 GCA_031368325.1 Pirellula sp.
AATCTCCGGCGATGGCAAGAGATTATTGTTGTGCTGCGCCGATACGGCTTAGCGGATTGGCTCAGTCACCTTCGCGTCGACTTTATCCGTGATTGGCTCAAAGACAATCAGGGTGTCCCGTTGGCCAGCTACTCCAGGGAAGCCAGAGTGCGAATGGCTTTGACGGACCTGGGTCCCACTTTCATCAAGCTCGGACAGGTATTGTCCTTGCGCCCGGATTTAGTCGGTTCGGAGCAAGCATCGGAATTGCAACAACTGCAATCGCAAGTCCCCGCGGATCCGTTCGCGCAGATCAAAGCCGTCGTGGAGTCGGAACTAAAACAGCCACTTCACGAAGCGTTCTCGGAGTTTTCAGAACAGCCCATCGCTTCTGCATCGATTGGACAAGTGCATGCCGCCAAGCTATTGGACGGTACCCCCGTCGTCGTCAAAGTGCAACACCTCAATATCCAAGCAAAAGTAAACGAAGATCTGGAAGTGCTTCACGGCCTAGCGATCCTCGCCCAACGCATCCCGGAACTTGCCGTTTGGCAGCCAAGGGGAATCGTCGAACAACTCTCGCGTTCGATCAAGCGAGAGTTGAGTTTCTCTCGCGAACTTTCCAACTTGCTTATGTTTCAAACGACGCTCAAGGATTGCAAGGGCGTCGTTGTTCCGCATGCATATCCAAAGCTTTCCTCGGCTCGTGTACTCAGCATGGAACGGGTCGAGGGACAATCGATTCATTGCCTCACCTCGCCCGATGCGCTACCTGGAATTGACCGTTCGGTAATCGCTCGTCGCGTTTCCGCCCTTTATGTTCAGTCCATTTTTATCAAGGGTCACTATCACGCCGACCCCCACCCAGGCAACATCCTCATACAAGACGATGGTACGATTGCTTTGTTGGATTTCGGGATGGTTGGTCGAATTGATGACTCGCTGCGAGGCACAATTGAAGAGATGCTGTGGGCGGTGCTTCAACAGGATTCCGCATTGCTAACATCGTTGATCAAACGCGCAGGTAAAATACCGGCATCGATCGATGACGCCCAACTCTCCAACGATGTCGCAGACTTGATCGCCACCTATGGCTCACAACCGCTTGACTCACTGGACTTGAGCGGAGCACTCAATGACGCCACGGATATTCTGCACAGGCACCGCATCACCCTGCCAAGTCAGATGGGGATCTTGATAAAAACGCTGGTCACGCTGGAGGGAACCCTTCGACTAACCTGCTCTAGTTTCAGCACCATTGAAGCCATCCAACCCATGATGGGCACGCTGCGGCGTAATCGTTTCTCACCGCGCAGACAAGCCAGACGATTGCGACGCATGTACGTCGAGTTAGAAGGTTTAGTCGAAAGACTACCTTCGCAAATCAGTTCGCTCATGGAACTGGTTCAGGAAGGAAAGCTCGATGTGCAACTATCCCACCGAGGCCTCAGTCCATCTATCAACCGACTTGTGCTTGGTCTCCTAACCAGCTCACTCTTGCTGGGTTCATCGATTTTGATGGCGTACAAAGTGCCGCCGCTGTTGTTCATGGAAGGCGGCCCACTGGGGCTCAAGGATTTGTCGATGATGGGGCTGTTTGGCTTTGTTGTTAGCACCCTTGTGGCCTTTCGTATCCTACTTGCAATCAACAAATCAGGACATCTCGACCCGACTGCCGACGAGAATGATTCTCTCTGATCCGTCGTTCTAAGGGCCTCAGCGGCCTTTGCCATGGCGTTTACGGCCACTCCCAGATCTGGACAAAAATGCTACTACGACAACAATCACAAGGAACAACGGCAATATACAACTCATAACCATTGCAAGAAGATAACCAAAAATAGTCTTGCTCGTCGTGACGTTTGCTGCTGGCGTATTGATTGGAATCGATGGATTGGAGAAAACAGGGGCGGAGATACCGGAAATTGCTGAATTGTTCGGTTTTGCCAGCGCGATTAACGCTTCTCGTGCCGTCTCGTCATCGAATGCTCGTAGCAGAGAGAAGTCGGCATCGCTATCGGCCACGCTCGAATCGGATTTCTCCGCAAAAACTTCTTGCACTGCTTTGGATAATGCCTGCGCGTCATCGGCACGACGATAACTGTGGACGCGGGTCGCTAAAGTGTGATCCTTTTTCATGTCGACCCCAATCGCGTCAACGATCAAACCTCTGCACAGAACATCCGGCAAATACTGATATAGCAATTTAGCATCGTTTGCCTCGCCATCCGTCACGATCAGCAATCGGTAGTTGCCATACATCTGCTTTTCACGCAGCTGTAATAGGGCATCAGCACCATCGCGCATTCGTTCCCCGAGCGGCGTACCACCATCCGCGATCACAGATTCGACACGTCTGATAGCTTGCTGTACCGATAGCTCTCCTAACGGTATTGCCCAATGCTGCTTTGCGCGTTCACCATTTAGCAGCAACAGCCCAAGCTTCGTACCGACTGGAAACTGCTTTAGTATAACAGCGATCGCATTCTTAGCGGCATCAATACGCGGAACGCCGCCAGTCATTCTCTCGTTCATCGAACCGGAATCGTCCAGCACGATCACCACACTGTCACCAGCAACACCGAGCGGCGAACACATGCAAAACAGCGTGGCAAAAAAACAAGGCAGGATTAGATTTCGTGTGTTCATTGTCTAGACTAAGAGCCTAAGTTGGGATAATTCGAAAGTAACCTTCGCTAAAAATTAAAGTCGGATGGCGCGAGCGACTCGGGATTCACTTTTACGATTCGAAATTCGACCCGCATGTTTTCTTTCGTTTCCTCAATGTTCTTTGGTTTCGCAATCACGGGTTCCACCACACCAGCCCCGACGGGCACGATCTGCGACAGGTCGATGTTCATCCCCTCGCGTTTGGCATAAGACTGCAATTCGGCAAACACGTTATCTGCACGAGACTTAGACAGGTTCAATGCTGCCTGCATCGTAACTGAAGGGTCGGGATTCCCCCCGCCGAATGCGCCACCCTTGATCAGTTCGACGACCTCTTTGGTTCGACTTAAGTCGAGTGGTTTTCCATTCATAAAGTATCGGTAGTTGCCTGCGGTTCCATTTTGCTGAATCACGCCTTTTGCTATCCCGCTCTTGATCAAATCAAGTAGCGTTTTTGTTGGATCGGAATGCCCTCGAATAATCACTCTTGCATTTCCGAATTTGCTGGCTTCCCGCAGTGCACGGGCAAAGTCCGAGCCATAGCGATCCGCCGAAAAGTCTTTTTGATCCGGCTCGAAGCCGATCGTGAAACTCACGATCGTGTTCGCGTCTAGGTTTTCGCCCAAGAATGAGTCCGTAGATTCGGCTTTGCTTTTGTCAAAATTCTCTCTGGCTTTCAAGCCAGTAAGTTCGATGCCTGCCATTTTCGCTATCGAAGCATAGTCGCTCTTGTCTCCCTCCAACGTAAAGTTGTTCGGATCAAAACCATATCTTCCCTTGGCATAGCCCCATAGCGTCGCCAGGTTGAGCGACTCGCCCATTTTTCCCGTAAAGCCGCTGAGGTTACCTTTGTCCAAAAAGAATGCAATTTGCCCGTTCAACCCAACAAAAGAACAGTCCAACAGCAGACCGTGAGCATCCTCCTCCAGCGTTGGTATGGTCTCCTTGCCGAAAATCTTTTGCGACACGCTTAGGATCTGTTCGTATTCCTTAGAAAGTTTCTTTGTTTCTGAGAAACCACGTCGCATCGCCACTAGTTTCTCTGTTGCCTTGAGTTGCCCCGCAACAAACTTCTTGACCCATTCCTTGTTGGCATCGTACCAATCGCGTCGCACCGCATAGACATCGGCGATGGAACGGCTCATTTGCGAAGTGCTATTGATGACGTGCGCGCCCTCCACTGTCCCCTCGGCCCCAGTGCCAACCTCGGTCAGTCCCGTGCTCAACCCGATCATGTCAGGTGTTATGACACAACAGGCATCAATCGATGTGTCCGTCCGGAACGCCTCGGCGGGTCCGCCAGGTCCAGTAATGTCTTTGGTCCAAACGATCGTAACACTCGACTTGTTTAAGCCAGCCGCTTCGAGTGAATCGTAAAGCAAGCCAACGTGCGGGCCACCTTGTTGGCAAGCGATCTTTTTGCCCTTGAGATCATTTAAGTTTCGAATGGTCTTTCGTCCGACAATATGATCGCCCGCACTCCATGACAATTGCATAATGACGACCGGCTTGGTCCTCGCATCGGAACCGATCACTTCGCTGGCTAGCCCCAGCATGTGCATGGTCCCGCGCAGAAATGGCGATTTGCCCTGCATGTAATTCCGAACTTGGCCAACGAAGTCGTCGCCGTTGACCAACTGCACATCAAGCCCTGACTCCTTGAAAATCGATGCGGGTTGAGTCTTGATATCGCCGTTGGCCAAGAACGTAGCGACATCCCCACCCCAAAGAATATATGGGACTTCGACCGGACCGCTTTTGGCAACCGTTCCCGTTTTGTAGGGCCCAAGCAAATCGCTAAACGGTTCCTGAGCAACGAGGGATACGGATAGAGCAAGCAATGCTGACCAAGCAGCAAAGAAAGAAACGTTGAAGTGGGTCTGTTTCATGATTTTTCTTTGGGAGTTGGGGGAAAGTCAAACGACTAACGAATTCCCTGCAATTCAAGAAGGCGAATTTCGTCTTCCATCAGGGCGCGGTCTTTTTCTGAAATATTAGGGTCCGGGAGCAATGATCGCCTCGTGCAGTTGATCAATGCCTGAAGCGTTTGGTAACGTCGAGTCTGCTTAATAGCGGGCTGCATGAAGTCGCGAATGATGCTTTTGAGATCATCCTGATCTTTGGGAGGAATCGCTTTGAATTGGCTGCGCAATGCCGCAAAACCAGCCGACGAGAAGTCCTGTTCGAGCCCCTCTTTATCCAGCCAGCTAACCAATTCCTCGTTGTCGATCTTAGTTGGTTTCAACATCCACCGGATGAAGTCCTTTCGGTCCTCCCCAACCGGGTCAAGGATCGGAATAATCAAATCACCAACTCGACCCGGACGCCGAATATCGGGAGACAACAAGTGAATTCGGGCAGTCATCAGTAGCCAAATCACTTTACCTCGGAGTTTTGGGTCGCTCATCATTCCCTGAATTTTTCCGGTCAAGCGTCGTTCGGTTTCGTGGGCACCTTCGCCGACGCCACCGAACTGCGTGTCCGCTTCGTCGACAAAGATCACGACCTTTTCCAACGCCTCCAAAACGCGACGAAGCCGTTCGAAAATCACATCCGTTTGCCCAAACCACTGACTTCGAATGTTTTTAAGCACTAGCACCGGCATGTCCAATTCTGCAGCAACCGCTTCAAAGATAAACGTCTTACCACCGCCAATGGGGCCCGCGATCGCAGCACCCGGTAACGCTCGATCGTCCGGCAACTTCATTCTGGGTATCAAGTAAACGTTCAAAAACTCCTTCAGTTTAGAAAAGCCAATCACATCCTTGAGCGACTGCGATGGCTTCTTGAACTCGATGACATCCTCCCCCAATTGGGACTGAATAAATTGCTCAACTTGCAACGTCGTGTCCTGTCGCTCGATCGGCTTTTGTGCATAGTCGGCCGCCAGCAGCAACTGGCGCATTGCGTGGAGACTTAGGCCAGCGGTTGCCTCAGCCACGGTATCAGCAGACTGCTGAATGGAACGACTACCGCCAAGTGAACTATGGCATTGAATGAAGTGCTTGCGCGACGCGAGATCCGGTGCCGCAACATCGATCGATACGACTTGCGGCATGCGAGAAATGCGAGGGTGAATGAGGCTTCGCGACTCCGCAAAAAGCAGCACGGTATCCTTGCCACCAAAGAACGTAGGGTCACCGAACCAATCCGTTACAATCGAGATCCGTCGAACCTGAGCATCGTTCATCCTCGCCACATCGCCGTCCCCAGCCGGCAACAGCATGTCGGCCCCCTCGATCAGGATCAGTAAATTTTCTTTGAGACAGGTCCGGGAACATATGGTCAATTGCCTTAGAAATTCCAATGCCTGCGTCGCATTGCCGATGGCATCCCGCAAATATTGATCGAACTCGCGTCGGCGCAAATCAAACTTGCTACCATCATTCAGCATTTCTCGCATTGGAATGGCATCAATGGAAATGCCATTTTTCCAAGCTGCCCAAGCCTCGCGGAGCTTAATCTTGTCCTCGTCTGAAACTCGAACGGGTCCGTTCAATTCATAAACGACTTGAATCAAACCTGGGATTTGGGTTTTCGTTTGAATGAACGCGAGTAACGGCACGTATTGTTTGCCGTCAAAATAAAGGTCGTAGATGTTTCCTGAGATGACGATCGAACGAGCTTGCCCCGAATTAATAATGCGAGCCAGATGCCCGAAGAACGGATAAGAAGTCGTCGGCATGTCCCCGGTTGGTACTTGAACTGCAACTGTACTCATAGTTTTTTATATCGTGTATAACGGTAAATCCATTCGAGTCTAGATTGTATACGATCTAGACTCGTTTTGGGCAACCTGCCGTTAGCGAGCTTCCGAACCAGAAAGGTTGGCATGCACATTTTCGTTCAAATTCACCCTCGCTCCGGCGACTGTCTTCCACAGTCTTTCGAATCACTTGCCGAAGTATTGGGTAGCCTGCCAGGAATGTATTTCGAAATGGATGGCTCGTTCGTTTGGGTAGATCACGAAACGGAACCTGCAAGCCAAATGGATGGTATGGTCTACGACCGGCAAGACAAACTTGCCTATGTCGAGATCAAAGGAGAGTGCAGCGTAAAGCAATGGCGAACTCTTTGCTTGGCCGTTTGCGGATTGGCGGTCCCAGTGAATGGCATTCTTTTGCAGAGCGAAGAAGATAGCAGTTACACAGCCATCGATCGAATCGCACGAGTGCATCGTGTAGCGGAAGGGGACTGGACCTCAGCAAACGCCATTACAAACCTGTTACAACGCATTTAGAAACGCGATCAGATCCGCAACTTGAGCTTCCGATAGTTTCTCTTCTAAGCGATGTTTTTTGTCGACCAAGACACCTCGTAGTCCGTCCGCTCGGCAATCGTGAAAAAGCTCTGGACCTCGCTGCGAAACACCACGTAAGCTCGGAGGGTTGAATAGTTTTTGGCGATTTTCGTCCACCATTCCAACATCGTAGACGTCGTTTGACGTGTACTTCGAACCTGCATGACAATCGGAACAACCACGGCTTTCAAACAATTGCCGTCCACGCGTTACGGATTCGTGCGATCGCAATCCGCGTGCTTCGGCGAGCGATACGACCGGCGAAAGCGATTCCATGTACGCAGCCATCTGCTCGATCTCGTCATCGTCAAGCTCGCGATAACTGTGCATGGTCTTTCGAACGGATGAGACGATTTGGCCTTGGAGATTCTGTTCATGCCCTAGCCAAGTGTAGGGAGCAGTATCCTTGACCCCAAGCAAGCTTGGAACTCGCTTCGGCGCTCCGTAACTCCGATCGCCAAGGTTATCCGACAACTGACCGTTCGTATGTCCATCCACATGGCACGAAGCACATGTCAGCCATCGATCATGCGACAACGTGGCACTATGAAACAACTGCTCCCCCAGTTCTGCCTCAGAAAAGGCCCGCATCGACCCTTGCGAAATGACCTTTGCAACCACTCCCACCTCAACATCGATGACACTGATCGAATCGTCGAATTGGTTCGCCACGTAAACAGTCTTTCCATCCGCCGACCAAATAACCGCAGATGGGTATCTGCCAACTGGAACATACTGATACGTGTACGCATCGGTCCGCCCAAGCCCCACCATGTCCGTACCGCCAATAGCAACCGCCACCTTGCCCGTCGGGGCATGGACGGCTAGCTTCGTGGGCTCAGCAGCCCCATTCCCTGGTACGCCAACTGGATTGACCCTGCCTCCAACGTAGATCCGATCGCTCTTCTCCTTGAGCAACAAATCCACATCGATGAGGCGAACATCGTTTGCCAACAAAACACCCCAATGAATTTCGTTTTGGTCGGTACGCGAGAATTCGTTCAGCATGGCATGCAACGTCACTAAGTCATTTCCGTGTATCGCAAGTCCGCGTATCGAGGTGCCGAAGAAGTCATGATTGACGATGATGCGCCCATCCTTGGGATCTAAAACCATTACCTCGCGTCCAAAACTGTCTGCCACCAATAAGCCACGCCCCTGGCCTAAACCTATCATCTCGCGTGGCGCAATTGCAACATCCCAAACCGAATCCGACTTAAGCGATTCTAATCCTTTGGCATGAATTACTTCTACAGCTTTCCAGGCTTTCAGTTCATCTGACAAGTTGATGGCCTCCACTCGCCTTGACCACAAGCATGCCGTAAACAAGCTTTGTGAATTAGCATCCCAATGCAAGTTGACCGGCGAATGGGAATTCCTAATTGTGGCAGCCTTAAATAAAGATTCCTTGGACCACTTAAGAATATGCGTCTGATTGGATTTCGCCGAACATGCCGCTATCCAATCGTCCCCAAGACTCACCAAGCAATCCAATGTCGTATCGATCGGTACACATGCAAGCTTCCGATTAGATGGAGTGTGGTAGACCTCGAGTTCGCCGGTCCCTGAACAAGCGACTAGCAAATGTTCGTTCGTACCATCCAAAAGCATGGACTTGGGTTGACGGTACTTGGCACCTGCCGCTGGAATATCCGCCTCTGTGCCGTCGGCCCAACAGATGCTCGAAAGAAAAACACTCAAGAATACCGAACAAAAAACGATTCGAGCGACTCCATTTCTATCGTTGTTCAAGATTCCGTCCTTTATCATTGCCTGCCAACTGCTTTTCGAAATTGCTCCCATTTGGAGCGTAGCGCCTCGGGCGGACGTACGCGAGTCCCCTCCTCAAGATACCCCTTTAACTCATCGTCTCGGTCCTTCACACCTTGGGCTGTGCTCTTGGCTTGACGCTTGCTAAGCATCTTTAGGGTTTCGTCGACCTCGCGCTTTTTGTTTGGATCTGACTTGGCAAGCTCTTTTGCATCGGACCAACGATCAAGGAATCGTTTCATATCATCCTTGGACCAATTCAGTCGTTTTAACAACTCTGGATCGGGCTGGTCCTTTTGCTGTTT
>JANMNR010000789.1:0-1691 GCA_031368325.1 Pirellula sp.
TTCTGTCAGCTCTTTTGCTGGCGGTCTCGCCATCTTCCCATCCCCTGAACTTTGGTTCCTTAGATTTGGTTTTATAGTAGTGGGGAGAAGAAAGAAAGTCAAGCGTTTTTTTGCGCCTAGGAAGGGCTGTTCTCTCGAGCTAACACCCAATGGCGCTCACGTTGTTAGCGGAACGGCGCGAGCCGTCGGGTGAGTGGCCAGTAAATGTGAGTGGCCAGTAAAAGCAGTGAAACCGGAGGGCTCGCGCCCTTACGCTACAGAAACACAATCGAAAGTGAGTGCCATAGCCCAGCTGGCCGGGATTTTTTTGAGCAATTGCTCGGTAAGACCAAAAGTCCAACCGCTTGTTCACGAACGTCTCTCACTCGACGGTTTGGAATCTAATCTATCTCTCGCCCGTTATTTCGGCTTTACCAGACAATGAAAACCAAAGCAAACTTCGTCGTCCACCCGCTCCTGTTGTGCTTCCTCAAGTATCTCGTTGACCTGAGACATTCGCTGGGGATTGAGGGCTGCTGAGACGATGTGCTGCTCCCCTCCAGGACCAACGACAATTGTGGTTAAAACCGCGACCGTATCCGGGTGCTGCAATGCCGCCAGCACGTGTTCCCCGATTTGCACGTCGAGGTTCTTGATCTTGCTGACAAATCTCGCGACATGCGGCTCCTTGCGTGGGGCAACGTTCGGCACTGGCGGATCATTGCTTTGAGACGGATCTGACATCAATTACTTTTCCTGGTTCCAAATTTATGGCGGTACCCTTGCCTAATTGTAGATCATTCCTGATGCAACTGTACCTAGCCCCCCAAGAAAGCGAGATTTCATCGAAAACGAATCTATGCGATTATTCGGCCCGACAGACATTTGCCGCTCCCGACGGGATGATCTTATGTCATCTCCTCCCCTTCTCCTCCCGAGGATCCCGAGGAGGAGGAGGGAAGTAAGACTAGCAGGCGATCCCAGGGGCAATCGATGAGCTTCGATTCTAAGGCACCAGCGATTCTAGGTAGTCGATTAGCGATGCGAGGTCGTGCGTTGTGAATTCGTTCATGACTCCAGTCGGCATGACCGAGGTTGGCGACGTTTTGCGTTCCTCGATTTCCTCCTTCATTATCGTGATTTCGGTACCTTTTTGATCGCGAATGGTTACTCGATCCGTTAACTCGTTTGTCACGAAACCGCTTCGTACTTCGCTGTCCTTCGTCAAAATCAAGTTCGTAATGAAGCCTTGCGCAATGGTCTTGCTTGGCTCCAAGACGGCCACCGTTAACTCGGGCCGCTTGTAAGTCTTGGCGATTGTCCCCAGATACGGGCCTTTTTGCACTTCGTCCTGTCGCACGGTATGGCAGGCTCCACAGTTCGCTTTCGCAAAGACTTCCTTGCCGTGGGCAACGTCTCCACGCGTCGACACAACCTGAGCGATGGCTTCCTCCGCCGACAGCGTACTAATCTTGGGTGTCTTGTCCTTGGTCGGAGGCACAATCTTGAGTTGCTTCACGACCGACTTGGCTATTTTTGCGACGGACTCATCCGAGTCTTCGGTCGCCTTCAAAATCTTGCTGTCCAAGGAACGATTGCCGATTTCGGCTGCCGCCTGCATCAGCCGCCCGCGGCGATCCGGTTGTTGCCAGCCTGATTCAATCGCTTTCAGAGCAAGTTGCAGTATTTCTGGACTTCCATTCTTGCGAGAG
>JANMNR010000096.1:0-4340 GCA_031368325.1 Pirellula sp.
CCGCATCGAGGCGAAAGTTGGGGCAGTTTCGCCGTTGATAACGCTTGGTTTTTTGTAAAAATAGCGCCCAACGACGTATAAAATGCCCACAGCGAGCAAAATGTAACCGTAGTTGTTTCTTAATTTTTCGAGCATATTTCTTATTTTTAGACCGTAAATGTAGCCGCTCTCGTGGATTTTAAAGGCATAGGCGTCCATGATTTTGTCATTTTTTAGTAACTAATTTAAGTGTTTTACCGTATCAATTGGGCGACAAAAGTTAAAATTTCAAAGGATTAACACGACGTTAGGCATTTTTTTTAATGTTTCTTTTGTCAGAAAAGCAAGAGTTTCTACTTTGCACGGTGATATTGTTTTTCAAGCAATTACAGGCACTTGCGCATTCATCCGTAAATTTCAATCTCTTAAAAAAAACATAAAAAAATCGGTATGAGGTTACATCGACTTTTACTTATTCTCCTAATGGCAACGCCATTCGCGCTCGCGGCGCAGGACATTCACTTTACGCAATTCACCTACGCACCGCTTTCGGTGAGTCCCGCGCAAACGGGCTTGTTTGAAGGCACTTACCGCATCGGCGGCCTTTACCGTAGTCAATGGAATTCGGGCGTGAAAAATGGGTGCAACCGACGCAACGCGTTCATTACCTTGACAATTTGCGTGCCTTGGCCATGCTGCTGGGAGTTTTCTTACACTCAGCACTTGCCTACGCCCACCCGGCCCAATCCGTATGGCTGGCAACAGATCCACAGGGGAGCATCGCGGTCGATGCTAGTATTTGGTTCATCCACTTGTTCCGCATGGGTTTATTCTTTTTTCTTTCGGGCTACTTTGCCAAGTTGGTCATCGAGCGAAAAGGACTAAAGCACTTTTTGTGGAGTCGCTGTCTGCGCGTTGTGGCACCCTTTTTGTTGTTCTATCCATTTCTATTGGCAGGCATGGCAATTGTCATCGTTTTCGCATTGTCTTATCTTGTCGAGCCAAAGGGCTTGATGGGTCTCATCGCGGGGGCGGCCAGCGGTTCGGCAGGCCAAAAGCGAGAGCCACTTGGGACGATGCATTTGTGGTTTCTCTATTATCTGATGGCTTTTTCGGGAATCAGTGCCATGCTTTACCACGTAAAGTGGCTGAGGATGGACATGTTCCTGAAACGACCACTCATTCTAATTCTTTGTCCACTGATATTGATACCGGGAGCGTTCGCAGGCGGAACTCCGTTGCCAGCGCCGGAGTCCTTCATTCCACAGTGGTGGCCGTTTGCGTTCTATGGTTTGTTCTACGTTGGAGGTTGGCAGTTATTCGGACGAGAACAAGTCCTTGATGCCTGGCGGCCGTTTGTCTGGCATGTTGTGGCAATAGGCATGGCCTTGTTTGTGCCATACTACTTGCTGATGCCAGTATTGGATTTAGACAGGATCGTGGCTGGCGAGCCAAAACAGAGTCTCTGGATTCGCGGAATGGAGGCAGGCCTCACATCGTACTTGTCGGTGTTGTTGACGCTCGCTTCACTGCTCCTCGCCCGTCGCTATCTAGCGGGTAAGAACCCGTTTCTAAGTTTTGTAGCAGACTCCTCCTACTGGGTATATCTCCTCCATTTGCCGATTGTGCTCTTTTTGCAGACGCTTCTCGTACCGCTGGCATTGCCTTGTTGGCTGAAGTTCGCTGCTGTGCTTTTAGGTACGATGCTCCCATGTTTGGCAACCTATGTCGTCTTCGTACGTTACACACCACTCGGCTGGTTGCTGCATGGGAAGCGGTCTTTTCCCTAGCCAACCTTTGGATTTCAGGTAGTCCGGTGATCCAGTGGCGGGCCGCGCTTTGGTCGAGGCGACGTATCCGACCCGGGATGTATAGATGTCCTCGCGCATAGACTTTTGTCCACTGGCATCGTGTTGGTGGTAGCGACTACCGCGGCCTTCGCACAAGATAAACTCATCCAACGGAAACAAGAAACCGGCAATGTCACCTACTAAAGAGGACACAAGATGATTCGAACGTTTATGTTAGCGATGTTGATCCAAGCGTCGACACAGAGTTTGCGAGCCGACTATGATCCATTGCTTGCCAATAAAGCAAAAGTGGAACATTCGGATTTAGTGATCCAAGACGCGAAACGCTCTCGCGAAATTCCGATCCGCATCTATTTACCGGAGTCCAAGCAAGCAGCGCCGGTTGTGCTCTTTAGCCATGGTCTCGGCGGCAACCGCGAAGGCTCCGCGTTTCTCGGCAAGCATTGGGCGTCGCGCGGATATGCAACCGTCTTTCTCCAACATCCGGGGAGCGATGACAGTGTCTGGAAGAACTTGCCAGTCAGCGAACGTATGGCAGCATTGAAGCAGGCGGCCGGGCTGAAAGTGTTTCTGTTGCGAGTGCGGGACGTACCTGTGGTTCTAGATCAACTTGAAGTCTGGAACGAAGACTCCGAACACGCGTTCGCTGGACGGTTCGATCTGACGCGTGTTGGCATGTCCGGACATTCGTTCGGCGCAGTCACAACCCAAGCGGTTAGCGGTCAGAAGCCACCGCTGGGAAAGGGGTTCACAGACGATCGCATTAAAGCGGCAGTTATCATGAGCCCCAGCGGCCCAGCAAACGGCAACACCAAACAAGCGTTCGGCAGTGTAAAGATTCCCTGGATGTTGCTGACTGGGACGAAAGACTCCAGTCCGATTAACGGAGCCGACGCAAAGTCTCGGCTCATCGTCTTCCCAGACTTGTCGCCAGGCTCGAAGTATCAACTCGTGCTCGACAATGCGGAACACTCCGCGTTTACCGAACGTGCTTTGCCGGGTGAGACCGAAAGACGTAACCCGAATCATCACCGCGCTATTCTTGCATTGACGACAGCGTTCTGGGATGTGCATCTCCGCAACGATGAGGAGGCCCGTTTGTGGCTCGACAGCGACGCGGTCAAGAGCGTTCTAGAAAAGGACGACCAATGGCAGAAAAAATGACAAATCTTGCCTCTCCGACACACCAAGGCTAGCTGTCGTTTACTTACTTGGGCATGAATTTATGATGAGAAAAATGATTGTTTCATGGTTCATTCCGGTGGCAGCATTTGCATGTTGACCTTGTGCTGTTTGTGCGTGCACAGCAAAAAGAAAAGTTGACCGAGAGCCCTTCGCCCGGGAACAAGAACATTGATCGCAAAACTCACCGCCGGAGATCACACACGGACTGTGCTTGTCGGAAAGCTGGTGCGTTGCTATCGCATCTTTATTACCAAGAGATACGATGCAAGCAAGGCCACTCCCGTCATCGTGGTCCATCATAGAGGCGGTGATGGCGAAATCGCCGCATCAACGCTACTTGCGGTACCCGCATTTCATTTGATCTTTTTCTTGGCTTTCTTCGTTGCAGTTTTACCATACTCCTTCGACAGTTTTGCGAATCGGTAGCTGCGGACGTCGAGTTGCTTATAGTTTCCGCTCGGATCGCGGACCAAAACCCATGGCAAGCAGATTGATTTCACTCTGTAGACGCATTCAATTTGGTTGTTCGATTCGTACCAAAGCCGAACGGGCTTGTCCAAATTTTGCAGGGACGAATCACAGCACCACAGAAATGACGGTACCTCGTAGCATCTCGCCAAAGCGGCCAAGAAATCGCCGCATTGGATATCCTCGGGTGCGACTGAACGTGCGACGCTCGTGCAGCTGTTTTGCGGCGATGCTGCCAATTCTGATTTTTGCGAGTGAGTTTCCATGATGACAGCATGACAAGCAGACTGGGAACTAGGTTCGCTGATGAAAACGCCGATTCGCTAGATCTCAATCGAATTCGCCATGCAAATACCAGTTTTGTTCACGCCGGTCTCGGTAGACCCAGAGCCAGGTGGCGGTCGAAAGCTCCACTCGGTAGTAATCTCGCTGTTGCGTGGCACCCTGCCACCAGCCTGTATCGATGCGCTCAGGACCTGTGGCTCGCGCCACCGCGATTGGCGATCCCCGATAGACCATGCGAAGCGGTGCTCCATCGCTATCGACTTGTTGGATCTCGATCTTCCTTGCAGGATGCAACAATCTCACGGGGCGACGCCACAGTTCGTCGGCATCGGGCTCGAGCCCTTGCTGTTCCGAAAAATTGCGCTTCGGTGCACGGGCTAGTTTACGTTTGGTTTCTTGTGTTTTGCCATCTTTTCGCCAACCGGTCAGCGGACGCCAGGAATACGCGAGCTCTGGCTGCGGGTCGCGTTGAATGGTGGGGGCGACGACAGCAGCGCGTCCCATGCGGGCACTGAGACTGTCGACGAGTTTGGCAATGGCGTCTCGGTGGATTGTAGTGTGGCGATCGAATAGATCGCTTTGCTGCCAGGTTAGAGGAGCGGTGAGGGTCGC
>JANMNR010000097.1:0-2635 GCA_031368325.1 Pirellula sp.
GGAAGAGCAATTGATCGATGCGATTCGCTACAATTCAGAAAGATCACAGAACCATGGGATGGACACGAAGGGCTCGGTCGACCGTTTTTGACTTGTGTTGAGTCAACTCCTCGCCCTCGGTCATCCCGGTCGTTCGTCGAAAGAAGAGTCTGTGGATCTTCACAAACGAAGCATTCTCGAATTGAGCGACATACGGCACGAAGCATTCACAGCGTTCGTTCCTTGCTACCCAAAAAGTGAGATGCTAGTTCTCCGTTTTCACGGCAAGTACGCAATAGGTAGTAACGGCCATGGCGATGGAGAATACATGAGAGTCGCAACTCTTTCCGAGATTGGAGCATGGCACCCAAGTGGCGTGCTCTTTGATCTTCGACACCTGGTATATGAATGGGGTGACAACCTTTTTGATATCTACAATCGCGGCTCTCGCGGTTCGGGAATAGGCGACCTTCCTCACGTAACTGTTGTCTCCGAATATTCGAAATCAGGATTTCGAACATCAATCGAAAACGGATTTCCCGTGTTTGAGGACTTTGATCTAGGACTTTCCCATCTCGCCAAATCGGTCGCCACTTACTTATCTGAACCGTCTGCAGATGACACTTGAACATGATAGAATCGACGAACAATGAATTGCAACCAAGTGCTCGATCAGCCGTTCTGACTTGCGTCGAGTCTACTGCTCGCACTGGCTGAATTCGGACGTTCCGCAGGTCAGCACTCGATCGGAAATACTTTCCCAATTCGTCAGTGGTCGAGAACCACGCAGGCGGAGGATTGGCGATCGCGATTCGCTTAGAGCGTCGACAGGCGAGTCGGGGCCAACGAGTTTAACATCCGCGAAGCGACTTTGCCGTGCATGCCCCTGGCTTCATGCCAGGGGTGCTGACCACCATTTCTAGAGAGATGGTAACGATCCCCCGAGTTAAACTCGGGGGCATTGCACTAGCGACCCACGCGGTTGACTGGCGACGGCGGATCACTTCCAACATCGCTGGCCAAGTCGTGGATTGAATTATCATGCATCCACGCAAAACTGGCCCATGATTGCAGGCAAGCGATCGCACTCTTACAATGATTAAGATAGGATTTGTAATCCTGACATTGGAGACGCTGACTCAAAATCAAGCGGAACAATGGTGGTGCACCGAAGCAGCCCATCAACGTTTTTTTACTTGTGAATCCGTGTACTGGGCTGCATCGGTGACCACGGTCGTTATCCCGCTTGAGAATGCATGAAGTGCAAAAGCATCTTTACTACTTCCGACCGGGCGAAGAGTCTCGTATGCTTGCTCGGTGTCAGTTTGGACTATCCCCGGACGGTACATGCGGAGCAATAATTACTTATCCAATCAAAGGATATCCTTGGCGTCGCAATCCAATGAAAAAGCTCACATTTTCCATTGACCGCGAACTTGCGAGCGAACTGTTTTTGGAGATTTCGAAGATTCGAGAGGGATTTCCATGCGAATGCTTAACGGAGGATCTATGGAGCGACACCTCGGAAAAAGCTAACGGAATCACTCGCGACATCGCCACAAATACACTTTGCTACACTATGGGCATATACGACATTGACGGCAAACTGATCGAATACTACTCCTTGCGAGAAAACTCATTGGCACTACTCGGATCTAAACTCTACAATACGGTTGCAGATTTGATAGCCGATTACGAAACACATTGATCGAGAACAAAACCCAAACTGCGGGATAACTAAAAATTGCAGCGAAGTGCTCGATCAGCCGTTCTGACTTGCGTCGGGTTTACTCCTCGCACTCGCTGAATTTAGTCGTTCTGTCACTAAAACCATCGAGGCTCGGGCATGATTGAAAGTACAGCGCGACCCCTCGCCTATATTTCGATCCACGAGCCAATCGAAGATGTTGCTGCGAAATTGATTACCTGCAACGAAGACGGTTCATTGAGCTTCGGCTATTCGGCATCTTCCATCGGAGAATGCAATCCAGAACAACTTGGTGTAGGTGCCGACTTCAAAGACTACATTCTTGAAGGCTTCGTGAAATACAGATTGCAAATGGTGCCAGAAGCGAGCCGCTCATTGCTAACTGTATCTGGATACGGCAGCAACCGTGACTACGCGGTGGTTTCTGCCATCAAACACTACTTGCATTCTGCTGCCGTTGTTCAATTCGACGTCGCCACACTCGATCGCTAGTCGTAAATGCAATACAATCGTGACAGAACAATGGCATGCACACGAAGCACTCGGTCGTCCGTTTTTGACTTGCGTTGAGTCAACTGCTCGTGCTCGGTGATGCCCGTCGTTCTGTGCGAAGGATCAATCAACCGTGGATAGTACCGTGGAACGTAACCCCTACGCGTCTACTGCGGAAAGCGGCGAGCATGGTCGCCCGACTGCGTCGCTTTTATTTAGTGTCTTGCTCGTCATTGCGGCGATGAATCTACTCTTGCATGGGGCGCTCATGGTCTTTGGGTACTTTGAGCAATTCGCAAACCTGCCATCGTCCTTTTCAATTTTTGCAAGCAACTTCTTTCCTGCCATGATCCTTAAAGACTTCATTGCCGGGGCTACCTCGTTGCTCGCAGCCATCCTTATATTTTGTAGACATCGGATTGGTTGGTGGATGGCTGTCATTCACTGGCACTGGTA
>JANMNR010000027.1:0-7234 GCA_031368325.1 Pirellula sp.
GGGTGCCGCGGTTTACGCCTTGGCTCTTGGGAGTGATGCGTCCCCCATGGTCGGCGATAATGCGGCTGGTGATGGGCAGTCCTAGACCCGTTCCGCGCCCATCGCGGCGGCGGGTAAAGAACGGCTCAAAAAGATGCTGTAGTACTTCATCGGTCATGCCGCATCCGTTGTCCTCAATGGTTAGTCGCACCGAATCGACTTGTGCCTCGAGGGTGATCTCCACAAGGCCATCGTTCCGCGCCGGATCCAGCGACTCGAGTGAATTGGTCAGCAGGTTCAGTACGACCTGTTTCATTTCCTGAGGGCAAGCCCATGCGATCATGGGCATCGGTCTGGGTTTAAATTCGATCTTTTGGGATCGGAATTGTCCGAGGTGTCGAACCATATCGACCACGTCCCCTACGATCTCATTCAAGTCGATCGCTTGTTTGCGTTGTTCCGTGCCGAGGCGTGAAAAATCAAGTAGCCGTTCTGTGATCCCTTTGCATCGAAACGCTTCGTCCTGAATTCGACGAAGGTAAGTCCTGAGAGTATCGATGTCAAAACCGGGTGAGACCGCTTTGTCCTCTCCTTCGCCCTGATTTTCAACCGGATGTAGGATCCGGTGCAGTCGGGATTCGAGAGCCTCAGCGCTCCAAGCAATCGATGCCAGAGGGTTGTTGATTTCATGCGCGACCCCAGCCGCTAGGAAGCCTACACTAGCCAACTGCTCATTGCGAATCACTTCTTGCGATCTCTCCCGAACTTGTTCGTTGAGATCGCGTTGGATACTTAGAAAGCTCGCTGCGCCCAAGTTGATCGCGGCGGCAAGTTCCGCTAACTCGTCTTTGCTGTCGATACGGATTCGATGAGCAAAGTCACCTGATGCCACGCGACGCGATCCCGCTAATAGTTCCTTGAATGGCTTGATCACCGCAATTCGCGCGTAAGCAATTAAACCGACTAGTAGGAATGCAGCCAGCGTTGCACTGCTCCATGCCAGTCCAATCCATGTTCGGTAGCGAGAGCGTACGTCCTCCTTGAAACTTGCCATCCGTGCGGTTAGCAGGGTCGGCAGCAAGTGTGCCATGTTGGACAACCGTTCGAGGTCCTGCAATTGCTGAAGTGCGTGAGCGAAACTCCCTGACTCGAGTATGTCTTCGTTACGGCGAGCAATCGTGTTGAGCATGTCGGATATCTCAGCCGATTTCTGAAATTCATCGGTCCGATCGGCCAGGAAAGGGTCGTCGATGTCCGATTGTTCCAACCTGGATTTGTATCGAGCAAGCACTTCTCGTACTCGATGCAGTTTTTCGCTAAAACGTCGTTGACTATTCAGCGTTTCAAAGGAGTGATGCGGAGTGAGCGAAAACTCCATCGGTTCGCGTATGTCCAGCTGTTGGAAGCCGATTCGCAATTCATCGATCGATCGCGTAAGTTCGGCGGTCAACGGCATTTCGGATGCTCGGCTACTCAGCGTTCGCACGAGGTCGCGATACGCATAGACACCTCGAAAGCTACTATAGCCCAGTACCGCAACAACAAGGCCAAAAACCACCATCGAATGCAGCAGCTTCTTGCGGATCGTAGGCTGCGATATCCAAGGAATCCACATTTTACGCTCCTCGCGTTTCGCTGTGGAAACGATGGCTTAGGCCTGAAACATGGAGGTGGGTAGTATTCATCGCGATATTCCTCCATCCCATGGAACGCCGCGATAAGACAATTGAGGATAATTGGGTTGAGGAGGTGCGACCTGTTGAGGTTGCACCGCTTGTGGACCACTTTGTCCCAGGTTAATCAGCGTATACCCGCTGGTGCTAGGCATTTCGAATTGCGTCATGCTGCCCGGTGCTAAACCGTTGACAACGTAAGAAGCGATCGCGATATCCAACTCCAGTACCGGACTGCCGGATGGAATCAACTGAACCTTGACCTGGTGCGGCAAAGACGTTTGAACGGACGAGTAGTATTCGTGTTTGGATTGTTGCGCATTGGCCACCAACCGTCCCGTCGGGTCTCGCAAAAAAACTTGCCGACTGAATCCGAATTTTGGATCCACAACGAGGGTCCGGGTAAAGTTCCCAATCAGGCTGGATTCTATGGTGGTCAACTCAACCAATCCGTCGGCGCGGGTAACGGGTTGTTGTGGCATTCTCAATCTATCCAGTTCACACACACCCATCGCTTGAACTAGCCATACAGGAGAAACCGGCAGAACAGGTCTGTCCATTTGCGATTCAAATTCGATATGCCTCGCAAAGTACATTTCCTTTGTCAGGCCGCCTCGGATCGCCATCCAGAACGTTTCGTCGTTGCTGCCGATATCGACGCCGGCAATCCCCGCGACACTCGCCGTCATTCGGAAACGTTTTTCGCGAGCCCAGGAGATATTTGTGTTGATGGTTCGCTCTTTGTTGACATTGACCGTCACCGAATTCGATTGGAGCGATTGGATGTTGCGAGACCGGTTAATGGCTTCGGAAAGCTGGTCCAACGTGGGAGGGGAATTGAACAACGGAGTTGGCTGAAATTCGGGTATGGTGCGTTTCGGAATGCAGGTGGCACCGCCCGCAATGAACGTGAGTGCGAACATCGCCATGCACTGCAATGCTCTAAATGCTTTTGGCGCTCCCAGGCAGGAAGTGTTGTCGTACCGATTAGGTTTCACAATAAAGCAGTTCAATCAGTTTTTGGTGTAGGGATTCGGTGCGATCTGGAGTTGGCATGTGAACGGGAACGACAAACTCGCGGCCCGTCGACACGTGTGTCAGATGCAAGTGGCTGGCTTCGTCATCAGACGCCTCACTTGGTTGTTCGGTTAGCAAACGCCGTCGTATCAAAAGGACTGCAAGCAGATAAGCGAGATCGCCGTCGTCAGGCTGCTCGCAGAGTCTTTCGAGGGCATCCAACAGAACCGCGGTCGGGGCAAGCGTAAGTTTGCCGGATCGCTTGGCAGGCATTTGGCTAACCCACCAACCCACCGTTTTCTCCGGAGGTCCTAGCCAATGCTCTTTGCTGAAATCCTGCCGAACCAGTTCCGTTCCACGTTCGAGCACGGCGGAGTAATACCGCTCGCCCGGTTCGAATGGGCGGTCCCCTTTGTGGCATTTTCTCGAACTACGTTGGATAATGAATTCCTGCATGCATTCGCTTGTAGGAAAATAGGGGAATAAAATCTAGATCAAGGCACCCCTGGAGGAGCGACGGGCTCGTGCTCAAGTGTTTAACCGCTGGAGGCCCAGGGCCTCGCGCGCGGGCAAAGGGGAAATGGTTGACAAGCTCAAGGATCGATGGTCGGCAGCGATGTGCGAGGGCGGGCTCGCCGCCGCGCGGATTAAACACCGAGGCCCTAATGCCTCGCGGACTCGACGTTGGGCGTGTTAAACACAAACTATCCCGTTCGACTTAACGATTTGGGCAATTAACATCCGATTTACCCTTGGACGAATCCCCGCTGACCGTTAAACTTGCCGCCCCCTGATTTCGGAATCGTGCCGACAGTGGCGATAAACGAACGCGCCATTAGCGATGCTTATACACCGACTTTTTAGAATGCTATAGTGTTCCAATGTCCAAACAAAAGACTCACAAGTCCACAAAGAAGCGATTTCGCCTAACTGCAACAGGCAAGGTCAAGCACCGCAAAGCCGGTACTAGCCACTTGGCAATTAGCAAATCGGCAAAGAAGATTCGTCAATTGCGAGGGACTCGCGTTTTAGAGCCGAACTTCCAACGCATGGTTCACGACGCTTTGCGTGGCAATAGCTACTGAACAAGTAAAACACCTGGCCCATTTTTATCACCAGGCGTTTGGGTAATAACTGTCGCGAAGTCCAAATTTTACGGGCCGTTGCTGCTGAAAAATGCAGCCCTTTGCGATGACCTGAGACGCCCTTTGCAAGCAAGATTGCGTAAGTCATGAGAACAAGAAAAGGTTCAGCCAGAAGGCAGGCCAAGCGAAAGTTATTCCAAAGAGCTGAGGGCTACGTTGGAGGTCGTCGTCGTCTCTATCGAACGGCCAAAGAAAATTTGGTTCGAGCTGGGCGGTTCGCTTATCGCGATCGACGCCGCAAACGTCGTGATTTCCGACGACTTTGGATCATTCGAGTCAATGCAGCTTCCCGCATGCACGGCTTGCGATACAGCGAATTCATCCACGGGTTGGTGTTGGCCAAGATCGAAATCGATCGAAAGCAACTCGCCGAAATGGCTGTGAACGATTGGGCCGGTTTCGGTGTCGTAGTCGAAGCAGTCAAGAAAGCCATCGCTGCAAAAGCCGCGGCTTAGTTTCATTTGGTGACCCGACCGTAAGCGAGGGTTGGCACAATATTCCTTCGCTGAGCGTTGGTTATGTTGTTGCCGAAAGTTCAACGATCATCGAGCCTGCGACTTTCCGGTCGTGGGCTCGTTGCAATATGTGACAATAGATTTCGAGAACCAAACGATGTCCCTTCAGAATTTCGTCGATTCGCTCGACGGGCTACTCGACGAAGCCAAACAGTCGCTCGAAAGTGTTGCTTCGTCTGAGCAATTGGAAGCGTTGCGAGTCAAATTTGTGGGTGCGAAGAACGGAGCCCTCAAGGCCGTTCAGAAACTGATGGGAGCCATCGAATCGGAGCATCGGCCCGCCGCAGGCAAACGCTTTAACGAAGTCCGTGATGCAATCCAATCCTCGCTCGATGCCGCTTCGGATCGGTTGGGCGGTTCATCGCACAAAGCGTCGAACCAACAACTCATCGATCCCACGTTGCCCGGCATTCGCCCTGTTCTGGGGCAACTGCACCCGATCACGCAAACGATTGAGCATCTCAAGGACATCATGGGGCGGTTGGGGTTTAGCATTACCGAGGGCCCGGAGATCGAGGACACATGGCACAACTTCATGGCCCTCAACATTCCGGAGGACCATCCAGCTCGCGATCCGTTAGACAACTTTTATCTTGCAACGGCAAACAAACAGCTGCACAACCCGACCGATCGCGACGCGATGCTCTTGCGAAGTCAGACTAGCACCGTCCAGATTCGTGTGATGGAATCGCAACCCTTGCCATTACGAATCATTTCGTTAGGACGGGTCTATCGACCGGACGCTCCTGACGCTACACACTTTCCGATGTTCCATCAGATGGAAGGGCTCTGGGTCGACAAGAATGTGACCATGGCTCAGCTCAAGAGTGTTCTTCGTCTGTTTGCTACGAGTTACTTGGGGAGCGACGTTAAAGTTCGCTTCCGCCCTTCCTTCTTTCCGTTTACCGAACCGAGCGTCGAGGTGGACTACTGGTGGAATGGAAACTGGATCGAGTTCGGCGGCGCTGGAATGGTTGACCCCAACGTATTCCAAGCGTTAGGAATTGATTCAGAAAAGTGGAGCGGATTCGCGTTTGGATTGGGTGTGGAACGCTTGTGCATGAGGCGATTCGGAATTGTTGATATTCGCGATTTGTATCGAAGCGACGTTCGCTTCCTCCGTCAGTTTGCATCTTAGTTATTGAAAGTTGAGTCGCGGGAATGCTAGTCTCTTGGGAATGGTTGTCGGACTACGTTGATATCGACATTAGCCATGAGGAAATGGCAACACGTTGGGCACTGACGGGCCTCAATCATGAAAGCACCGTCATGGTGGATGGCGTGCCTGTCATCGATTTGGAGATTACCAGCAATCGCGGCGATTGCCTTGGCCACATCGGTATCGCGCGCGAAGCCTCAGTGCTGTTGCACAGTGAGCTGCGTTTCCCTGCTCCCCAGCTCAAGACGGCGGATGAACTCGCCTCGAAGTCTCTGGTCATCGAAAACCAATTTGAGGAAGCTTGCCCGCGTTATATCGGTCGAGTCATACGCGGCGTCAAAATCGGACCAAGCCCCGATTGGTTGCAGAAGCGACTGCTCGCAATTGGCGTCAAGCCGATCAACAACGTCGTGGACGCAACGAACTACGTCATGTTTGAGTGCGGTCAGCCCTTGCACGCGTTCGACTTCGCCAACATTCGAGGCGGGCGCATTGTTGTTCGACCTGCGCGAGACAAAGAGAATTTCGTCGCAATCGATCACCGACCCTACCAACTGGATCCGCAAATGGTAGTCATTGCCGACGCGGAACGAGCCGTCGCATTGGGTGGCGTGATGGGTGGTGTCGAAAGCGAAGTTTCCGATTCGACGGTGGATGTTTTGCTCGAGGCGGCCGAGTTCATGCCGCTCTCGATTCGACGAACAGCTCGAAAGCTCAAACTGCATTCGCCCTCCTCCTATCGGTACGAAAGACGGATTGACCAAGCCAACATGGATTGGGCCTCGAGGCGATGTTGTGAACTTATACTGCAGACAGCGGGTGGAAAGCTGTTGTCCGGTTCGGTTGATACTGGCGAACGATTGCCGGAACGCAAACCGATCGTTCTGCGTGAACGCAAAATCGCAAGCGTACTAGGCATCGACGTCCCTTGGGAACGCTCGCTGGAAATCCTGGTGCGCCTGGGTTGCCAAGTGACAAATGACGCGAGCCAAGCCGATGCTCAGATCATCGCTCCAAGCTATCGAGCAGACCTTACTCGTGAAATCGACTTGATCGAGGAGATCGCCCGAATTCACGGTTACGAGCAGATCCCCGAGGACGCTGCGGTCCCATTGGTGTCTTCGACGAAGCGACCAAAAGACATTGTCATGGAGACGGTCCGAAGGGTGGTTTGCGCATCGGGATTCGACGAGACGATGACACCGAGTTTGATTGGCAAGTCACCGGCGGCTTCGATGTCACCTTGGACGAATGAGGACGCATTGACGACGCTCATTCCGTTGCTTGAGGGCGCAAACCAGTTGCGACGATCGTTGATTCCAAGTTTGATCGCCGCCAGACTCTACAATCAATCGCAAACGAACCGAGATTCACAACTCTTCGAAACCGCCAACGTTTACTTGCCGCGTACATCGGGGCTACCTGGCCAGCAGTTCAATCTCGGAGTCATTGGGCTCTCCGACGTTCGGATCGTGGCTGGTATGTTCGAAGAGATTCTCCATCGAGTTTGCGGTCCTGATTTCATGCAAACAAAACTGACCAAGAGCCTGGTCACATGGAACACGCTCGCGCCTCAAAGCGGCATTGTCTGGCAGTTGGCAGGCGAGACGATCGCATGGATTGGGCAATTGAATCGTTCGATCGTGGACTCCATGAAACTAGATTGTGCAGCCTCCGTTGGCGAGATGAACTTGGACATGCTTCTCGAGCATGCTAGATTGGTGCCTCAGCTCCAGCCAATTGTTC
>JANMNR010000048.1:0-5759 GCA_031368325.1 Pirellula sp.
CGGTGCCTGGAAAGATGGCTTTTTGGATCTCGACAATACACAACATATCCGCAGCCGAGGCGAGGGAACTGCCAATCCGAAAGGAAGCCCGCTTGTCGGACTGCAAGGTTGGAGATGGGGACATGATGGTACGCTCGACTACTCGGTCGACGGACACCGGCCACGTGGACCAATGCCTTCCAAATGGATGCACTACCGAGGCTACTATCTATACGATCAGCAAGTCATTCTCAGTTATCAAATCGATGGGCGACCTATACTCGAAACGCTTAAGGCCGACACCAAGTCGCAATCCATTCGCCATCGATTGGAAGTGGGACCAGGCAGTGCATTAATTTTGGCGGTTGCTCAAGGAGCAAAGACCTCGAACTCTCTTTCGGGCATCGTGCCCTTTGGTGTGAGCCAACCGATTCAAAAATCGGGCGAAGCGTCCAGGTTTTTGGCTGTGAGCAGCGAAGCAAAGAATGGGGGACTTGGGCGATTTTCGGCCGCCGGCTTCCTCGGTGAAGTCCAAGGCTGTGAATGTTCCGTCGACGACGAGCAACGACTCGTTGTCAAGATTGCTGCTAGCGAAGAAACGCGACATATCGAGGTTGTATGCTATAGCAGCGTGGGAGCCCCGGCTTTGGTTGAGTTTGGAGAATCGACGAAAGCAGAGCAATCGAGGTATGAGCCTATTTCGATCAAGGACTTAACCCGCGGCGGACCGGCACGTTGGCAGGCAGCGATGAAGACGGTTGGCGCTCTCGGGCTTCAAAAGGGTGCCTACGCGCTCGATACGATTACAATCCCCGAGTCGACGCCGTGGAGGACCTGGTTTCGTACTTCATCGCTCGATTTCTTGTCGGACGGTCGGATGCTAGTTACGACGTACGGCGGCGATGTTTGGATGGTTTCGGGCGTCGATGAGACGTTGCTGGATTTGCGCTGGACTCGTTTTGCGTCGGGACTCTATGAGCCTATGGGCATCAAGGTTGTCGACGATGCTGTTTATGTGACGTGCAAGGATCGTGTGGTACGGCTGCATGACATCGACGAGAATGGCGAGGCCGATTTTTACGAGAGCTTCAGCGCGGACACAGACGTGTCTATCTTTTTTCACGCGTTCAATTTCGATTTGCAGACTGATGCGGATGGAAATTTTTACTATGCAAAAGGGGGCCATGATTCCGATTTCGCATTGCCCGGTGCGGTGATCAAAATCTCGCCGGATGGCTCAAAGCAAAGTGTCTATTGCACTGGGTTTCGCGTTCCGAATGGCATGGGCAGTCTGCCGGACGGCAGAATGACCAGCAGTGATAATCAAGGGCAATGGATGCCAGCCTCCAAGGTGAATCTGTTGCGAGAGAATGGCTTTTATGGGTGGGTGCCAACCTACAACGGAAAAGACAAGTGGTCCGCCGACGGCGGCAAAATTGACACATCGAAAGTCGTTCCTCCTAAGTCGTTTGACGAACCGATGGTCTGGATGCCGCAGGAGTTTGACAATTCCTCTGGAGGACAGATTTGGGTCGATGACCCACGTTGGGGGCCGCTCTCAGGACGTTTGCTGCACACGAGCTTCGGCAAAGGATGGATGTCGTACTTGCTGCTCCAAGAGGTCGAGAACATGACACAGGCCGCCATCATCCGGCTGCCATTCGATTTCCGAACCGGGATCATGCGTGGACGAGTGAATCCAAAAGACGGCCAAGTCTATGCATGTGGTCTGCAAGGTTGGAATGGTGAAGGTCGTATTGGCCTCGCCGATCAAGGAGTACAGCGACTGCGATACACCGGCAAGCCATATCGTATGATTAGTAGCTGTACGGTCGAGAAGACTGGACTAAGAATTGACTTCAACTTTCGGGTGGATCCGAAGTCGGCTGGGAATACCGCAGCCTACATAGCGAAGCACTGGAACTATCGATGGCAAGCGACCTATGGGTCCGAAAGGTATTCGCCTACGACAGGGAAAGTTGGTGCGGAGGCAATGGGAATTTCCGATGTAAGCGTTGCATCGGATCAATTGAGCGTTCAATTGCACGTCGCCAATCTGCAAAAAGTGGATCAATTGCATTTGATATTGAAGATCCAGGCGGAGGACGGGACTCCGTTCGAAGAAGAAATCTATTGGACCATCCACAAAATCCCAAAGTGACTTTTTTAGGACGCAGAAACAAACTTAGTGAGTGCTGGCCGTTTGCTCACAGACATCTGACAACTGACATCTGAGATTTGAGATTTGAGATTTGAAAAATTGCGATGTGAGAATCAGAGCCGTTTGGAACACGGAACTCCGAAGGTTTACCCGCGAAAGTTTCGGCATTTCGCTTCGATGCCGATTCGTCGAAAACTTGCTTTGCCGGTGGGTTTGGAAAATGTGTCTACTGATTTTGATGGCGATTGGCGAGCACTGTCAGAATTTTTTCCAATTGGCCAACTGGGTCTTGGTACCAGTCTTTACCAAGGACTCGGTGGATTTGCCAACCAAAGTCCCTTAAGAGCCTAGGACGCATGACGTCTCGTTCCCATGGATCGGATTGGCGATAGGTAGCGACCGTGTCCACGAGGATCCCGAGTCGGTACCGTTCGTCTCCCTCGCGATAGACGGCGACGTCGATTCGGAAATGCGATTGACCGACCTGATTCTCAACGATGTATCCTTTGGCTCGCAATGCTTGTGAAATCTCTTGAGTGACTGGGTCGAGGGACATGGCTCTCGATTCGTCTTGGCCGCGCCAACGCGACAATTGCCGCAAAGCCAACTCGGCACCCTGGCTGTCCGAATTCGACATGCACTCGACGTACCGCAGATACTGCTTCAAGCAATTTGGGCCGGTGTTGTAGTCGTTGGTGATCTGTGAATACTGCATCGAACTGACCACAATCATGTTTTGCTTGGCCCTCGAAAACGCCACGTTCAGTCGCTTCTCGCCTCCATCTCGGTTGATTGGGCCAAAGTTCATCGCAATCTTCTTCGACTGCGTTGGGCCATAGCACACGCTCAACAAAATGATGTCCCGTTCGTCCCCTTGGATGTTCTCCAAGTTCTTGACCAGCAGGCCCACAAACTGGCCGTTCTCCTCCCGCTGTAGTTCCAATTCATACCGTGTTCTAAACGACTCGTCGTTGCGTGCTCGCTCCTCAAGCGCACGTTCGATTTCGGTCTGCTGAGCTTCCGAAAAAGCGATGATGCCTAGACTTAGCCCCGACTCCTCTGCCAACCATCTTGCGACCAAATCCGCAATGTGCTCTGCCTCGCGACGATTGCAACGCTCTTCGTAACAGCCATCCTTGAGATAGTGATAGGACAACGGTCTGCTTAGCCAATGCGCTGGGCTCTGGCTCGTCGGTCCGTCGATTCGGTATGCTGGGCTTCTCTCTCGCACCGCGAGGTCGATGTTTGATTCGCTGGCTGCGTTCGCGTCGTTGGAACCGGTTGCGGTCGTTGCGGTCGGTGCAATGCGTGGGTCAGGCACTGTCAATAGTCGGCCATCGTAGAACGCCCAGTTCGAAAAGCTGATCAAGGACTCGCTGCGGCTGCGATAGTGCCAGCCAAGCATCGTGGATTCCATTGACTTGCCCGAATGGCTTAGCAAACTATCACTGCTCAGGTCGAAAGCGGTTGCGTTCTCCTCGGGCTCAATCTCGCCTGACTCTCGGGACGATTCGAGCTCCTCCTCAGAGGTCCGGTGGGCGAAGAAATTAGTTGGTGGCAGCTGCATCGTATCGCCAACAATGATCGTTTGCGTTCCTCGAAACAGGGTCGGAATGGATTCCTCCAAACGCACTTGGCTGGCCTCGTCAAAGATCACGACATCGACAAACTGCGTATGCAGCGGCAGCGTATCCGAAACGCTCAGCGGGCTCATCAACCAAATCGGTTTCAAATCTTGAACCACCAGTCCGCTATCGCCATCGACCAAATCGCGAATCGCGCGGTACCGCATGCTCTTGCCGAACTCATGCTCGAGTGTCTTTCTCCCCTGTTGATATCGCTTGGTGAACGCCGCGTCTTTCGCGTTGGGTTTCATTCGGTCCAGAAAACGCTCTCGAGTTCGATTGCAAATCTCCTCTGCGTTTTTTGCCATCCATGGATCAATCGATTGCTCCAGCCGCTCAACATTGGCTGCCTGTTCAAGCGATGTAAAACGCTCGATCTCGGGTTCCGACTGCAACCATTGCTGCCAAGTGTGCGCGTCGACCGCGGATTCCAACTGCGCGATGGTATAGTCCGAAGTGCGCAACAGTTCGTTCATCCTGGCGGGCAAGGTGTCGAGCCGACCCAGCAAATTGGCAACCCGCGGCGATTCGTGCGAATGGGCTCGAATCCCTTTCAATTCCGATCGCAACGAGGCGAGCGAATGATGGTTCCAAAGTTCCAGAAGGCTATCGCAAGTATCCCGCAAACTCGCAAGCCACGAACCGACTTCGCGACCGCGGTGGACGATCTCGATGGCCTTGGTCGATTTCATCAGGGCGCGATGAATGGTTACAAGCCATGGGGGCAATTTGGGCAATCGAGTCTCCCACTGTTGTAGGCAGGCATGTATCTCGTCAGGTCCGCGTTGCAATTGCAGATCCGTGGTCAACGCTTCGGTCTCTTTTCGCAAGGTCGATTCAGCCAAGTGCTCCCGTTCTAGTTCCTCTAAAATTTGCACAAACGTCGGTTGGATCGACAAGTTCGAGAAGTCGTATTGGGTATTCAATACGGAGCGGAGTCGCCACCAAGCTGGCGAAATCCAACGCGTAATCCGAGACTGGAAGTCTTTAGCATGCGGGATGGCCGTTCGCGTTTCTTCGGCAGAGAGTTTCTTTTTCCATCGTTTGTTTCGCCTCCGACAGTCCTCAAGCTCGGCTTGCAGCTTCACAAGTTTCGATTGCCCAGTTCGGTAGAGATTGGTACGAGGCGAACGCGGGTCAAGCAACTGCAGGTTTTCGGCATTTGCGAACACGGCAATCCACTCGAGGTACTCCTGCAGCTGCGAGACTCGATCCAAGGTCGACCATTGCTCCGATGGGATACCACTAGCCTGGATTGCGCGTTCGAGCTGATCCAATTGGTCTGTCGCTTGCTGCGCCAGTTGCCCCACTTGTTCGATTGAATTTTCGGTTTGCGAAATCGAAGCACGCAGTGAGCGAAGCGGATGGCAACTCAGTTTTCTTTCCGGAATGAGATGCTCGACATCGATTTGAATCCGATGCAACGTCGGCTGATGTTGCCACCATTGCGACACGGACGGCAGTGATTGCAACTGTTCTGGAGGCAACTGCGGGCATTGTTTGCGATTCGCGATGCATCGGTCTAGAAGCTCTCGCATCGAGAGAGATAAGCTGCCATCAGGCGAGTCGATCGTCGTTTCCATGGCCTGCTCGAATCGCTCAAGCGGTTTGATCGCTTCGCTCAATTTGTGCAAGATTTGATCGCGAGATCCTCTTGCTTTGGCCTTTGCTTTCGGCTCGGTACTTTGTGGGGCGGTAAAGCTCTCGTAAGTTGCTTTCAGGTCCAGTACAAACTCTCTCTTGTCGGACTGCGAATCGTGAACGAGGCAGCATAACGAGCCTAGGCCACTTTGTTTGAGCCGAGCGTACACAACGTCAATGGCCGCCCGCTTTTCGCAAACAAACAGGACCCGCTTGCCTCGGGCAACAAAGTCGGCAATCAAGTTGGTGATGGTTTGAGATTTCCCAGTCCCCGGTGGACCTTGAATGATATAGCTTCGACCGGTTCGCGACTCCGCGATAGCCATCGACTGGGTTGGATCGCTGGTTACGAC